>CADCAS010000037.1 GCA_902799465.1 uncultured Eubacteriales bacterium
CCAGGTGGTCTACATGGGGATGCACAATGACGTGGCCTTTCTCATCGCCGACGAGATCAACCTGTACGAGCAGCAGTCCACCTACAACCCCAACATGCCCCTCAGGCTGTTGCAGTACACGGGCAACATCTACGAGAAGCTGGTGATGCTGCGACGGGAAAACAAGTTCGGAAAACGCCTGATCCGGCTGCCGGTGCCCAAGCTGGTGGTGTTCTACAACGGCACGACCGACATGCCCGACGAGACGGAACTGCGCCTGTCCGACGCCTTCCCCGAGGAGAAGCGCGCGGAGGCCGACATCACCGTGCGGGTGCGCATGGTAAACATCAACGCGGGCCGAAGCCCCGGGGTCGTGGCCTCCTGCAAGCCGCTGGACGAATACGCCTGGCTGGTGGCCCGCATCCGCCGAAACGAGCGGGAAGCGGACCCCGCCGCCGCCATCGACGCCGCGCTGGACGCCATGCCCGAGAGCTTTCTCATCAAGCGATATCTGGACGCCAATCGCGTGGAGGTGAAGAAAATGCTGCTGACGGAATACAACGAGACCCAGCAAGGAGGAAGGCCGCGAGGAGGGCCGCATACAGGGCCGCGCCGAAGGGCGCGCTGTTGGCCGCGCAGAGGGCGAAACCAAGCTCGGCATCCTCATCAACAAGCTGATGGCCGCGGGGCGCATCAGCGACATCGAGAAGGCGGCCACCGACCCGGCGAGCCGGGACCGGCTTTATACGGAATTTGGAATGGCGTGACGGTAAACTGACGCGGCGCGGAGGCGATGCCTCCGCGCCGCGCGTTTGCGTTTATCAGGTCAATTCGGATTTGCCGGTGTAGAGCTCGTAGTAGCGGCCCTGCATGGCCAGCAGGTCGTCGTGGTCGCCGCGCTCCACGATCTCGCCGTTTTCCAGCACCATGATGGCGTTGGCGTTGCGTACGGTGGAGAGGCGGTGGGCGATCACGAAGGTGGTGCGGTTCTGCATCAGGTGGTCCATGCCCTCCTCGATGTGGCGCTCGGTGCGGGTGTCGACGGAGGAGGTCGCCTCGTCCAGCACCAGGATCGGCGCGTGGGAGATGGCGGCGCGGGCGATGTTCAGCAGCTGTCGCTGGCCCTGGGACAGGTTCGCGCCGTCGCCCTCGATGACGGTGTCGTAGCCGTCGGCCAGTCTGCGAATGAAGCTGTCGGCGCTGGCCATGCGCGCGGCGGCCTCCACCTCCTCGTCGGTGGCGTCCAGGCGCCCGTAGCGGATGTTCTCCCGCACGGTGCCGGTGAACAGGTGGGTATCCTGGAGCACCATGGCGATGTTCTGCCTGAGGAAATCCCGGGGCAGGTCCTTGATGTCGATGCCGTCGATGGTGATTTTGCCGCTGTCGATGTCGTAGAACCGGTTGAGCAGGTTGGTGATGGTGGTCTTGCCCGCGCCGGTGGAGCCCACGAAGGCGATCTTCTGGCCCGGCTTGGCGTAGAGGGAGATGTGCTTGAGCACGGTCTTTTCGGGCACATAGCCGAAGGAAACGTCGTCCAGGATCACGTGGCCTTCCAGCTTTTCGGGTTTGACGGCGTTGCGGTCGTGCTCGGCCTCGGGCTCCCGGTCCATGATGGCGAACACGCGCTCCGCGCCGGCCAGGGCGGAGAACACGGTGGCCATCTGCTGGGAGATCTCATTGACGGGCCGGGCGAACTGACGGGAGTAGTTGACGAATATGGCCAGGCCGCCCACGTCGAACCGGCCCAGGGCGCACAGCACGCCGCCGATGCCGGCGGTGAGGGCGTAGCTCACCTGGCTCATGTTGCCCATGATGGGGCCCATGATGCCGCCGAAGAACATGGCCTTCATCTGCTTGCCCCGGAGGTCGCCGTTCAGCGCGCCGAACTCCTCGACGCAATCGGCCTCGTGGTTGAACACCTTGACCACCTTCTGACCGGCCACGGACTCCTCGATGTAGCCGTTGGCCGCGCCCAGCGCCGCCTGCTGGGCGGCGTAGTAGCGCCGGGACTTGGAGATGATGAACCGGCTCAGCCCGATGAAGATGGGGATGAACACCAGTGTGATGAGGGTGAGCCAGATGTTGGTGACGATCATCATCACCAGCGTGCCCACCAGGTTGATGATGCCCGACAGCATGGACATCAGCGACTGGTCCATCATCAGGCCGATGTTGTCCACGTCATTGGTGAAGCGGCTCATCAGCTCGCCGGTGGTGTTGTTGTCGTGGAACCGCAGCGGCAGCCGCTCCAGGCGGGTGAACAGGTCGTTGCGGATGCTCTGTATGGCGGTGCGGGAGATGCCGATCATCAGCCGGGACTGGAGATAGGTCCCGCCGATGCCCACCAGATAGACCCCGCTGAGCACGAGGAGCATCCGGCCCAGATAGGCCACGCGCTCCCCGGCGGGGGTGGCGGTATCGGCGATGTGGTTGATGATGGGTCTAAGCAGGTAGCTGCCCGCCAGCATGGCCCCGGTGGACACCGCCATGCACAGAAACACAAACACCAGCCGCTTCCAGTACTTCGCCACGTAGGAGAAGATGCGCAGCAGCGTCTTTTTCGTATCGGCGGGCTTGCCGGCGAAGCTGTTGGTGGCGGCCATGGGACCGCCCCTGCCGGGGCCGCGCCCGCCGCCCACGGGACTCTTGCCGGTGACAGCCGCGGTGTTGTACTGCTTTTGCAGGGTTTCCAGAGAGCGTGCCATTTACGCCGCCTCCTTCCCGTCCATCTGGGAGTGATAGATCTCCTGATAGGCCTTGTTCCCGCTCAGCAGCTCGTCGTGGCTGCCGATGCCGGTGATGGCGCCGTCGTCCATGACGATGATCTTGTCCGCCTCCATGACGGAGGTGATGCGCTGGGCGATGATGATCTTGGTGGAGTCCTTCAGCTCATTGCGGAACGCCCTGCGGATGGACGCCTCGGTGGCGGTGTCCACGGCGGAGGTGGAGTCGTCCAGGATCAGTATCCGGGGATGCTTGAGCAGCGCCCGGGCGATGCACAGCCGCTGCCGCTGGCCGCCGGACACGTTGACGCCGCCCTGCTCCAGCTCGGTCTCGTAGCCCTGTCCGAAGGCGCGAATGAAGCCGTCCGCCTGGGCGCTCCGGGCGGCCTCGGCCATCTCGTCCGTGGTGGCGTTCTCATCGCCCCAGCGCAGGTTGTCGGCGATGGTGCCGGAGAACAGCACGTTCTTCTGGAGCACCATGCCCACGCCCTCGCGCAGGTGGTACAGGCTGTAGTCCTTCACATTGACCCCGTCCACCAGCACCTCGCCCTGGTCCACGTCGTACAGCCGCGGGATCATGGACACCAGCGTGGTCTTGCCGCAGCCGGTGGAGCCGATGATGCCCACGGTCTCCCCGGCGTGGATGGTAAAGCTGATGTCGTTGAGCACGGTGTTTTCGCTGTTCTTGTAGTAGCGGAAGGTCACGTGCCTGAACTCCACGTCGCCCCGGGCCACCCGCAGGTCCTTATGGGCGGCATTTTCGTCGGACAGGTCCAGCTTTTCCTCCATGATCTCCCGGATGCGCCGGGAGGACGCCAGGGCGCGGGAGGAGTTCATGAACAGCATGCTCATCATCATAAGCGACATCAGGATCTGGGTGATGTAGGTCAAAAAGGCGTTGAAGTCGCCGATGGGCATGTCGCCAGCGATGACATGGTTGCCGCCGAACCAGGTGACAGCCACGCTGGTCAGGTTCATCAAAAGCATCATCATGGGCATCATGAAGATGACCACGCCCAAAGCCCGCATGGCGGCGTCCTTCAGATCCTGGTTGGCGCGGCCAAACTTCCGGTCCTCCCGCTCCTCGCGCACGAAGGACTTGACCACCCGGATGTTGGTCAGGCTCTCCTGGATGGTGGAGTTCAGCTTGTCCATCTTCTCCTGCATGGCGGTGAACCGGGGGAAGCCCATGCGGATGATCAGGAATTCCACGATGGCCAGCACCGGGATGGTCACCGCCAGCACCCGCGCCAGCGCCGGGTTCAGGGCGATGGCCGCGATCAGCGCGCCGATCATCATGCCCGGGGCCCGCAGGAACATCCGCAGCAGCATGTTCACGAAGTTCATCAGCTGGGTCACGTCGTTGGTCAGCCGGGTCACCAGGGAGCCGGTGGAGTACTTGTCGATGTTGGCGAAGGAGAACTGCTGGATCTTCTCATACACGTCCTGCCGCAGGTCCGCGGCGAAATTCACCGCCGCCTTGGAGCCAAACCAGGCCCCGCCTACGCCGCCCGCCATCATCAACAGCGCGGTCAGCACCATCAGCCCGCAGGTCAGTATAATGAAGCCCGGATCGTGCCGCTCCACGCCGATGTTCAGTATGCGGCTGTACCACAGCGGCATCAGCACCTCGCCCAGCACCTCCACGATCATGCACAGAGGGCCCAGCACGAAGTACCTCCAGTAGGGTTTGACGTATTTGGACCATTTCACCGGCCCATCACTCCTTTCGGCTCTCCATGGCGCTCAGATTGTCCTGCACGCGCCGGAGGGTTTGAGTCAGTTTTTCGATGTCCGTGTCGGGGATGCCGTCGAACATCTCCGAGGATATGCCCTCGAACAGCTGCACCGAGGCGTCCACCAGCCGCTGCCCGTCGGGGGAGATGTCCACCTCCCGGCAGCGCCCGTCCGCGCCCTCGTGCCGCTCGATCAGCCCCGCGCCATTTAGCGCCTTCAGCGTCCGCGCCACGCAGGCCGGGCTCACGTCCAGCGCCTCCGCGATGTCCTTCTGCGACGCTGTGCGCCCCATGCAGCTCAAACGCATCAGCATCCGGTGCTGGCTGTGGTGGATGCCCATGCCGTCGATCCGCTTCTCGATCACCCGGTGGTGTCCCCGCATGATCCGCACCATGCTGTCCGTCGCCGCGCGGATTCGCTCCCCCCGCGGCGTGCTCTCAGCTTCCATGAATAACCTCCTTTGGCTATCAGGGAGTAGGGAGTAGGCAGTAGGGAGTAGGGAGAGTTACGGCACAGCCTCTGACTTCTACTGAAAACGTCGCATTTTCCTGGGGTTCTGGGGATGCTTGCTGTTCTTCATTCCATTGGAACGCCGTTTATTTGCCGTTCTCCCCTACTCCCTACTCCCTAATCCCTAATCCCTGAATAATCCCATCCCGTTGATAAACCAGTCAATCGTTAACGTGTCAACGATTATAACAGGGAAAGGTTAGCGCGAAGGGTCGGGCGGGGAAAGAGTGTGTTAAATGAGGAATCAGGCATGCGTGGAATGGTGCATCGCGGCTTTGCATTTGTTTACATGGAAAAAGGCGGCATTCGACGGTGTTGACCTGGGCGGTCTCCTGTGGTATATTATGTGTAAAGGAGATGGGCGCTGTGCCGGATGTGAGATATGCTCTGGAGGATCTTCACTTCGTATGGGATTCGGATAAGGAAGCCCTGAATATCAAAAAGCACGGTCTGAGCTTCAAGACGGCTGCGATGGTATTCCTGGATGCTCTGCGGCTCGATTTTCCGGACCGATTGCACAGCACCTTTAACGAGAGCCGCTACTTCACCATCGGATTGGTTTCGGATGTATTGACTGTGGTCTACTGTGAACGCGGCGATATCAATGATCCGGAATATCGGCTGATTTCTGCACGAGAAGCCAGCCCAGCAGAGCGAAGAGCTTATAACGACGCCGTCTTTGGCAGACGATGATGATCGGAGGTGGAAGCGATGGATGTGCGATATGTATTGAAGCCTGACACCGGATTGACTGAAGAACAGCTTAGGGAGATCGAAGCGGCCCGCAGCATGCCCTATGTCGAGGATGAGGATTCCCCTCAGATCGATCCCGAAAAGACCCCCGAGCTGTGGGCGGCTATGATGGAAGCTCTGGCTGAGCGCAACAGGAAGATGGCCCGCCGCATGGCATGACCAGGTATGCCGTATGATCACAACGGTTCAGGACTGTGCCAAACTGGCATCTGACGAGGAGACCAGGCAGTCAAAAGGAATAAGATAAAGGAACCTATGCTACCGCTTATGCCATCGGGGAAGCCAGGCTATTCAATTCCTAATTGTACCTGTTCAGTCGGGGACTCCTTCCGACCCGCTTCGCGGCCCACCTCCCTCAAAGAGGGAGGCTTTTGGGGTCCCGTTCGGGCTCCCGTCCAGGCTCCCTCTCCGAGGGAGCTGGCAGCCGCAGGCTGACTGAAGGAGTTGAGGGAGCTGGCTGGCCGACAGGCCAGACTGAGGGAGTCATCCCTGGGCGACTGAACAGTTACTCCTAATTCCTAATTCCTAATTCCCAATTCCTAATTCTCACAACATCTCCCATCAAAAACCCACCCCGCCCCAAAAACACACCCGTCCCGCCCTTGAAGCTATGGGGCGGGACGGGTGGTCCCGGTGTAGGATAAAACCGGAATGAATACGCAGAACCCGCCGCGCTTGAATCTATGGCGCGGCGGGTCCGTCTTGTCAGCGCGGCAGCAACTGGCTGTCGCACCCTGCGACTTAGTCGTCCTCTTCCTCGGCCTTGTAGGCTTCGATGACCTTCTTGGCGGAGGCGGCGGGGACTTCCTCATAGCGCTCGAAGTGCATGGTGAAGGAGCCGCGGCCCTGGGTCATGGACCTGAGGTCGGTGGCATACTTGAACATCTCGGACAGGGGCGCCTCGGCGGTGACGCGCTGGAGGTCGCCCACCTTCTCGGAGCCCAGGATGCGGCCGCGACGCTTGCTCATGTCGCCGTAGACATCGCCCATGTTCTCATCGGGCACGTCCACTTCCACGTGGTAGATGGGCTCGAGGAGGACGGGGTTGGCGGTGGTCAGCTGCTTGAAGGCCAGACGCGCGGCGGTCTTGAACGCCATTTCGGAGGAGTCCACGGGGTGATAGCCGCCGTCATACAGCTCGGCGGTCAGGCCCACCACGGGGAAGCCGGCCAGCACGCCGTGACGGATGTTCTCCAGCAGGCCCTTCTCGACGGCGGGGATGAAGTTGCGCGGGACGGTGCCGCCCACGACGGAATCCACAAAGTGGAACTCGGTGTCGTTGGGGTCGTCGTTGGGACGGAAGCGGATCTTGACGTCGCCGAACTGGCCGTGACCGCCGGTCTGTTTCTTGTGGCGGCCTTCGACGTCGATGGGCTTGCGGATGGACTCGCGGTAGGGGATCTTGGGATCCTGGAGGTTGCATTCCACCTTGAACTTGGCGGCCAGCTTGGCGGCCACCACGTCGATGGACATCTCGCCGATGCCGGAGAGCACGGACTCGGCGGTCTCAACGTTCTTCTCCACGCGGATGGTGGGATCCTCCTCCATCAGGCGGGCCAGACCGGAGAAGATCTTGTCCTCCTCACCGGCCTTCTTGGCGTAGACGGCCTTGGAGATGTTGGGGGCCGGGAAGTCCATGTCGGGGAAGCGGATGGGGTTGTTCTGATCGCACAGGGTATTGCCGGTGGCCACGGACTGGAGCTTCGCCAGGGCGCACAGGTCGCCCGCGCAGACCTTCTGGGTCTGGGTCTGGGCCTTGCCCTTGAGGAAGTACAGGGTGCCGGGCTTCTCGGTCTTCTCGGCGTTGACGTTGTAGAGCACGGTGGAGCTCTCCAGCACGCCGGAGGTGATCTTCAGCAGGCTCAGCTTGCCCATGAAGGGGTCGGCCATGGTCTTGAAGACGCGGGCGGAGAAGGGCTGGTCGTCGGCGCAGACGCGCTCGGCGGCGGAGTCGTCCTTGGGATTGATGCCCGCGGTGACGGTGCCGGCCGGGGAGGGCATCAGGTCGATGATGTTGTCCAGCAGCTTGGTGATGCCCACGCGGGTGACGGCGGAGCAGCACACCACCGGCACCACGGTGCCGTCCAGGATGCCCTGGCGCAGGCCGTGCATGACCTCGTCCTCGGTCAGCTCCTCGCCCTCGAGGTACTTCATCATCAGATCGTCGTCGGCGCCCGCGGCGGCCTCGACGATGGCTTCGCGGCACTTCTCCACCTCGTCGGCCACGGAGGCGGGAATGTCGATGGTTTTGACGTTCTTGCCCTCGCCCACGAAGGCCTTCTTCTCCAGGATGCAGGCCACGCCGGTGAACTTGCCGTTCTCGACGATGGGCACCTCGATGGGGGCGATGTGGCTGCCGTACTTATCGGTAATGGAGGTCAGCGCCTTGTCGAAGTTGGCGTTTTCCTGGTCCATCTTGTTGATGACGATCATGCGGGAGGAATGGGTCTTGTCGCACATGGCCCAGGCCTTTTCCGCGCCCACGTCCAGGCCGGAGACCGCGCCCACGGTGATCAGCGCGCCCTCGCACACGGTCATGGGACCCACCTGCTCGCCGGCAAAGTCAAAGTAGCCGGGAATATCCACCAGGTTCACCTTGCGGTCCTTCCACTCCAGCGGCGCCATGGCGGCGGAGATGGAAATGTGTCGCTTGATCTCCTCGGGATCGTAGTCCATGGTGGCCTGGCCGTCCTCGACGCGGCACTGGCGGTCGATCGCCCCCGCGGTGAACAGCATGGCCTCAGCCAGGGTGGTCTTGCCCACGCTGCCGTGGCCCACGATGGTCAGGTTGCGGATATTCTTGGCCTGATAATCTTTCATGTGAATTCCCCCTAAGTGTTATTGGTTTTACTGCGCGCACAAGCGCATCAGCCGAGTCCTGTACGCGCTTATATGCCATAGTATGTATATTTTATCAGAATTTCGTCGTTTTGAAAAGACCCTTTAGGCAGGATTTTTGCGTTTTGCGGGGAATTTTCTAAGTAACATTCTGATTTTGTGTAAATTATTTTGAAAACAGCGGGGAGTGACAAGCGGAGCGCCTCCCACTCCCCTGTTCCTGCGGAGGTACCGATGAAACGCATACTGATCCTTCTGCTGATACTCCTCCTCCCCGCGGCCTGTGCCGAGCGCACGCGGGAGGAGGTGCGCGCGGCCTATCACGCGCTGACATTTTCGGAGGGCTCGCCCTACGCGGAGCTCCCGGCGGTGACCGCGCCCTACGAGGCCGGCGCGCTGACGGATTCGGTCCGCACGGAAGCCGCGGATTATCTGAACTTCCTGCGCTGGCTGGCGGGCGTCGAGCCGGTGTCGGATTCCGCCATCTACGACTACCAGTGCCAGCGGGCGGCGGTGCTGCTGGCGGCGCTGGACTACGTGGACCACAACGCGCCGATGCCCGAGGACATGGACGTGAACTTCTACGACGCCGCCCACCTGGGCACCTCCTCGGGCAACATCGCCCGGTTCAACTGGATGCGGGACAGCATCGTCCGGGAGGGCGTGGCCTACTTCGTCCGGGACGACGGCGAGGCCAACCTGCCCATGCTGGGCCACCGCCGCTGGGCGCTGGACCCGCTGATGGCCGCCACCGGCTTCGGGCTGGCCAACGCTGAAAGCGGCATGAGCTATGTGGTGATGTACGCCCACGACCTGGGGAACCCCGACGCCCAGTGGGATTCGGTGCTCTGGCCGTCGCCGGGGGCCTTCCCCGCCGAGCTGATGCACGACCACCTGGCCTGGTCCACGGTGCTGAACCCGCGGGAATACGACCTGGCCGCCTCCCCCGTCACCGTCACCCTCACCGAGCCGGCGCTGGGCCTGACCTTCCGCTTCGACCCCGTCAGCGGCAGCGGCGACGGCTTCTGCGCCCTCAACCTGGAGCCCTACGGCGCGGGCGGCTGCGTCATCTTCCGCCCGGACTTCACAGGCACCGGCTTCACCGACTACCAGCAGAACCAGCGCTGGCGCGTCCGCCTGGACGGGCTGACCCGCGCGGACGGCTCCGAGACCCACCTGGAGTACGAAGTGGACATGGTCTCCCTGTTTGTACAGGACGCCGTGAACATCGAGATCTCCCAACTGGAGGCCGCCCTCCGCCCCGGCGAAACCCTCGCCCTCGACGCCGACGTCATCCCCGCCTACGCCGACGACCTCTCCGTCGCCTGGACCTCCACCGACCCCGCCGTCGCCACCGTGGACCAGCGCGGCAGCGTCGCCGCCGTCTCCCCCGGCGTCTGCCAAATCCTCTGCCGCGACGCCGCCGGCCACGAGGACGCCTGCGCGGTGACGGTGGAGTAAGGGAAGGCTTTTCGTTCCGGCGGGAATAAGAAATGGATTATCAAATGAATGGGAATTTGGAATGGGAAATGAAGGCGGAAATCCTGACGGATTTCTTTTGAATATAAGCTCAGGAGCATCGCCATTTGGCCGATTATTACCTTGAATCAAAACAAATCCCGCAGGGATTTGCTCCGCCATTCCCAATTCCCCATTCCCCATTCCCCATTATACTGAATCCCCGTTTGTCACGGCAGGACTGCGCCGATACCTCATGCAACCAATCCGCCCCGTTTTTCGTCTAAGAAAACAACCAATGATTCCCGGGAGGTGTCTGATATGAAGCGAATCCTTCCCATCGTTCTGGCGCTGATGCTTATGGCGGGGGCGCTGGGGGAGACCTATGTGACGTACTTCAACGGCACGGGCGAGGGCGACGGCTCGGCGCTGCTGGTGCGGGATGACGGGTCGATACTGACCCCGGCGGGCCTCTACGCGGGGCTCAGGCTGCTGACGCCCGAGGGCACGCCGGAGGGAGAGCGCCTGTACGCGGGCGAGCCGCTGGACCTGCCCGCCGACATGGCCGCGGACGAGGAGAACTACCGCAGCTACACCCGCGTGGCCCTGGTAGGCGCGGACGGCGCGGCGCTGACGGCCTTCGACTACTTCGAGCTGATCCCGGAGGGCGACCACATCATCGCCCGGCGCTGGCCCGATCAGACCGACGTGCTGGACAAGACCGGCAGGGTGGTCTTCTCGGCCTCCTGCGCGGACCTGCGCTCCGACGGCGCGGGCGGCTGGATGACCCTCCAGCGGGAGGGCGAGCGCGCCAACGAGTACGGCAGCGCGATCCCCATCTACACCTTCGTGGCGCTGGACGCCGACGGCACGGCCCATCCCACCGGCCTGCACTCCGAGCTGGCCGACCTCCAGCCCTGGGGCGAGGGCCTGTTCGCCGCCCAGTACGTCGACGAGCTGGAGGGTAAATCCGTGTTCCTCAACGGCAGGGGCGAGCGGCTGTTCGATTCGGTCTATGAATACATCGGCGACATGTCCGACCGCTACGCCGTGATACAGTCCGGGGAGTACAACGGGCTGATCGACCGGGACGGCGAGGCGGTGCTGGATGCGACCTACGATTACATCCACATGGAGTCGGGCTACGGACGGACGCTGGTCATCGCCCAGCAGGGCGGGCGGCTGTCGTTCCTGGACGGCGACACCGGCGAGAGGCTGTTCCAGCGCCGCTTCCCGGACGCCGACTACGCCTACGCCTGGATCAGCGCGGACAACGTGCTGGAGCTGGGCGGCGGCGATGAGAGCGAGCTGTGCGACTTCTCGGGCAACACGCTGGCTCGTCTGCCCGAGGGCGCAGAGGTGAACACCCGCTACGAGCGCTGCCAGGGTCAGCCGGAGCGCCTGGTGGAGAGCGCGGGCGAATGGCCCCGCACCACCGTCCACCTCATCGACCTGGACGGCAACCCCACCAGCCCCGAATTCCAGATCCTCAACGCCGCCCTGTGGAAGGACGGCCACGGCCGCTACGTCACCACCCACTACGACCTGGTGGACGACGCGGAGAGCGGGTCCTATCCCGCCTGGACCAGCTACCGCTACGGCGTCTGCGACGAAAACGGCGAGACCCTGCTGCCCCAGAGCTACCTCTCCGCCGCCGTGCTCGACCTGGACCGCTACTGGGTCGAGACTCCCGACCGCGTCGGCATGATCGACGGCAGCGGGAAATGGTATTGCGCGGTGGAGAAGTATATGGAGCTGATGGACTGAGGACATGACGGAGGGAGAAGAAAATGAAGAAGATCATTGCGCTGCTGCTTATGCTGATGTGTCTGAACCTGGCGCTGGCGGAGTGCCCGAAGATCGCGGTCGAGGACTATCCCACGGTGGACGGCTCTACGGCCACGCTGCCGCTGAGCTATCTGCTGATGGAGACGGCCACGGGCGTGGACGAGGCAACGGCAAAGCTGGCCATCAGCCACAACAAGACCACCGAGTCCTTCTACGCGCTGGTGAACGGCGAGGCGGACCTGCTCTTGGTCTACGAGCCCTCGAGCGACGCCTGGGAATTCGCCGAGGACCAGGGCGTGGCGCTGGAGAAGCAGGCCATCGGCTGGGACGCGCCGGTGTTCCTCATCAACGACCAGAACCCCGTGGAATCCCTGACTCAGCAGCAGATCGTGGACATCTACGCGGGCAGGATCACCAACTGGTCCGAGGTGGGCGGCGCGGACCTGCCGATCGTGGCCTACCAGCGCGTCGAAAACTCCGGCTCTCAGGTGATGATGCGCGCCCAGGTGATGAAGGACACCCCCATGACGGACGCCCCGAAGGCCCTGCGCACCAGTGAGATGGGCGAGCTGGTGGACGCCATCGCCTCCTATCGCAACACCGCCGACGCCATCGGCTATTCCGTCTACTATTACATCGACAACATGTACATGCGTCAGGGGATCAAGCTCCTGGCCGTGGACGGGGTAGTGCCCACCAACGAGGCCATCGCCTCTGGGGCCTATCCCTACCGCCAGCCCTTCTACGCCGTCATCCGCGCCGACGCTCCCGCCGACAGCCCTGCCCGACAGCTCTACGACTTCCTCGCCACCCCCGAGGGCCGCAAGCTGGTCGCCGATGCGGGGTATGTGGCGGCGGAGGACTGAGCGCGTCACCATCTGGTTATGCCTTGTTTTGCTGTAAATCCTTGTATCTGGTCAGTCCTGGCTTGATACACAGGGATTTGACGGAGAGGGATTAGGAATTAGGGATTAGGGATTAGAAATAGCGGCTGCCGCGTGGACTATTGAAATGTTTTCGTAACTGTTCAGTTCTGCGACAAACAGAGACTTGGCAGGCTGCGGGGGACGACCTCTCAGTCAGCCTAACGGCTGACAGCTCCCCTGGAAGGGGACGAAGTCGGTGACTGAGAGGTCGTTCCCCGTTGCCTCGGACAATCTCCATTTATCACAGCAGAACTGAATAGATACATGTTTTCAATAGAAATCGCGGCAGCCGCTATTTCTAATCCCTAATCCCTATTCCCTAATCCCTCTCCAAGACAAATCCCTAATATCCACAGAACCGAACATCTATAAATATTGCCAATTCCACGGCACGACAAAGGCGGCGATCCTTCAAGGGTCGCCGCTGTTCTCAATTCCTATACTGCTTCGGCGTGGTCCCCTTGTACTTCTTGAACTGCTTGATGAAGAAGCTGGAATCGTTGTAGCCGCAGTGCTGGGCGATCTCGGCCACGGTCATGTCGGTGGTGGAGAGGAAGTGGCTGGCGCACTCCACCCGGTAGTAGTTGACATAGTCGATGGGCGAGCGATGGACGATGGTGCGAAAGAAGCGGCAGAAGTACTTGGGCGACAGGCCCGACAGCCGTGCCAGGCTGTCCAGGGTGATCTGCTGGCCGTAGTGGGTCTCGATGTACTCCAGCGCGGGCTTGAGCTGCTCGGCCTTCTGGCTGAACTGGGGCGCGGCCACGTCCAGCAGCGCGGCCTCCCGGCGCCTGGACAGCGCCCCGAAGGCCCGGTACAGCGCCCCCAGCACGTCCAGCTCGTTCCCGGCCACCCCGGCGCGCACCGCGTCGTAGAGCCCGCCCACGCCCAAACAGAGCGCCGGCTCCCGGGCGATGGCGTCTCCCTTCAGGTGCAGTATGTGCCCCAGCACCGGCTTCAGCTCCCGCTTGCAGGCGTCCTCCCGCATCAGCATGCCCGCGTCGAACACCACGCAGCCGTACTCGCATTCCTCCGGCTCGCCGCCGTGCAGCACGCCCTCGCCGATCACCGCCAGATCCCCGGCCTCCAGGGTCAGCGCGCGGTTGTCCACATACAGCTGCAGACGCCCGGACTCCACCCGGATCAGCTCCGCCTCCCGGTGCCAGTGCATCGGCATGCGGTAGCGCTCGTGGCGACGGTCCACCGGGTAATACGCCAGCGGAAAATCCCCCGTCCGATGCTGCCGCTGCTCGTTGTAATCCAAGTAATGCATATTCTACCTCCGCACCCCAAGGATAACACATTTGCGGGGAGGCGTCAAGGGAGGGAATGACGGACGGAGTCCAGGGAAAAGGGAACAACAGGGAACAGGCAACAGGCAACAGGGAACAGGAATAGCGGCTGCCTCGTGCACTGTAGGGGCGGCGATGCGCCGCCCGCCAGGTCGTACATATTGCGTCGGTATCAGGCGGGCGGCCATTGGCCGCCCCTACAGAGTACGCGGCAGCCGTTCCCCTTTTCCATTTTCCCTGTTCCCTTTTGCCTAATAGCTCAACTCCCACAGCCTCCACAGCCTCTCCATCCCGCTGGCGAGGCCCCGGGGTTCCACGGCTTCGGCGGTCTCGACGGGGATCTCAGCCAGTGCGCGGCCGTCGAGGGAGACGGTGACGCTGCCCACGCGCTGGCCCTGCTGGACGGGGGCGGGCAGGCTGTCGGGGAGGGCGGGGGTGAGCTGGACGCGCTGCTCGTCGCCGCGGCTCAAAAGCAGGGTCAGGTCGCTGCCCAGCATGAGGGTCACGCCCTCCGCGCGGCCCCCGGTGACGGGGAGCTGACCCTTGACGCGGGTGCCCCTGCGGGCCACGGGATACTGCCGGTAGTTGGCGAAGCCGTGGTCCAGCATGCGCGCGGCGATGTCGAAGCGCTCCGCGCCGGTGTCCGCGCCCAGCACCACGGCGATGAGCCGCATGCCGCCCCGCCTGGCGGTGGCCGCCACGCAGTAGCCCGCCTCCTTGGTGGAACCGGTCTTGCCGCCGTCACAGCCGTCGTAGAGGCGGATGAGCTTGTTGGTGTTCACCAGCTGGGTGACCCTGCCGTCGCCGTGGTCGATGTCGTCCATCCAGGTGGTGGCGTGCTCGAAGTAGCCGGAATGGCTGAACAGCGCCCGGGCCATGACGGCCACGTCCCGCGCGGTAGTGCGCTGGCCCTCGGCGGGGAGGCCGGTGCAGTTGACAAAGTGGGTGCCGGTCATGCCCAGCTCGGCGGCGCGGGCGTTCATGCGGTCCACAAAGGCCTCCTCGGACCCGGCGATGGCCTCCGCCAGGGCCACCGCGGCATCGTTGGCCGAGCCCACGATGGCGCACTCCACCAGCGTCTCCACCGTCTGCCGCTCCCCCACGTCCAGCAAGGCCTGGGAGCCGCCCATGCCCGCCGCCGCCCGGGAAACGGTCACCGCGTCGGACGGGCGCAGCCGCCCGGCGTCGATGGCCTCGAAGGTCAGAAGCAGCGTCATCACCTTGGTCACCGAGGCCACCGGGCGGGGCACGTCCGGGTTCATGGCGAAGATCACCTGGCCGCTGTCCTGCTCCGCCAGCAGCGCCGCCGCGCAGTCCGCGCGGATGGGCAGCGTGGTCTCCAGCGGCTCGGAGGCCATCGGCGGCAGCGACGGCGCGGCGGTGGCCTCGGGCGTCGGCGACGGGGCCAGGTCCAGCTCCCCCTCCTCGTTGGCCAGGGCCGGGAAGGTCAACAGCATCAGGGTCGACAAAAGCGCAATAAGGCGGCGCATGGGCATCCCTCCTTTGATGTGAAAACATGCTTCAGGGAGAACCAAATGCAACTTGCACGCAAGCGGCTGCCTCCCTTCAAACGTCCTTTCTGTGCCAATACTTCATATCATGCGCCCGGCGGACAAAAAAGAACCCCCGGACGAAAACTCAATTCCGTCCGGGGGACAGAGGCTTGCCGTTCCCCTGATGCCTGTTGCCTGTTGCCTGATGCCTATTGTCTCCCATGATACCTGTCCTTGTTCTCCAGCATCTCCAGGTCGGACAGGCGGAGGCCGTCCTCGAAGCTAAAGTCCCCGGCGGTCTGGGTACAGATGCCGGCCTCGAAGGTGACGGGGATGCCGTGCACGAGGATCGCGCGGCCCTCGACGGCCATGCGGTCCAGGGCGGCCTGCATGGCGTCGCGGTCCATGCGGGCGGCAAGAATCAGGAACTCGTCGCCGCCAATGCGGAACACGACGCAGTCGGGCGCGGAGAACTGGCGTCTGAGCAGGGCGGCCATCTCGTTGAGCAGCTGATCGCCGTCCTTGTGGCCGTACTGGTCGTTGATGCGCTTTAAGTCGTTCATGTCGATGGAGACGAAGCTGATGGGGAAATCGTCGGGCTGGGGCGGTCTGGCGTTCCAGACGTCCAGGTAGTTGCGGTTATACAGCCCCGTCAGGTAGTCCCGATAGGCGATCTTCTCCAGGTGCTCCTTCTCCTTGCGGGCGAACTCGACCTCCATCAGCCGCTGGGCGCGGCGGGCGCGGCGGCGCATCAGCTCCAGCGTGACCAGCGCCACCAGCACCGCCCCCAGCGCCATCCCCGCGAACCGCACCCAGGGGTACTGGTACCAGGAGAAGCGCTTGACGATGGGCAGAACCAGCGACTGGACGATCTCGCCGGTGCGGTAGTCCACGATGCCGAAGTGGAAGGTGTAGGTGCCGCCGTTCAAGTTGGTGTAGCTGATGCCGCCCAGGTCGCTGAGCCGGGTGTTGGTCCGGGTGTCGTCGAAGCCCTCCAGCCAGTAGGTGACGAAGGGGTTGCCGGTCTGGTAGGTCAGCACGTTGGCGTTGATGTCCACGCGCTTGACATCCGCGTCCAGCTCCACGGGCGCGCCGTGGCGGACGTAGACGGTCTCGCCGTCGACCACCAGGCTGTCCACCGCCAGCATGTACTCCCCCGACTCGGTGTCGGAGAAGTCGGTTTGCAGGGTGAACACGCCGCCCGAGCCGCAGACGTACAGCTCCGGCCCGCTCCGGTAGGCGTAGGCGTTGGGCGTGATCTCGTAGGGCAGGCCGTCGGGCGCGCGGAACTGCACATAGCGCGGCGCGTCGTCCTCGAGCAGGGAGGCCTCCGTGGTCCGATAGATGCCCACGCCGGTGAGCACCCAGGACTCGCCGCCCTCCATCAGCAGCAGGTCCAGGTTGTTGGTGGAGGGGAAGCTGTCGATGGAGGCGACCTCGCCGGAATCGGAGAGGAAGTCCAGGTTGTTGCCGGTCACCAGCCACGTGCCGTCGTAGGCCGCGCTGCGGCAGACCTTCATGATGACGTCGGAGCTCAGCCCGTCCTCAGTGGTGACCCGCCGGACGATCCGGCCGTCCCGGACCAGATAGAGGCCGTTGCCGTCGGTGCCCAGGTACACTGTGTCGCCCAGCTGTCGGGCGCTGAGGATGCGGAAGGACAGGGCGTCGGGGCCGTCGACGACGGGGGTGACCGCGTCGCCGCTGACGATATACGCGCCCACGTCCGTGCCGATGAGCATGCCGTCCTCAGTCTCCTGGATGGCGCGGATGTTGTTGGACTTCAGCGCCGGGTGGGTCCTGGTGGTGTATTCGACCAGCGCCCCGCCGGGGGTGTAGCGCATGAGGCCCTTCTTCATGGTGCCGATCCACAGATCGCCGCGGCTGTCCGCCACCAGCGCGCGCACGCGCACGCCCTCGAGGGTCGCGATGACCGGGTCCTCCACCGCCCTGTAATCGGCGGCGTCGATGGCCCGAAGGCCCGCGTCGTGGCCGATGTAGAGGGTATCGCCGATGCGCTCTATGGCGTTGACGACCATGGGCTCCAGCCCCGCGGACTGGCTCACATCGCCGAAGCGGCTGCGGGACACCTCCAGCACGCCCTGGCGGGAGGAGACGAACCAGTGGTTGCCCTCCCGGTCCACCAGCATCCTGTCCACGGAGTTGTTCATGCGCAGGTTCTGCATGCGCACGCTGTGGTCCACATAGATGGCAATGCCGTTGTCCGCGCACAGCCACAGTACCCCGCCCGCGTCCATGCGCAGGTCGTTGATGCAGCTCAGGCCCTCCATGGGGAGGGTCTCGATGCGGTTCAGGTCGGCGTCGAAGATGAGCACCTCGCTGCCCGCGGTGCCCGCCAGATAGACGCCCGCCTCCGCGTCCCAGGTGATGGAGCGCAGCACGCAGTCCTCCCCCACCGGGACGCTCCGGGCGGTCTCACCGTCGCAGGTGAACAGCACCCCGGAGCGGGTCAGGCACAGTATGACGCCTGGGGCGGGACACAGCAGGCGGTCGATGGACTCGTCCCAGAGCGCCTCCACGGGCAGTTCGGCGATGCGGCCGTCCACGACGGCGCACAGCCCGGAGGCGGTGCCCAGATAGAGCGTGCCGTCGGGGGCGAAGGCCATGCACTCCACGCCCCGCGGGGTCTCATCCTCGGAGGGGATGCGCTCAAACGCGCCGTCCCGGTACTTGAACAGGCCCTTGTCCGAGGTGGCCACCCACAGGCTGCCGTCCTCCCCCGCCGCCAGGTCCGACACGCGGGTGATCTGCTTGTAGGCGAAGGTCTCGAAGCGCTTGCCGTCGTAGCGCACCAGCCCGCCGTAGCCGCCGATCCAGATGAAGCCGTCCCGCGTCTGGGCCACCGCCTGGGTGGAGGTGGACAGCAGGCCGTCCTCCGAGGTGAACACCCTCTGCACGTTTTTGTCGATATACAGGTCCTTCTCGTCAGCCGTCGCGCCGGCGGTGAACAGCATGCATACAAACAGGATCGCAAGCAGCGTCTTTCTCATCCTGATTCCCTGCCCCATTCACGGTATTTCTTTATCGAAGCGTTACGCATTTGTGTTCGATAATTTCCTCTTATAATTGTACCAGCGCAATATTAAATCTGTTCGCGCATGGGACGCCGGATCAGCCGTTGAGAAAGGGTCTCGCCACGGTGCGATTGAAGAATTCGATGAGGGGACCCATGAAGAAGGCGGTCACGACGGTGCCGATGCCCACCTCGCGGGTGATCCCGGCCAGCGTGAAGCCCGCCAGGCGGCACAGCAGCACGCCCAGCGCCACGCAGACCAGGTCGCTGATCACCCGGCAGGCGAAGAAGGGCAGCTTCTTCTGCCGCTCGGACCAGATCAGGGACAGGGCGTCGTAGGTGGACACCCCCAGGTCCGCGGTGAAGTAGAAGGCCGAGGCCAGGCACATGATCACGATGGCCGCCCCCAGCAGGACAAAGCGCACGGGCAGCGACGGGTCGGGCAGCAGCGCAAAGACGCATTTCTGGGAGAATTCCGCGATGTAGCCCAGCAGGAACAGGTTGATCAGCGTGGCCAGCCCGATCTTGTGCCGGTCAAACACCAGCGCGAACAGCAGCAGCAGCAGGTTCACCAGCACGTACAGCGTGCCGAAGCGTATGGGGATCACGGCGTCCAGCCCGCTCATCAGCGCCTGGAAGGGGTCCACGCCCAGCGCGGCGTGCTTGAACATCCCCACGCTGACGCCGCAGATCACCACGCCCAGCGCGCTCATTACAATGCGCCTGGTCAGTCGGTCTTTCATGGTTTTCAGCCTCCGTAGAATGCAATAGCTGTGCGGATCGAGCTCCCCGCGAAAAGGACGGGCTGTGCGACAAGCCCGTCCTTGGGTTTACTGCGCCTCCCGCATCAATTCCAGCACCTCTTCCGGGGTGAAGAGGGACAGTGTGACCTGGTTGGGGAGGCAGATGATCATGTTGGCCAGGATGCGGTCCGCCTTGTTCTGGAGGGTGACCTCGCCCTGGTTGACGCAATCGTGGTTTTCGCAGGTGGAGTCCTCCATGTAGACCCCCTCGGGGGTCAAGTGGATGACGTTCTCGGTCTCGGTGCCGTCGGAGAGGACCTGCTTTAAGGGATAGGAGACCTCCCCCTCCTCGGGCAGGGGGAGCCAGCCCATCTGCGTGGCGGTCTGCACAAGCACGTAGCCGTTGGCGGGCTTGGGGGTGGTCTCCGGGGCCGCCGTCTTATCCGGCTCGGCGATCCCGGCGGCGGCTGCCAGCAGCAGAAGCGCCAGCAGCGCCGCGACGCGCCGCCGCATCACGCCATGCCCTTGAAGCCAATGAAGGCCAGGGCGATGAGACCGGCGGAGATCAGGGTGATGGGCATGCCCTTGAAGGGGGCGGGGATCCTGGAGAACTCCAGCTTCTCCCGTACGCCCGCCATCAGCACGACGGCCAGCAGGAAGCCCGCGCCGCTGCACAGGCCGTTGAGCAGGGCATAGGCGAAGCTGTAGCCCGCCTCGGCGTTCATCAGCGCCACGCCCAGCACCGCCACGTTGGCGGCCACCGGCAGCGCGCAGCCCTCCAGCTGCTCAAGCCACGCGGGTTTGACCTTGCCGAGGCACACCTGTCCCAGCAGGGAGATCAGTATGGCGATCAGCGTGAACGCCGGCACACGCAGAAAGTCCAGCTTCATGGGGGTCAGCAGCAGGCTGTCCGCCGCCCAGGCGCAGACGGCGGTGAGGGTCATGACCGCGCACACGGCCAGGCCGTAGACGGCGGCGACCTCCACCCGGCGGTCCTTGCCCGCGTCGCCCACGCCCAGCAGGCGGTCGAACACGATGTTGTGGGTGAACACGCACCCGATCATGAAAAGCAGAATATTCATGCCTGCGCATCCTCCTCTTCATCCTTCTTGCCCACGATGGCCTTGAACACGCCCATCAGCACGCCCAGCACCAGGAAGCCGCCCGCGGGCAGCGCGATGGAGGGGATGCCGCCGGGCAGGATCGCCGCGCCGAACACGGAGCCGTGAGCCAGCAGCTCGCGCACGACGCCCACCACGGTCATCGCGCAGAGGTAGCCGATGCCCATGCCCAGCACGTCGGCCACGGCCTCGCCCGGAGTGTTGTCCACGGCGAAGGCGGCGCGGCTCAGCACCAGGCTGGACACGGCGGTCAGCGGCACGAAGATGCCCAGCGCCGCGGAGAGCTCGGGGAAATTGGCCTTCACGATCAGGTCCGCCACCGCGGCGAAGGCGGCGCTGACCATCATGTACAGCGCCAGCTGGCCCTTTTCCGAGGAGACCTTCCCCAGCAGGCAGCTGACGAGAGTGGCGCACACCAGCACGCAGCAGGTAATGACGCCCAGGGCAAGGCCGTTGACGGCGTAGGTGGTGACGGCCAGGGCCGGGCACACGCCCAGCGCCAGGCACAGCAGGGGATTGTCCCTGAGAAGGCCCTTCACAAAGCGGTTATCCATCACGCCTTCGCCTCCTTTTCATAGCCGTACACGCGCCGCTTGGTATAGCGGTCGATCAGCGGGGTGGCGACGTTCATCAGCAGTATGGCGAACGTCACGCCCTCGGGATACAGGCCGAACTTGCGGATCAGGGCGATCAGCAGGCCCGCGCCCACGCCGTAGACGAGCTGGCCCTTGGTGGACATGGGGCAGGTGACGTAGTCTGTCGCCATGAACACGGAGGCGAACAGCACGCCGCCGGACAGCACCGCCGCGATGGGATTATACCCCAGCAGGCCGCAGAAGACCAGCGTGGACAGCGTCAGCGACACGGGAATGTGCCAGGTGATGGTCTTGGTGCACAGCAGGATGACGAAGCCGACCAGCACCGCGGCCTTGCACACCTCGCCGATGGAGCCGGGGATATTGCCCAGGAAGAGCTGGCCCAGCGTGTAGCCCGAGGGATTGGCCAGGGGCGTCGCGCCGCTGACGGCGTCGGCGGCCAGGGGCGCGGCCCAGGTGGTCAGGTAGCGCGGCCAGCTCACCAGCAAAAAGGCGCGCGCGGCCAGCGCGGGATTCAAGAAGTTGTCGCCCAGCCCGCCGAACAGGCCCTTGACCAGGACCACGGCGAACAGGCCGCCCACCACCGCCAGCCACCAGGGCGCGCGGGGGGACAGGTTCATGCCCAGGATCAGGCCGGTGACGGCGGCGGACAGGTCATTTACGCGGACCTTTTGTCCGGTCAGACGCTGCCAGCAGGCCTCCCCCGCCACGGCGGAGAGCACCGATACCGCCATCAGCACCAGGGCCGGCGCGCCAAAGATCACCACGCCCGCCACGGCGCAGGGCGCGAGGGCCAGCAGGACGTTGCCCATCAGCGCCCGCGTGGTTTGAGGACTGTGCACGTGGGGCGCCGGAGTGAGATGAAGCTTCATGGCCGATTACCCCTTTCCTTTCCTCGCCTCCGCGGCGATCTTATCCTTCATGGCCTTGAACGACGCCGTGAGCCGCCGGTGGGCCGGGCAGATGTAAGAGCAGCTGCCGCAGACCACGCAGTCCATGACGCACCACTCGCCCGCCCGCTTCATGTCGCCGGCGTCGCAGAAGTACTTGAGCTTGAAGGGATTCAGTCCGATGGGACAGGCCTCCACGCACCGCCCGCAGCGGATGCAGGGGTCCTCCTCGTAATCGACTGCCTCGGCCTCGCTGTAGACCACCACGCCGTTGTTGCCCTTGGCCAGGGGGATGTGGGTGGTGTTGGGGAACGGGAAGCCGGTCATCGCGCCGCCCATGACGATCTTGCCCACCTGATCCTCCGGGATGCTGATCCCGCCGCAGGCGGCGATCAGGTCGTCGGCCATGGTGCCGATGCGCACCCGCAGGTTGGAGGGACGGTTGACGTGGCCGGTGACGGTGGTCACGCGGGAGATCACGGGCTTGCCCTCGATCACCGCGTCGGCGATGGCCTTGGCGGTGCCCACGTTCAAAACGATCACATGCACGTCCAGCGGCAGCTTCTTGGTGGGAACCTCGCGGCCCGTCACCACCTGGATCAGCTGCTTCTCACCGCCCTGGGGGTATTTGGTCATCAGGGGCATGACCTCCACGCCCTCGCGGCCCGCCGCGGCCCTGCGCATGGCCTCGATGGCGTCGGGCTTGTTGTCCTCGATGGCGATGATGCCCTTCTTTACATCCAGCGCCCGCATCGCCGCCCGCAGGCCGTCCACGATGCGCTTGGACTGCTCCAGCATCAGCCGGTGGTCGCAGGTCAGATGGGTCTCGCACTCCGCACCGTTCAAGACGATGGTGTCACAGTACTGGCCCTCCTTGACGGCGAATTTCACGTGGGTCGGGAAGCTCGCGCCGCCCATGCCGCAGATGCCGGCGTTTTTGATGGCGGGTATGATCTTTTCAACGGGGGCGGTCTCCACGTCGCCCAGGGGCTCCAGACCGTCCACCCACTCGTCCTTGAAGTCGTTTTTGATGGTCACGGCCATGGCCGCGGGGTTCAATATGGTCTGCACCGGGCCCACGGCGATGACCTCGCCGGACACGCTGGCGTGCACCGGCAGGCCCAGGAAGCCCACGGGGTCCGCGATCTGCTGGCCCAGCTTCACGTGGTCGCCCACCTGCACCGTCGGCGTGCTGGGCGCGCCCAGGTGCATGCCCATCTGTATGGTCACGGTCTCGGCGGTATAGTCGATCACCGCCTGCCCGCACGTGGCCGCTTTGCCCTCGTGGACGCCGTGCAGCGGATGCACGCCTCCGCGAAAGGTAATGCTGTTCGACAATTTCAGCACCTCCAGTGTTGTCGTATCATTCTAAAGGTCACGCCTGTCCGCCCTTGAAGACGGGTCTGGGGCGCATGTATTTGTCGTATTCGGCGGGAACGGGTTCGTCCGACAGGCCCAGGCTGGCCCGCACGGCGTCGCCCACGTTGACGGCCTCGGCGATCTCCCCGCTCAGCTCGGCCACGTCAGCCTGGAGCGACAGGGCGGAGCTTGCGGCCTCCAGCGCCGCGTCGGCGGGACGGGCGCGGAACATGCCGCTGGCGTCGCCGGTTGCCGCCGGTTCGGCCGCCTCAGCCTCCGCGGGGGCTGCCGCCTCTGTCTCAGCAGGCGCTTCCACGGCCTCGGCAGGCGCTTCCGCTTCGGTTTCAGCAGGCGCTGCCGCTTCGTTTTCGGCAGGGGCTTCCACAGCGGCCTCAGCAGGCGCTTCCGCGACGGCGAAGGCCGTGTCCGCAGGCTTTGCGCGCATCAGACGGTCCGCGTCGCCCGCGGGCGCTGCCGCTTCGGTTTCGACGGGCGCTTCCTCTGCTTCGGCGGGCGCTTCCACAGCGGCAAAGGCGGTGTCCGCGGGCTTCTCGCGCATCATCCGATCCGCGCCGCTCTCGGCGGGCGCGGCGGTGACCGCGGCGTTGGCCAGGGCGGCGTCCGCGGGACGGGCCCTGAACATGCGCTCCACGCCGCCTGCCTGCGTTGCGGCGGCGCCGGTCAGCGCGGAATCCACGGGACGCTGGCGGAACATGTTCTCCAGCGTGCCGCGCACGGGCGCGGGGGCTTCCGCCTCTACAGCGGACTCGGGCTCGGCGGGAGCCTCGGTCTCAGCGGGGGCCTCGGTCTCAGCGGGAACCTCGGTCTCGGCGCTCGCCGGGACGGCCTCGCCGCTCTCGTCGGGAGCCTCCGACGGGGCCTTCTCCCCGGCGGGCACCAGCTCGTTCAGGGCATCCAGCACCGCGCCGGAGGTGACCGACGCGCCGGTGATGGCCTCGATGCCGTCCTCGCCGTAGGCGAAGGGCGCGGTCTTGCCGATGAACTGGTTGGTGAACTCGGGCTCGGAGGCGCGCTTGCCCAGGCCCTCGGTCTCGTTCGGGGTGTCGACGGTCAGCGCGGCCACGGAGTTGTCGCCGTTGAGCATCACGTTCACGGTGACGTCGCCGCCGAAGCCCTGCACGGTCTTGGACAGCGGGCCCTCGGAGGCCTCGCCGCCGCCCGCGACGATGGTGTTCAGGGCCTCCAGCACCGCGTTGGAGGTGAAGGACGCGCCGGAGACGGCCTCGATGCCGTCCTCGCCGTAGGTGAAGGGGCCGGTCTTGCCGATGAACTGCCTGGTGAACTCGGGCTCGGAGGCCAGCTTGCCGAGGCCCTCGGTCTCGTCCGGGGTCTCCACGGCCAGGTAGGCCACGGCCCCCGCGTCGTCCAGACCGGCGGTGACGGTGACATCGCCCGCGAAGCCCTTGGCGCTGGCGGACACGGTGGGACCCATGTAGGCCTCCTCCGCCTCCTCGAGGATGCCCAGCTCGGCGGATGCGACGTAGCTGGCGATGTTGTTCACGCCGCCCAGCACCGCGCGGCTGGAGATGGTGGCGCCCGCCACGCCGTCCACGCCGTCGGTGTCCTCGCCCTCGTTGAGCTTGACCCCCGCAGCCTTGCCCTTGAACTGGCTGACGAACTTAGGCTCCCGGGTCAGGCCGCCGAGGCCGGGGGTCTCGTTGAAGCCCTCGCCCCCCACGTCGACGCCGGTGATGACGCCCGCGCCGTCCACGCCCGCGGTGACCTCCACGGGTCCGCCGTAGCCGGTGACGGTGGTCTTCCCCACGTAGCCCACGGTCTCGCCCGAGCCGTTCAGGGCGGCGTAGACCTCGTCCACGCTGTAGCGGCTGTCCTGAAGCTCCAGCGGCTCAAACTTCTCCGCGTTGACGAGCTTCGCCCGCGCCAGATCGTCGGCCATGGAGGCGTGTCGGTCGATCTTCGCCCGGGTCGCGCCGTTGACCCCGTTCAGCATCAGCGCCGAGGCGACGCACACCGCCGGGATCGTGACCCATGTGGGCAGTTTCTTGTTCACATGCCCTTCCCCCTTCTTTTGGTTGGTATGGATTGAAATGGTATTGGCAATGCCATTGTTGTCGGGAAACGGAATTGGGAATTGAGAATTAAAAACGGTCGCTGCCGCGTTGAAAGAAGAATCCGGAAACGGCGGCTGTCGATATCGATTCCCGGTTATTCCACCATATAGTCCCCTGCTCCGGAGGAGTAGGTGACGCTTCGGTCCTTGGCGATGAAGGCGGCCTCGACGCCGTCCAGCGACTCGATGAGTTGGAGGCCCTTCTCGGTGCCCAGGGCGAAGGCGGCGGTGGCCAGCGCGTCGCCCCACATGGAGCTTTCGGAGAAGATGGTGACGGAGGCCAGCTCATTCTGGACCGGCCAGCCGGTGCGGGGGTCCAGGATGTGGTGGTAGTACACCCCGTCCAGCTCGAAGCCCCGCTCGTAGATGCCGCTGGTGACGGTGGAGCCGCCGCGGTTGACGGCCACCAGCATGTAGGCCCCTGTGGGCTTGTCGATGTCCTGTATGCCCACCTTCCAGGGGGAGCCGTCGGGCTTCACCCCCAGGCCCACGATGTTGCCGCCGAAGGAGAGTATGCCGCTTTCCACCCCGCGGCTCGCCAGGTAGCCCTTCACCGCGTCGGCGATGTAGCCCTTGGCGATGCCGCCCAGGTCGATCATCATGCCCGCGGGCAGGGTGACCCGGTCGCCGTCCACCTCGATTTTTGTATAGTCGATCCGCTCCGCGGCCTCCGCCAGCGCCGCCGCGTCGGGCAGGACCCTGGCCCCCGAGGTGAAGTCCCACTGGGTGGACACCGGGGCGATGGTCACGTCAAAGGCCCCGCCCGAGGCCTCGCTGACCTGCCGGGCCGCGTCCAGGATCGCCAGCGTGTCCTCAGACACCTGCACGGGCTTTCCCTCGGCGTGGTTCAGGTTCCACACGTCGCTGTCCTCCAGCGTCCGGGACAGCAGCGCCTCATAGCGTCCGCACTCCTTCAGCGCGTCGTTGAGCACCTCCACGTCCTCCACGTAGGCCGTCAGCGTGATCACCGTGTCCAGGTAAAACCCCACCGCCGACTGCTTCGTGGCCTCCGCGCAGGCGGTGCAGCACAGCATCAGCGCCAGCAGCAGGGCGGGTATGCGAATGAACTTCATTGATTGACTCCTTTGGGAAGCGGTATTTGCGGCGTGGCGATCGCCTCAGTCTCCCCGCTCAGTCCTGATCTTCAGCGCGGCGAAGACCCTCCTCGCCACGAAGCCGGTCAGCGCGCCCACCGCCGCGCCGATGCCCACCAGCACGGGGAGATAGGTGTAGAGCAGCTGCGGGGTATGGAGCACGGCCACCGCGGCCAGCATCTGCCCCACGTTGTGGGCCACGGCCCCCGCCAGGGAGGTGCCCAGCACGCCGTTTTCGGGATTTCGGCGGATGAAGACGAACACCGCCGCCGCCGCGACGCAGGCCAGCGCGATCAGTATCACGCACCACAGCAGCTGTCCCCCGGGATGGGGATTGCGCCACAGCAGCGCCGCGTCGCTCAGCGCAGCCAGCACGGCGATGGCCAGCGCGCCCCAGTCGGGCCGCCGCCTGATCAGCAGCATCACCGTAAGGCTCAGCACGCCGCCCGCCAGGCTGTAGAGTATGGCGCTCAGCGAGCCGAAGAGGAAGCCGGACAGCAGCACCTTGGTCAGCATCAGCGCCACGCAGCTCTTCCAGTCCAGCATGTACACGCCGTAGAGCAGCACCGTGTTGGCCAGGCCCAGCTTGATCCCCGGCACCGCGCCGCTCAACAGCATCGTCAGCGGGATGGCCCGGTCAAAGTACCCCAGCACCAGCGACAGCGCCGCTAAAAGCCCAAAGCGCCCGACCCGTTGGGCAGTCGTGTTCAAGAGCAAGTTCAACTCCTTTGTATTGGGGGAGGCATGAGGCATCAGGCAACAGGCATCAGGCATTAGTCGGGGTTACGGCGTATCCTTTGCACGTTTTATCGGGGACAGGCACACTCTATAGCGGACGCGGGGGCTGCGATAGAAAGGTCATCCTATATCGCCGCCGACTGATGCCTATTGCCTACTGTCTAACTTCCACCGCCAGCTTGTGCGGCAGGCAGATGATGAAGCCGCCCATGACGCGCAGCTCCAGGTTGTCGCGGGTGACTTCGCCCATCTCGACGCAGTCCTGGTTGTCGCAGTTGGCGTGGGCCATGGACACGGCCTCGCCCGTGAGGGCGACGGTGTTTTCAGCGCCGTCGGGCTGGGTGACGGTGACGGTGTGGGGCTGTCCGAAGGGCAGGTCGATGAGTGGAACCCCGTCCAGGGTGACGTAGACCCGCAGGGCGTCCTCGCCCGGAACCGGCGCGCCGTCCCAGGCCGCGCCGTCCAGCGCCACCGTCACCGCGTCCGCCGTGTCCGCCGCCGGCCGCGCCGCGCATCCGCCCAGCAGCAGGCACAGCAGCAGCGCCGCCCACCATCGTCTCACCCGCAAGCCTCCCCCACGGGCCTTCCTCACCCGTATTCCTTTCAATATATCTATTATAACCGCTTTCCCCGTTTCAGGCAACAGGAAAATTCGGGGGAAGGAGCGTTTTTGATTCCCATGCCCGACAAAGTGGGATTTGTGGAATGAGGAAGTTTCGATATTAGCGGGTGGTCATCCCGGGTGTTTGACAGCGAGTGAGCAAACAAGACGAAGAGAACGCCGATGGGAGCGTTATTTTTTTGTCAACATTTGAATATATAGTTGCACGTTATGCCACGGTATGTTATAATAGTACCGGGTGATGCATATGAGACTTGGTTGGGCAAAAACAAAGTATTCCGTATCGTATTTTGTACAGAAGACCATCTATGTCAATGGGAAGAACAAGTCCCAGGTAGTAAAACGACTGGGCTCCGAGAAATACATCTGCGAAACCTACGGAGTCACAGACGCAAAAGCATGGGCAAAAGAACAGGTGCGGCTCATGAATGAGGCGGAGAAAGAAGACGCCGCCACTTTTACCATAGAACTGAACTCGGGGACGGACCTTGTAATGGATGAGCAGCGTCGCTTCAATGGCGGTTACCTGTTTCTCCAGGCCATCTACTACGAACTTGGCTTACATAAAATCTGTCGTGCGATATCCAACCGGCATTCCTTTGAATACGATCTGAACGATATCATGTCACGCTTGATCTACACAAGGATACTGTACCCCTCCTCGAAAAGGAGCAGCTTTCAGGATTCAAAGCGCTTTATTGAACAGCCATCCTTCGACCTGCATGATATTTACCGGTCGCTCTCGGTAATTGCCGAGGAATCCGATTATATCCAAAGCCGCCTGTTCAAGAACAGTGCTGCCATCGCAGGCCGGAGGACGGAAATCATCTATTACGACTGCACCAATTTCTATTTCGAGATAGAACAGGCAGAGGATGACAAACAATATGGCGTAAGCAAGGAAAATCGGCCGCTGCCCATCGTTGAAATGGGGCTTTTTATGGATATGGACGGTATCCCCATCGCATTCGGGATCACGCCGGGCAATGTTGGCGAACAGAATACCATGATCCCCATGGAAAAGAAGATCCTGGAAAAATTTGACGTGTCGCAATTCGTCGTCTGTACAGACGCCGGACTGTCCTCCGGGACAAATCGGTTCTTTAATGATTATGACCGGACGGATGGCAAGCGTTCCTTCATTACTACCCAGTCAATCAAGAAGCTGAAGGGACATCTGAAGGAATGGGCGCTCGACCCAACGGGATGGCGATTGGCCGGTTCCGATTCCAAGGTGCAGTATGATATACGGAATTTGGATGATAAACAGGACAAGGACAAGCTGTTTTTCAAGAGCCGGTGGATCAAGGAACCGACTAAAGTCAGCTTGGATGGCAAAACCCAAACCGTTGTGCTGGAGCAACAGTTGATTGTTTCCTACTCCATCAAGTACCGGGATTACCTCAGAAGTATCCGCAACGGACAAATCGAACGCGCCAGGAAAATGGTTGCACGGGGTGAAGCCTCTGTGGGCAGGAAGCGGCAGAATGATCCCCGGCGTTTTATCTCCACAGACCATATCACTCAGGAGGGTGAAATCGCCGAGAAAGCCAACAGCTATATCAATGAAGCTGTTATTGTCGAGGAAGAAAGCTACGACGGCTTCTATGCGGTCTGCACCAATCTCGAAGACAACCCGGAAACGATTACAAGGGTGAACAAGCAGCGTTGGCAGATCGAAGAATGCTTTCGTATTATGAAGTCTGATTTTGAAGCACGTCCTGCCTTTGTCAAACGTAAGGACCGCATATTGGCTCACTTCATGACCTGCTTCATTGCCCTGATTGTTTACCGCTACCTCGAAAAGCGCCTTGGCAACCAATATACTATTAGCGAAATCATCCCTGCGCTGCAGGAGATGGACTTTATGAAGTATGAAGGAAAAGGTTATCAGCCCGTCTACACCAGAACCGCGTTGACCGAC
>CADCAS010000038.1 GCA_902799465.1 uncultured Eubacteriales bacterium
TCACGTCAAATCATATTTCGATCACCCCACGCTGGCTCCGTATCGGGAACTGGATGAGGACACCATCGAAAATGGCAATATTTAATTGCCGGAGTAATAGGTTGATCATTGTGATGACCTCCTGTACAGAAAAATCCCTTGAGAGGTGGACTCGTTAATGGGGCGTTCAAGCGGTTTTTGCGCTATGCCGGGTCGTCGCCGTCGTAGAAGTCGGGGTTGGAGGCCTTCAGGGCGTCGATGAGGGCGGCGACCTGGCGGACCTGCTGGGCGGTGCCGTGGCGGGCGAGGGAGAGGAGGAGGCGGCGGTTGGGGTCGCGGCGGAGCTGCTCGCGCAGCTCGAAGGCCTCGTCGTCTGGGTCGTCCCAGCCCATCAGCGCGCCGGGGGTGGTGTCGAGGGCGTCGGCGATGGGCTGGAGCTTGTCCGCGCCCATGTTGGCGATCTCGTTCTTCTCATAGCGGTAGATGGTGGCGGGGGAGACGCCCACCCGCTCCGCCAGCTGCTCTGCGGAATAGCCCAGCGCCTTCCGGCGCAGCTTGATGCGCTTTCCGATATCCGTCATATCAAACACCTCGGTCTCTTTGTCACCATTATATCGGATTTCAGGAAAAAAAGCAATTCAAAAATTCGCGTTTATGCGAAAAATAGTGTTGACAAATTGCGAATACGCGAGTATAATGGCTATGAAATCGCGGAAACGCGAGTCAATGACCGCTTATTATCTCGCATAAACGCGAAATGAGATGGGAGGGGAAAGCAAATGGCGGAAAAAGAGGCGACGAAGGACTGGCTGATGCGGGCGTGGCGCACGGAGGACAAGGTCAGGGAGCTGGAGCATCAGGTGGCGGTGCTCAAGGACCGGCTCAGCGCGGTGCGGGCATCGCACGTGGACGGCATGCCCAGGGGCGGGCGCAGGCCGGACTGGACCGAGGCGGCGGACGCCCTCACCGACGAGACCCGCGCCATGGAGCGGGAAATCACCGGCCTGTGCGCGCGAAGGCGGGAGGTCCGCGACGTCATCAGGACCGTCCGGCCCGACCTGTACCGCGAGCTGCTGGAGTACCGCTACCTCTGCTATCTGCCCTGGCCCAGGGTGGCCGAGCGCATGGGGTACGAGGAACGCTATATCTATAAGCTGCACAACAAGGCGCTGGGGGAGGTGAATCTTTCGGGCGAAAGCCCGAAGGATTCAGGCATTGGACAATAGGGATGCGGGGAAGAGTGGAGAGTTGAACAGTGGGCTGGCGCGATCTCAAACAAATTGCGTCAGCCGTTATTGAACTCTCCACTCTCTTTGGTGTAGGTCGGGGGTGACGACCTCTCAGTCATTTGCTGCGCAAATGACAGCTCCCCTGGGAGGGGAGCCGAGGAGAAGGTTGCACGCTGTCCCGGCTATTCTGACTAATGCCCAATGCCTGATGCCTATTGCCTTAGAGAAAGATGGACGTTGTCCCGGGCATTCTGACTAATGCCTATTGCCTCAAATCCTATTGCCTAATGCCTCAATCCATATTATAATGATAGCGATATTGTGAAATGAAAGGATCGTGACGGGTATGGCTTATTACGGGTGTGAGAAGGGCGAGACGGTATTGGGGCTCGGGGCGCTGGACACGCCGAACGCGCTGTACAGGGCGCTGCTGGGGGCGTGGTGCGCGGAGACGTGCGCGCCGCGGCTACGGGCGGCGTGGACGGCGGAGAATCCCACGTGGGGACAGTGCTCCGTCACGGCGTTCCTGGCGCAGGATCTGTTCGGCGGGAAGGTGTACGGCGTGCCCCGGCCCGACGGGAGCGTCCACTGCTTCAACGCGGTGGGGGACTGCGTGTTCGACCTGACCAGCGAGCAGTTTGGCGGGGAGGCGCTGTGCTACGACGGCTGCCCGGAGCAGCTGCGGGAGGTCCACTTCGCCAAGGCGGAGAAGAAGGCCCGGTATGAGCTGCTGAAATCGAAGCTGGGACTGTGAGGAGGGGATGACGATGTCCATCGGCAATGTGCGGGCCTATCTGAAGCCCCTGGGACTGGAGGCGCGGGTGCTGGAATTCGAGACCTCCAGCGCCACGGTGGAGCTGGCCGCGGCGGCGGTGGGGGTGATCCCGGCGCGGATCGCCAAGACGCTGAGCTTCCTGCTGCCCGACGGGCCGATCCTGGTGGTGGCGGCGGGCGATGCCCGCATCGACAATCCCCGCTTCAAGGCCCAGTTCCACGCCAAGGCGAAGATGATCGGCCACGATGACGTGGAGGCCCTGGTGGGGCACGGCGTGGGCGGGGTGTGCCCGTTCGCCGTCAAACCGGAGGTGGCGGTCTACCTGGACGTGTCGCTGAAGCGGTTCGAGACGGTGTTCCCCGCCTGCGGCAGCGCCAACAGCGCCATCGAGCTGACCCCCGGGGAGCTGGAGCAGGCGGCGCAGAACTGCCGGGGCTGGGTGGACGTGTGCAAGGTCCCGGAGGGGAGCGGCGCGTGAGGCGGGGGCTGATCGCGGCGCTGCTGCTGGCATTGCTGGGGACGGCGCTGGGGGAGACCCGGATGATGGTGGTCACCGACATCCACTATATGGCCCCGTCCCTGTACGCGGACAGCGGGCTGTTCCTCCGCGCCCTGCGGGCCGGGGACGGCAAGTACACCCAGCAGAGCGACGCGCTGATGGAGGCGCTGTGCGCGGCGGTCCGGGCGGAGTCGCCCGACGCGCTGATCGTCACCGGGGACCTGTCCTTCAACGGCGAGCGGGCCAGCCACGAGGCGCTGGCCGGGTACTTCGCCCGGATCGAGGCCGCGGGCGTCCCGGTGTGGGTGCTGCCCGGCAACCACGACATCAACGTGACCGCCGCCCGGGGCTTCCGCGGGGAGGAATGGTATGCCACGGACCCCGTGACCCCGGCGCAGTTCAGCGCCATCTATGCCGATTTCATGCGGCCTGCGGAGGGCGCGAACCTGTCCTACACCGCCGAGGTGAGCGACGCGCTGTGGGTTCCGATGGTGGACGCGGCGTTCTACGAGGGCGGGGCGCAGAGCTTCGGCGTATTTCTGTCAGCCCACCGGGAATGGCTGGAGTCGGTGACGGCTCGGGCGGGGGCGCGGACGCTGGTCACCGCTAGCCATCACAACCTGCTGGCCCAGACGGAATTCGCGCGGGACACCTTTGTGATGCTCGGCAGCGACGCGCTGCTGCAATTCGACCGCGATCACGGCGTGCGGCTCCACCTGTCCGGGCACATCCACGCCCAGCACATCGCCGAGGCGGGCGGCGTCACCGACGCGGCCACCGGGGCGTTCTGCACCTGGCCCCACCGCTACGCGCTGGTGACCCTCTCCGACGACGGCGCGCTGACCTACGCGGCCAGGGTGCTGGAGGGGGATCAGCTGCCGGAGGGATTTTTGGAGGAGAGCCGCGCGTGGACCGAGGCCATCCACCGGGACAAGATCGCGGCCTATCTGGAGGGCATCCCCGAGCGCGACGACATGGCCGACTACGCCGCCCGGTTCAACCTGGCCTACTTCGCCGGGACCTACCGCCCCGACGACCCCGCCTGGCGGGAGGACGCGGCCTATGCCCTGTGGCGGAGCCATGCGGACAACCCCTTCTGGCAGTATCTGGGCATGGTCATGGAAGAGCCCGCCGGGGACAACCTGCGGCGCGTCCTGCCGGCGGGTTAGTTACCGGATACAAACCATATTAAAATATTATGTATACTTTTTTGCGCGGGTGATTCACAAATCGGGGAAAATAAGGTATAATAGGGGTATCAGGCGCCCGGCGCGACCGGGCCTGTCAAAAAGGAGGAAGATCCATGAAGAAGTTTGTTTGTTCCGTTTGCGGTTATGTGTATGAGGGCGAAGCCGCGCCCGAGTTCTGTCCCGTCTGCAAGGCCCCCGCCAGCAAGTTCATCGAGCAGGCCGAGGAGATGACCTGGGCCGCCGAGCACGTGGTCGGCGTGGCGCAGGGCGCGCCCGAGGACATCATCGCCGATCTGCGCGCCAACTTCACCGGCGAGTGCTCCGAGGTCGGCATGTACCTGGCCATGAGCCGCGTCGCCTATCGCGAGGGCTATCCCGAGATCGGCGAGTACTGGAAGACCGCCGCCTTCGAGGAGGCCGAGCACGCCGCCAAGTTCGCCGAGTTGCTGGGCGAGGTGCTGACCGACTCCACCGAGAAGAACCTCAAGATGCGCGTGGAGGCCGAAAACGGCGCCACCGCCGGCAAGACCGACCTGGCCAAGCGCGCCAAGGCCCTGAACCTCGACGCCATCCACGACACCGTGCACGAGATGGCCCGCGACGAGGCCCGCCACGGCAAAGCCTTCGCCGGCCTGCTGAAGCGGTATTTCGGGAAGTAAGAGGCCCGACCAACCGGGGTTTTATTGGGAGCGATTCTGAAAGGAGTCGCTCCTTTTTTCGCAGAAAAAACTCCTTCTGATAATAAACGCAGGGGCGATCGGTGATCGGCCCTGCGTTTGTTCAGTCGATGATGATGACCAGGCTTCCCCTTGGGCAGTGCTCGAAGAGCCAGCGGGCGGCGCTGACCTCGAGGCGGATGCAGCCGTGGGAGGCGGGGCCGCCGAGGTTATAGACGGAGGAATAGCGGAGGCTGGACTCGTGGTTGGAGCTGTAGATGACGGAGTGGAACATGATGTCGCCCTCGATGTCATAGGAATACTGGGCCCAGCAGTTGAACTTCTTGAAGTAGTGCCAGCGGTTGGCGGGGAAGCCGTCGAGGAAGATGCCCCGGGGGGTGGAGTTGTGGAGGCCGGTGGAGCAGATGAAGCTGTGGAGGTGGGCGTATTCGCCGTCGTCCTGGAGCTCATAGACCTCCACCCGCTGGCGGGACAGGCTGACCTCCACGCGGTATTGCAGCTGCTTTTCGGCGGCGTCGCCAGAGAAAAGCAGGGTTTGGGTGGTCTTGTCGGCCACGCCGGTGTCGGGCAGGCCGTTGTCCGCCTGGAAGGCCTTCAGCGCCTCCTGGCTGGCGGCGCCGAACACGCCGTCCACGCCGTCCCGGGACAGGTAGAACAGGGTGTGCAGGCGGCGCTGGACGCGGGTGGCCTCGGCCTCCTGGTCATCCTCGCCGCCGCCCACGGTGGAGACGTAGGCGGGCGGGTCGTCGCAAAGGGCCTGTACCGCCTCCTTGGACAGCGCCGAGGCGTCCGTGAAGAGGTCCAGCCGATTATCCCCGCGCTTCTCCAGATAGCTGTGGAGCCGCTCGATGCCGGTTTTGACGTCGCTGTCGTACTTGCCGTTGGGCAGCTTGACGCTGAGGCCGCTCTGCAGCAGCGCCTCCTCCACCGAGCGCACCATCATGCCCGTGTCGCCCAGGGCGATGTCGTGGGGCGCGCAGTGCACGGCCTCGAGGGCGGTCTCGGAAAACAGCGCGTCGATGTCCTGACGGGTGACGGTGGATGTGCCGGTCAGGCCCGCTCGCGCGCGGAACAGGTCCAGCGCCTCCAGGGCGTAGGCGTCCAGGGTGTCGTCGGCGGGCATGTCCATGTAGCCCAGGGAACCCAGCCGGGTCTCCACGCGCTCGACCTCGGGGTCGGCCTCGTCGGGCTTCAGATCGCGGACATAGCTGGAATACTCCGGGTCGTTGAGCAGCAGCAGCGTGGCCGGGGTGGCCTCGCCGGTGGGCTCGATGCCGTACTTCTCCGCCAGCCCCTGATCCGCCAGGTGGGTCTGGAAGCGCTTCACCGCGCCGGCGGTGCCCTGGCCGTAGCTGCCGTCCACCTTGCCGGTCAGAAAGCCCAGCCGCTGGAGGGCGCGCTGCAGCGCCTCCACGGACTCGCCCTTGTCGCCGGTGTAGACGCCCGCGGGCACCTTCACCACGTCGTCGGAAAACAGCCGCCGGGCCGTCTCGGCGTCGGCGCGGCCGGTGACCTCCAGGTCGTGGAGGGCCTGGAACAGCTTCATGGCCGCAGCGGAGCGGCTGCCCCACAGCCCGTCCGCCGTGCCAGACAGGTAGCCCAGGTCGATGAGCCGCTGCTGGGCCTCGGCGTTGGTCACGGGCAGCGCCGCCTCCAGCGCCATCAGCGTGGCCGGGTCCAGTATCCCCGTGGCCTCCAGACCGTGGGCCTCCTGAAAGCCGCGCAGCGCTTGGGCGGTGCGGGGGCCGGGCAGGCCGTCGGCGTCGTCCTCCAGCAGGCCCAGGTCGATCAGGATCTGCTGGGCCCGCTTCACCGTGTCCCCGTCCTCCAGGGTGGTGTCGGTCAACAGCTCGTCCGTCGCCACCGGCATCGGGTCCAGCGCCTCCGCCAGCCCCGCCCCGGTCAGGCCGATCATCGCAAGCGCAATCAGCACTCTCTTCATCTTCATATATGTAATGCCCTTTTCAAGTCATTTTCCCGGATAGTATAGCACGCGGATATGAATTTATGACATCGGAATTCTTGATTATCCGTGAAGAATGTGGGGGGGAGAGACGAGGGAACAGGGAACAGGGAGACGAGGGAACAGGGAACAGGGAACAGGAATGGCGGCTGCCGCGCGTTGCTGGGGCGGTCTTTGTGTCGCCCGGCTGATAGCGAAGCGATATGTGGTGTCTGGCGGGCGGCGCTTCGCGCCCCTGCGGGGTGCGGCGGGGTTTAATGTAGAGATGGAGAGACTCCCTCAGTCTGGCCTTTGGCCAGACAGCTCCCTTAACTCCCTCAGTCAGCCTGCGGCTGACAGCTCCCTCGGGGAGGGCGCCTGGACGGGAGCCTTTTGGGACGGGAGTTGTGTGGAGCGTACAGTTATGTTCAATCGGACAAATCCGGAGGATTTGTACTTTCATTCTCCATTTTCCATTTTCCATTCTCCATTGCCTGACCGTGTTTCGCTCTCCAAAAAATAACCCCCGCACACGGTTGACAAACACTGGGTCTTGTTCTACAATAATAGGGTAAGATCCGGTAAGTAAGGCTACCGCAGGGATATGGATTGCTGCCGCGAAGTGGTGGAGACACCATGAGATGGTTTGAACAGGCGATATCGAAGCACAAGGTACCGTCTAACGCAATTACACCGCCCTGCGAAGCTGAAGCTCGAACGGTGCAGGTGATATTTGCGTGGCTTCATCCGCATCCGTTCGGGGTGCGGATTTTTCATTTAGGGAGTAGGGAGTAGGCAGTAGGGAGTAGGGGAGCTACGGCACAGCCGATGCCTTCTATAGATGACGCCGCTTTCTCCGGGGGATACTCCAGGGATGCTTGACGATCCTCATTCCATCAGAACGCGCTTCTATCGCCGTTCTCCCCCTACTCCCTACTGCCTACTCCCTACTCCCTAAAAAAACATCAACAAGCGAGGTGAAGGAAATGGACGCTGGCAGTAGATGCGACACATGCGCGGTGCCCTTGCGCCCGGCGTCTGTTTTCGCCATTTCGCAGCGGTAACCGGCGTGTCACACTCCTGTCTTGGCAATGGGAAAACCGTGGTTTTGCCCAAATATGCAATGATTGGAGGGGATACCCATGAAGGAAAGAACCGTCATTCTGGAAGAGACCTTCCGGAAGCTGGTTGAGGAGAAGAAGTTTTCGTCCCTGCGGGACCTGATGGCCACCATGTACCCCGCCGACGTGGCCGCGATATTGAGCGACCTGCCCCTGGACATGCTGCCGGCGCTGTTTAGGCTGCTGCCCAAGGACCTGGCGGCGGACACGTTCGTGGAGATGGACGGCGACATCAAGGAGGCGCTCATCAAGAGCTTTTCCGACAATGAATTGAAGAACGTACTGGACGAGCTGTACATGGACGACACGGTGGACCTGATCGAGGAGATGCCCGCCGGGCTGGTGCGCCGCCTGATGCAGCAGGCCGACGCCGACACCCGCAAGCGCATCAACGAGATACTGAAGTACCCCGAGGACTCCGCCGGGTCGGTGATGACCACCGAGTTCGTGTCGCTGCGGCCCGAGATGACCGCCTCGGACGCCATCGCCCTCATCCGCGCCACCGGCGTGGACAAGGAGACCATCAACACCTGCTACGTCACCGATGAGAAGTACCACCTGCTGGGCACCGTCACCATCCGCCAGCTGATCCTCGCCAAGCCCGACCAGCTCTGCGAGACGCTGATGTCGCCCAACGTCATCACCGTCACCACCAAGGACGACCAGGAGACCGCCGTACAGACCATGTCCAAGTACGACTTCTCGTCCCTGCCCGTCGTGGACGCCGAGGGGCGTCTGGTGGGTATCATCACCGTCGACGACGCCATGGATATCATGGAGGAGGAGGCCACCGAGGATATCGCCAAGATGGCCGCCATCACGCCGTCCGACAAGCCCTACTTAAAGACCGGCGTGTTCGAGATATGGAAAAACCGCATACCGTGGCTTTTGTTGCTGATGGTTTCGGCCACGTTCACCGGCATCGTCATCACCCGGTTCGAGGATGCTCTGGCACTGTTCCCGATGCTCATCGCCTACATCCCCATGATGATGGACACCGGCGGCAACTCCGGCTCCCAGGCCTCCGTCACCGTCATCCGCGCGCTGTCGCTGGGCGAGGTGGAGTTTACAGACATCTTCCGCGTGGTCTGGAAGGAGTTCCGGGTGGCCATACTCTGCGGCGTCACGCTGACCGCCGCCAACTTCGTCAAGCTCATGCTGCTCGACAGGCTCACCGCCCCCGTGGCGCTGACCGTGTGCGTCACCATGCTGTGCACCATCGTCATCGCCAAGATGGTGGGTTGCACGCTGCCCATGCTCGCCAAGAAGGCCGGGCTCGACCCCGCCGTCATGGCCAGCCCGTTCATCACCACCATCGTCGACGTGCTGAGCCTGCTGATCTACTTCCAGTTCGCGTCCATGATTCTGCACATCGGTTGACCCGGACACAAAAACCCGGAGGACATTCGCTGTCCTCCGGGTTTTTGCGTGGGGGGTCAGTCCTGATGCTCGGAGGCGTAGATGAGCTCGCCGAGGGTCTGGAAGAGGCTGTCGGACTCCACGGGCTTGGTGAGGTGGGCGTTCATGCCGGCCTGGAGGGAGCTCTGGACGTCCTCGTCGAAGGCGTTGGCGGTGAGGGCGATGATGGGGATGGTGCGGGCGTCGGGGCGGTCGAGGGCGCGGATGGCGGCGGCGGCCTCGAGGCCGTCCATCTCGGGCATGCGCACGTCCATGAGGATGGCGCTGTAGGCGCCCACGGGGCTGGCGCTGAACATCTCCAGGGCACGCCTGCCGTTTTCGGCGTGGTCCACCTCGGCCTCCTCGATGGAGAGGATGTCCATCATGATCTCGGCGTTGATCTCCATGTCCTCGGCCAGCAGGATGCGCCGGCCCTTCAGCTCGGCCCGCTGCTTCTCCCGGAACAGGGACATGTTGTTGCGGCGGGCGACGCGCTCGAACTCGGAGATCACGTTGGAGGCGAACAGGGGCTTGGCCAGGAAGCTGTCCACCCCCGCGGCGGCGGCCTCGTGGACGATCTCGTCCCAGTTGTAGGCGGTGAGGATGATGACGGTGGTCTCGTTGCTGTAGCGCTCCCGGATCAGCCTGGACGCCTCGAGGCCGTCCATCTCCGGCATCTTCCAGTCCATCAGCACGAGGTTGTAGGGCTCCTGCTTGGCGTGCTGGAGCCCCAGCATGCTCAGCGCGGTCCGGCCGTCGTGGCAGACGTCGGCGCGGATGCCTACCTCGTCCAGCACCGTGCGGGTGTGCTCGGCGGTGACGGCGTCGTCGTCCACCACCAGCACCTTCATGGCGTTGGGGTCGATGGAATCCTCCCGGACGGGGCCCTGGTGCTCGGAGTTGCGCAGGCTCACCACGATGGTGAATTCGGTGCCCACGCCCTTCTCGGATTCCACGGAGATGGTGCCGTTCATCATCTCCACGATGTTCTTGGTGATGGCCATGCCCAGTCCGGTGCTGCCGTACTTGCTCTTGCGGCTGCCGTCCTCCTGGGAGAAGGCGTCGAAGATCTTCGGCAGGAATTCCTTGTCCATGCCGATGCCGGTATCCCGGACGCAGAACTTCATGGTGGACTGGTCGCCGAACACGGCGATGCGCTCCACGGTCAGGGTGATGCTGCCCGGCGCGTCGGTGAATTTCACGGCGTTGGAGAGGATGTTGATGAGGATCTCCTTGAGCTTCATGTCGTCGCCGATGTAGTGGTCGTCGACCTTGCTCAGCACACGGCACTCGTATTTCAGGCCCTTGTCGCTGCACTGGGACATGACCATGGTGTTGATCTGCTCCAGTATGGCGGAGAAGGCGAACTCCTCGTTGCGCAGCGTCAGGCGGCCCGACTCGATGCGGCTCATGTCCAGGATGTCGTTGATGAGGCCCAGCAGATGGCGCGCGCTCTCGCCGGTCTTGACCAGGTACTCCCGGGTGTGGGGCTGGAGGGTCTCGTCCTTCAGGGCCAGGCCGTTCAAGCCGATGATGGCGTTCATCGGGGTGCGGATCTCGTGGCTCATGTTGGACAGGAAGGCGGTCTTGGCGTTGTTGGCCTGCTTGGCGGCCTCCAACGCCTCGATCAGCACCCGCCGCTGCTCCAGGCTCTCCCGCATCTCCGCGTCGATGACCGTGAAGCCGATGCCCACGGCGTGGACGATATGGTCGTCGCGGTCCGCCGGGTGGCGCACGCCCGCCATGCGCAGCATCTCGTAATACTCGACGCCGTTGCGGCGGGCCAGGTAGCGGTAGGCGATGATGCTCTCGGTGGCCAGGGCGCGGCGGATGGTGTCGGGCTGGATGAACTGGAGGAAGCCCTCCTTATATTGCTCGTCCACGTAGCGCTTCCCGTAGTCCTCGAAGCGCTCGAAGAAGGGGAACTGGGCGCCCTCCTGGTAGTGGTCGGGATCGTCGGGGTCGGAGCGGTAGCAGACGGCTTCGTCGGTGTCCAGGTCCACGTGGTAGACGCTGCGGTAGTCCGAGGCCATGGCGGTGATCATGTTGTCCAGCTGGGCGCGGTGCTTCTCCTGCTTGAGCAGCTGCTCCTGGAGGGCCAGGCGCTGCTCCATCTCCCGCTGCTGGGCCTTCTGCCGAAGCTGGCCCTGGCGCACGTCCTCGTCCACGTCCTTGAAGCCGCAGACCACGCCCAGCTTGCCGTTAGACATGTTCAGGCGGGCGAATTCGATGCGGAAATAGCGCTCGGAGCCGTCGGCCATCCGCCTCAGATAGTTGATGTTGTACTGGGGGCGCTCCCGCAGATGCGCCACGATGCGGTCCAGCGCCAGCTCCTCCCGCAGGCGCGCCTTGTCCGAATCGGCCACCATGTTCTCGATGTAGGCGTCCTTGGCCTGGGAGTACTTCATGTGGTTCAGGGCGTCGCGGTTGGGCATGGCGTGCTCCGACTCCCCGTGGGTGTCGCCCCGGTAGAGGGAGAAGGACTCGGTCTCCACGTTGTTGATGAGCCAGACCGTGTGGTAGGATTCGCTCAGCGCCTCGATGACCGCCTGCCGCACCGCGTTGACCGATTCCATCCGCTCCCGCTTCTCGGTGATGTCCGAGATGAACACGTAGTAGATGCCGCCGTAGGCGTCGGTGTGGGTGTAGTGGCCGTAGTCGTCCACCCAGCGCACCGCGCCGTCGCGGCGGATGATCCGGTATTCGGTGTAGTCCATCTGGACCTCGTCGCTGTCGATCTGCTCCACGATGGATTTGGAGACCGCCTCGTAGTCGTCCGGGTGCAGCATGCCCCTGAAGGTGTTCCCCGTCAGCGCCTTGAACGCCGCCTGGTCCGGGCAGCCGAAGATGTCGTACACCGCGTGGTTGGCGTACAGGATCTCCTCCGGCGGCTGTGCCCGGTAGATGAAGAAACCGCCCGGCATGTGCTTGCCGATCTCCTCGATGGCCCTCAGATTCTGATCGTCCAGCTGAAATTTCTTTCCGAACATCTCCGCGCTCCTTCCCCACCCGCCTGGATGGGCATGGTCGATTCGTCTGTAATAATGATACCATAATTGGGGTGTGGTGGCAAGAAGGGTTTTCGGAGATATGGAGACTATTCCGCGCTGATAGGAGGGAATAGGGAAAAGGGAACAGGGAAAAGGGGGACGAGGGAAAAGGGGGACGAGGGAACAGGGAACAGGGAACAGGAATGGCCGCTGCCGCGCGCACTACAGGGGCGGCCAATGCCGAAACAATACGTACTGCCTGGCGGGCGGCGCATCGCCGCCCCTGCGTAACCAGGCTATTCCTTTTCCCTTTTCCCTGTTGCCTTTTCCCTGGCAAAGCTCCGGATTCCAGTTTAAGGCAGAACGAAAGGGACAGTACTTTTCCTCATTTGTAAACATTTTCAATTTCCCTTGACACGTGTCAAGGTTCGGAGTATGATAGATACAAACTTGACATTTGTCAATGCAATGGGAGGCTTGAAGATGACTGTTTTGCCGATTTATAATATCATCGCTCTGCCCGGCGCGAAGCTGTGGCTGCAAACCAATGTGTACAGGGAGCTGGCGGACAAGACGCCGGTGATCGGGGAGCGGGTGACGCTGCTGGCGCAGAAGGAGGAAAAGCCCCGGGCGCAGCTGACCGCCGAGAGCTTCCAGTCCATCGGCGTGGCGGGCAACATCTCCGACGTGAACGACAGCGGCTTTCTGTGCATCGACCTGCAAAACCGCGTGAACGTGGAGGAGATCGCCCAGCTGCCCGGCGGGAGCTTTTCCATGACCCTCTCCCGCCGCCCGGACACCGACGATCTGGACCGGGAGGACGCCGCGCGGCGGCTGACAGAGGTGAAGGACCGCATACTGAGCTTCGCCAAGGGCAAGCAGTGGGAGGGCATGCTGCGCGGCTTCGCGGCGCACTGGGACGATCTGTGGACCGTGGGCGCGGCCATGTCGCCGTGGCTGGGCATCTCGGAGGCGGAGCGCTACAGCCTGCTCGCGGAGGACAGCATGCAGCGGCGGTTCGACGCGCTGGAGCGGATACTGATGGAGGGGCTGGAGCTGGTGGACGTGCAGGTGGCCGCCCAGTCCGCCCAGAAGGAAGACCACGAGAAGCTGTACCGCGAGGCCGCCATCAAAAAGCAGATCGAGTACCTCCAGAAGGAGCTGGACGCCCTGCACCCGGAGAACGTCACCGAGGTGCGGCGGCTGGAGCTGAAGCTGGAGGAGGCCGGGATGAACGAGCAGGCCCTCAAGGAGGGGCGCAAGGTGCTGAACCGCTTAAAGGGCGAGGGCAGCAACAGCCCCGAGGCGGGCATGCTCACCGACTGGCTGGACCTGCTGACCTCGCTGCCCTGGAAGAAGGCCGAGGCGAAGCAGATCTCCATGGACGACGCCCGGGCCGCGCTGAACGCGGGTCATTCGGGGCTGGACAAGGTGAAGAAGCGCATATTGCAGCAGATCGCGGTGATGCGCCTGAAGCAGAAGCAGTCCGGGTCCATACTGTGCTTCGTGGGTGCGCCGGGCACGGGCAAGACCTCCATCGGCGAATCCATCGCCAAGGCGCTGGGGCGGGAGTACGTGCGGGTGTCCCTGGGCGGCGCGCGGGACGAGGCCGACATCCGCGGCCACCGGCGCACCTACATCGGCGCCATGCCGGGGCGGATCATCGACGGTATCCACAAGTGCGGGGCCAACAATCCCGTGATGGTGCTGGACGAGGTGGACAAGCTGTCCCACAGCTACAACGGCGACCCGGCCAGCGCGCTGCTGGAGGTGCTGGACCCGGAGCAGAACTTCTCGTTCACCGACCACTATCTGAACGTGCCGTTCGACCTGTCGGACGTGCTGTTCATCTGCACCGCCAACACGCTGGACACCATCCCGGAGCCGCTGCTGAACCGCATGGAGGTCATCCGCTTCCAGGGGTATTCGCCCATCGAGAAGCATCAGATCGCCCGCGAGCACCTGCTGCCCCGGGCCATGGACGCCGTGGGCATCCCCGAGGGGGCGCTGACGGTGTCCGATGCGGCCATCGACGCGGTGATCGAAGAATACACCCGCGAGGGCGGCGTGCGGGGGCTCAAGAAGCGCATGGAGCAGCTGTGCCGGTCGGCGGCGCTGGCGCTGGCCGACGACCCGGAGGCGCGGCTGGAGATCACCCCGGACAACCTGCCGGAGTTCATGGACGCCAATCCCATCCATCGCAGGCACGTGCCCGAGACCGCCAAGCCGGGGATCGTCACCGGCCTGGCCTGGACGGCGGCGGGCGGCGAGATACTGTATATCCAGACGCTGCTGACCCAGGGAAACGGGAAGCTGACCATCACCGGCCAGCTGGGGGACGTGATGAAGGAGTCCGCCCAGATCGCCGTGAGCCTGGCGAAGGCCATGCTGCCTGAACAGGCCTCAGTGCTGGCCGAGCGCGACCTGCACATCCACGTGCCCGACGGCGCGACCCCGAAGGACGGTCCCTCCGCGGGCATTACGCTGACCACCGCGCTCTCTTCGCTGCTCACCGGGGTGGCGGTGCCGCCCGACGTGGGCATGACCGGCGAGGTGTCGCTGCAGGGCGACGTCAACCCCATCGGCGGGCTGCCCGAGAAGCTCATGGCCGCCCAGCGCGCCGGCGTGAAGCGCGTGTTCATCCCCAGGGACAACGTGGACGACCTGAAGGACGTGGCCCCCGAGGTCAGGCAGGCCCTGACCATCACCCCCGTCTCCGCCGTGGAGGAGGTGCTGGAGGCGCTGAACATCCCCGTGAAGCGGACGATGGCGGAGGCGATGTAGGGGATCAGGGAAAAGGGAACAGGGAAAAGGGAAAAGGGGAACGAGGGAACAGGGAACAGGGGAACGAGGGAACAGGGAACAGGGAACAGGAATAGCCTGGGGCCTGTTCCCTGGGTTTTGTTTTGGATAGATTTGTGGGCGGGGCTTCGGTTAATGGAGAATGGAAAATGGAGAATGGAGAATGGCGGTGCAAATCCTTCGGATTTGTTGGATTAAAGGGGTATGTTAACTGTTCAGTCGCGGACTCCTTCCGTCCCGCTTCGCGGGCCACCTCCCTCAAAGAGGGAGGCTTTTGGGTTCCCGTTCAGGCTCCCGTCCAGGCTCCCTCTCCGAGGGAGCTGTCAGCCGCAGGCTGACTGAGGGAGTTGAGGGAGCTGGCAGCCGCAGGCTGACTGAGGGAGTCATCCATCCCTGGGTGACTGAACAGTTACGGTGTATGATCTGTTTTGTTGTGAGAGGCGGGGAAATTGGGGGTTGGGGGACGACCTCTCAGTCAGCCTGGCGGCTGACAGCTCCCCTGGCAGGGGAGCCGAGGCTGACGCGGGGGCATGTCGCTTTGCTCTGCTTTCAGGGGAGAGGTTGCGGCTTTATGCGGCTTTTTTAATCATAGAAATCCGCAAGGATTTCTACATTCATTCTCCATTCTCCATTTTCAATTCTCCATTCTCTGTTTGCTATTCTCCATTTTCCATTCTCAATTATCCAACCTGCCCAGAAAATTCTTCCAACCCCTAATATAAAAGTGGACTTTCCGGGGCATTTATGGTACAATTATTTTTATCTTATATAATATTCTGAGTCTTAAACAGTTTTCTACTATTAATCCTTGACGACCAGTTTATTCTTGCGAGGGCGTCCCCGTTTTCCCTTGGTAGTCTTTCTGACAACAT
>CADCAS010000039.1 GCA_902799465.1 uncultured Eubacteriales bacterium
TTTGGTATCTCGCACTTATCGTCTCCACTTTTTTGACAGACTAAACGAACCCTCTTGCATTTACTCTGTCATTACTGCGTTTACTTTGGCAAGTGACCGACAAATCCGCAGGATTTGGTCCGCCATTCTCAATTCTCCATTCTCAATTCAGGCTTCTGTCCGTCGGATACCCGTTCTCATTTTACATAGCCGTGCTATGATATATAAGATATAAGGAGGTTGACCCATGCTGGATCTGATGGTTTATCGGCTGGCCCCGCTGATGGAGGCGGCGGCCAACGCGCCCTTTGTGTGGCAGGAGCACATTCGCAAGATCGTGATCACGGCGCTGCTGAGCATGGTGCCCATGTTCGAGGGGCGCTACGCGGTGACGGTGGTGGTGGGGCTGGGGATGCCGCCGGTGTTCGCCTACGTGCTTGCGGTGGTCGCCTCGTATCTGCCGGTGCCGTTCATACTGCTGCTGCTCCGGCCCGTGCTGGACTGGTTCTACACCCTGCCCATCAAGCCGGTGCGCGCCTTCGCCGCGTGGCTGGAGCGCCGCGCCGCCAACAAGCGGGCGGACATGCGTGACCGCAAGGGCAAAAAGACCCGGCTCTCCTCAGAGACCGCCGAGCTCATCGCGCTGTACGTATTCGTCGCCCTGCCCGTTCCCGGCACCGGGGTGTGGATGGGCAGCGCCATCGCTACCCTCTTCGAGATGCCCTTCGGCAAGTCCGCCCTGGCCATCCTGCTGGGCAACATGACCGCCTGCCTCATCACCACCCTGATCGCCACCGGGGCGGTAGCCGTGTTCTGAATGGAGAAGGGAAAATGAAGAATGGAGAATACATATGGAAATCCTCTCGGATTTCTTTGGTTAAAAAACCGTATCTAAGTCTCACAGCGCCACTTATGGTATTTAATCAAACGTACCTGTTCAGTCGTTGACTCCTTCCGACCCGCTTCGCGGCCCACCTCCCTCAAAGAGGGAGGCTTTTGGGTACTGAAATGGCATGCGCTCTAAAAGGCTCCCTCTCCGAGGGAGCTGGCAGCCGCAGGCTGACTGAGGGAGTCATCCCTGGGGGACTGAATAGATAAAATCAAACAAATCCGCAGGATTTGCACCGCCATTCTCCATTCTCCATTCCCCATTCCCCATTCCCCATTAAATAAAAGAGGTGTTGCACATGGACGCATATGATATCGTCGTCATCGGCGCGGGGCACGCGGGGTGCGAGGCGGCGCTGGCCTGCGGGCGGATGGGGCTTAAGACGCTGCTCATCACGCTGAACCTGGACGCGCTGGCGATGATGCCCTGCAACCCCTCCATCGGCGGCACGGCGAAGGGGCATCTGGTGCGGGAGCTGGACGCCCTGGGCGGCGAGATGGGCCGCGCCATCGACGACGTGTTCATACAGTCCCGGATGCTGAACACCCGCAAGGGCCCCGCGGTGCACTCGCTGCGGGCTCAGGCGGACAAGAAGGCCTATCAGCTGCGGATGCGCCGGGCGGTGGACGACTGCCCGAACCTCGACCTGCGGCAGGCGGAGGTCCGCCGGGTGACGGTGGAGCACGGCCGGGTGACGGGCGTGGAGACCACCACGGGCGGGCGGGTGGCCTGCCGGGCGGTGGTGGCCTGCTGCGGCGTGTACTTAAACAGCCGCATCATCATCGGCGAGTGCGGCTGGAACGGCGGTCCGCAGGGGCTGCTTGCGGCCAACGCGCTGACGCAGAGCCTGATCGACCTGGGCTTCTCCATCCGCCGCTTCAAGACCGGCACCCCGGCCCGGCTGGACGGCAGGACCATCGACTTCGACAGGATGACCCCACAGGAGGGCGACGACCCCATCGTGCCCTTTTCCTTCCTGACGGACCCGGCCACGCTCAGGAACCGGGCGCTGTGCTACCTGACCTACACCACCCCGGAGACCCACCGCATCATACTGGACAACCTGCACCGCGCGCCCATGTACTCCGGAGCCATCCACGGCACCGGGGCGCGCTACTGCCCGTCCATCGAGGACAAGGTGGTGCGCTTTAAGGACAAGGACCACCACCCCATCTTCATGGAGCCGGAGGGCCTGTACACCCACGAGTGGTACGCCCAGGGCATGTCCACCTCCATGCCGGAGGACGTGCAGCGGCTGATCTACGCCTCCATACCGGGGCTGGAGCATGCCAAGCTGCTACGGCTGGCCTACGCCATCGAATACGACTGCATCGACCCCACCCAGCTGAACCGGGCCTTCCGGGCGCGACACATCGAGGGCTTCTACTGCGCGGGGCAGATCAACGGCACCTCGGGCTACGAGGAGGCCGCCGCCCAGGGCCTCTACGCCGGCATCAACGCCGCACTGTGGTGCCAGGGGCGGGAGCCGATGCTGCTGAACCGGGCCGACGCCTACCTCGGCGTGCTGGTGGACGACCTGATCACCAAGGGCGTGGACGAGCCCTACCGCATGATGACCAGCCGCGCCGAATACCGCCTGCTGCTGCGGCAGGACAACGCCGACCTGCGCCTGACCGAGCGGGGCCGTGAGGTCGGGCTGGCGTCGGAGGCGCGCTATCAGAGGATGCTGGAGAAGCGCCGCCTCACCGACGAGGGCCGCGCACTGCTGGACAGGCTGCGCCTCACCGACCGGCTGCGGGCCATGGACGCCACCTACGACGCCCTGCGCGCCGACCACCCCGAGCTGCCCGACTATCCCCAGGAGGTCAAGGAGCAGCTGGAGATCGCCATCCGCTACGAGGGCTACATCGCCCGCCAGGACGCCGACCGCCGCCAGTTTTTGCGCATGGAGGACACCCCCCTGCCCCCCGACGCCGACTACCTCGGCATGTCCGGGCTGCGCATCGAGGCCCGCCAGAAGCTGGACGCCCAGCGCCCCGCCTCGCTCGGCCAGGCCAGCCGCATCCCCGGCATCAACCCGGGCGATGTGTCCGTGCTGATGATATGGCTGAAGGCGCAGGGCGCGGGGAGGGCATAGGCGTCGCGCCTTCCCAATACCCGCGTCTCCTTACAACGACACACCCCCGAAGCGCGTTCGCTTCGGGGGTGTGTTTTGTCCAAATGACCGCGGACTTCAAGCGCTAACCCATCGCTTCGACGAGGGCCGCGCTCCGGATCAGCCGATGATGCGACGGCCGCAGATGAAGTTGCGGGCGTAGTAGTCCTTGCTGATCTCGGTGATGATGACGCCGTCGGCGGCGGACGAGGCGTGGATGAATTCCCCGCCGCCCAGGTAGATGCCGGTGTGGTTGCAGGAGGAGGAGCCGTCGCCGTGGAAGCACACCACGTCGCCGCGCTCCAGGTCGTCGACGCTGTCGATGCGCTCATACGTGCTGTCGCCGCACTGGCCGGACGGGCTGTCCTTGAGCTTGATGTTCGCGCCGAACCAGTAGGCCCAGTAGACCAGGCCGCTGCAATCGAAGCCGTCGGGGCTCTCGCTCTTGTAGCCGCCCTTGCTCTTGTAGGGCATGCCCAGCACGCTCTCGGCCAGTCCGATGACCGATTCGATGTCGGCGTCGTAACCGTAGCTGCCGCCGCTTCCGCTGCCGGACTGCTTCTTGACCGTCAGCTTGGCGGTGGACTTCTTGCCGTTGTAGGCGGTGGCGGTGATGGTCACAGTGCCGGGGGAGATGCCCTCCACCACGCCGTTTTCATCGATGTCCGCCACAGAGGGATCGCTGCTGGTGAAGGTGATGCTGGCGAAGGAGCCGGAGGTCATCTTCACGGTGTACTGTCCGAACTCGCCCACGTAGATGCTGCCGCTGGCGGGGGAGAGTGTGATGCTGGTGGGGGCCTTGAACACCTTGACGGCGCACTCCGCCGTGAGGCCGTTGGAGGTCTCGGCGGTGATGGTGACGGTGCCGGTGGCCTTGGCGGTCACCAGGCCGGTGCTGCTGACGGTGGCCACGCCGGTGTCGGAGCTGGTCCAGGTGACGCCGGTGTCCGCGCCCTTGGGGGCGGTGACCCTGGCGGTCAGCTTATAGGTGTCCTTGACGCCGAGGTAGATGCCGGAGTCGCTCAGCTTGATGGCGGTGGGCGCGGCGATGACGGTGACGGTGCAGCTGTTGCTGGCCCTGACGTCGTTGTGGGTGGTCACGCTGATGACGGAGGTGCCGGCCTTCAGCGCGGTGATGACGCCGGTGTTGGCGTCTACGCGGACGTACTCCTGGCCCTGGACCACGGTGAACTTCAGGTCCGCCGCGGCGTCGCTGCCGTCCTGGGCCTTCACGTTCACCACGGGGGTGGCGGTCTGGGAGACGCCCAGGGTCATCTGGGTGGTGCCAAAAGCCGCGGTGTAGGGCTTCTCGGTGACGGTGACCGCGCAGGTGGCCTTGAGGCCGTTGTAGGTCTCGGCGGTGATGGTGGCGCGCCCCGCGCCCACGGTGGTCAGCAGGCCCTTGCTGTTGACGGTGGCCACGCTGGGATTGGAGGAGGTGTAGGTCACCTCATTGGCCGAGCCGCTGGAGACGGTCACGCCCAGCTGGAAGTTCATGCCGCCGGCGCTGAGCTTCACGGAGGCCGGAGTCATGGTGGCGCTGGTGGGGGCCTTCTGGATGGTGACCCTGCAGGTGGCCTTGAGGCCGCCGGAGGTCTTGGCGGTGATGGTGGCGCTGCCCTTCTTGAGGGCGGTAAGCGCGCCGGTGTCCGCGTCCACGGCCAGGTACTTGGGCTTGCTGGAGGTCCAGGTCAGCCCGCTGGCGGGGGCCACGCTGCCGTCCTGGAAGGTCAGTATGGCCTCCAGCGCGTCGGCATGCTCGTCCACGCCCATGCTGAACTTGTCGGGCAGGGTCAGCTTCTTGGCCTTGGGGGTCACGGTGACCACGCAGGGCGCGTCGGCGGCGACGCCGTTGTGCGTCCTGGCGTTGACCCAGGCGATGCCCTTTCGGACGGCGGTGATGACGCCGGTGGAGGCGTTCACGGTGACGCAGCCCGGATCGGGGGAATTGCTGTCTATGTAATAGGTAAGGGTAGTCAGCGTCTCGTTGCCCCTGGCGGTGGTCGCCTCGGCCTTGAGGGTGAGCTTGTCGCCCATGCCCACGGTGGCGGCGCTCTGGTTCAGGGTGACCCTGCCGGGCTCGCCGCAGACCGAGACGGTGGCGGAGGCAGTCTTGCCGTTGAAGGTGGATGCGGTGATGACCGCGGTGCCCTCGCTCACGGAGGTGACCACGCCCGCGGCGTCCACGGTGGCGACCCTCGCGTCGCTGGTGGTCCAGGTGACGACGCTGGCGCTGGAGGAGGCGGTGAGCTTGTACTTCAGCGCCCCGGTCATGCCGCCCGCGCCCAGCTTGAGGTTGGCGGGGGTGACGGTGATCTTGGTGGGGGCCTTCTTGACGCTCACCTTGCAGGTGGCGGTCTTGCCGTTGGAGGTCTTGGCGGTGATGGTGGAGGAGCCGGTCTTGAGGGTGGTGATGAAGCCGGTCTCGGGGTCCACGGTCACGACCTTGGGCTTGCTGGAGGTCCAGGTGATCTCGCTGAAGCAGGTGGTCTCGCTCCTGGGGGGCACCAGAGTGGCGACGAGGCCGCCGTAGGTCTCCGTCGCGCCCAGGGTCAGCTTGCTTTCATTCAGGGTGATGGCCGAGGGGACCGGCACGACCTGCACCGCGCAGGTGCCCGTCGCGCCGTTGGCGGCGGTGGCGCGGATGATCGCGCTGCCGGAGCTCAGGCCCTTCACCGCGCCGGTGGCGGCGTCGAGGCTGATGCAGTTTTTGTTGGCGGAGGCAGCTTCCACGGAGAAGGTCAGCGCGGCCTGGGTGTCCCGGCCCGCCTTGTCCACGGGGATGGCCTTGAGGGTCACGGTCTCGCCGGTGCCCACCTTCTGGGGATCGGCGGCGAAGCGGACGGACGCCGGGGCGTCGTACACGGTGACGGCGCAGGCGGCGCGGATGCCGTTGTAGGTCTGGGCGGTGATGACGGCGGTGCCGCCGTTGACGGAGGTCACCAGGCCGTTCTGGTCCACGGTGGCCACGCTGTTGTCGCTGGAGGAGAAGGTCACGGTGTTGCAGACCGTATTCTTGGTGAAGGCCAGGGACAGCTGCTGCTTCGCGCCGCCGTAGCCCAGCGCCACGGAGGCGGGGGTCACGGTCAGGGTTGTGGTGGCCTTCTTAACCCTGATCTTGAGGGTGGCCTTCTTGCCGTTGCGGGCCTTGGCGGTGATGGTGGAGGAGCCGGTCTTCAGGGCGGTGACCGCGCCGGTCTCCGGGTCCACCGCGATCACCCTGGTGTTGGAGGCGGTGAAGGTCACGGCGGCGGCGGCGTCCGCGGGGGTGAACTGGACGGTCAGGCCGTCGTAGCTCTCGCCCACGCCCAGGGTGGTGATGGGGGCGGTCAGCTTGATCCGGGTCGGCTCGTTCGGCACGGTGACCGCGCAGGACGCGGACTGGCCGTTGTAGGCGGCGGTGACCACGGCGCTGCCGGTTTTGATGCCGGTGACCACGCCGCCGGCGCTGACGGTGGCCGCGGCGGGGTTGTCGCTCTTATAGGTCATGGCCTTGGGGTCGATGGCCTTGCCCGCCGCGTCCAGCGCCACGAGCTGATACGTGCCGCTGACGGGAACCACGCAGCTGGCGTCCTTCAGGACGAAGCCCGCGGCGGCGAACAGCATGTCCTCCGTCTCGGGAGCGATCTCCTCGGCGGGCATGTCGGCGATCTCCACGGCGTCGTCCGGGATCGGATCGGACGCCTCGTCGGCATCCTCGACCACCGTATACACCGGCTCGGAACCGTCGCCCAGGTCCACGGTGAGGCCCTCGGCCTCGACCTCCGTGGCCAGTCCGGGCGGCGCCTCCAGCGGGGATTCCTCCTCCGCCAGCGCAAAGGGCAGCTGGGTGAAAATAAGGATAAACGCGAGCGTCGCTGTCAACCATCGCCTCATATGAAAATTGCCTCCAGATTCATTACTGTTTTCTGCGGGCTTGTGTATAATCGCACGATATAATTTTACCACAACGCTGATGAAATATCAAGATTTTGTAACAAACACTTGTGGCAATTCTGTGTCAACGGGCGTTTATTTCGGGAAAATTCTCGTTGTTTTATCGTATTTTTCCGGCGTTGACACCACCACGTGGATTTGGTATAATATTCGTAAAGATTTGTGGAATTCATTGGAGGTGTCACATGCCCAGTCGATATAAGCGTCCCATGATGACCCGCGCCCGGCAGCGGGCGCTGCGCCGCCGTCAGCTGCTGGCGCTGGCCGCGGCGGCCGCGGCGCTGGTGGCGCTGATCGTGGCGGTGGTGCTGCTGACCCGCGGCCACGACGACGATTCGATCCCTGCGGTGGCCAGGGTCCCGTCCACGGAGGCGCCCGCCGTGTACGATGAAAACGGCGAAGCGGGCTACGCCACCACCGAACGCATGAGCGAGGCCACCGCCACGCCCACCCCGGCCCCGACGCCCACGCCGTCGCCCACGCCCTTCACGCCCACCCCCACCCCGGACGTGAACACCGGCAGCAAGCGGGCGCTGTCCCGGCCCACGCCCACGGCGGAGGGCTTCATCCCCGTGTTCACCAAGGCCGACACGGACGAAAACATCATCGCCATCACCGTGGACGACTGCTTCCAGGCGGAGAACCTGAAGAAGATCGTGGACACAGCCATCGCCAACGGCGGCAAGCTGACCATCTTCCCCATCGGTGAAAACGCCGTCAAGGAAGCCCAGGCCCAGACGCTGAAGTACGCCTGGGAGCAGGGCTTTGAGCTGGAGAACCACACCTACTCCCACAGCGGCCTCTACAACAGCACCGCCGAGCGGCTGGCCGAGCAGGTCTACAAGCAGCAGATGGCGCTGTCCAGCATCCTGGGGGTGGAATACCACTGTCACTTCCTGCGGCCCAAGGGCGGCGACGCCCGCCGTGACCAGCGCATGCAGATGTACGCCGCCCAGCTGGGCTACTACGGCATCGCCCACTGGAGCTGCGCCGGGTCCACCAGCTCCGACAAGGAGATCGCCAAGGCCCTCCAGCCCGGCGCGATCTACCTGTTCCACACCACCGACAACGACTGGCAGAAGCTGGAGCGCTTCATCCCCTGGGTGGTCCAGCAGGGCTATCAGATAGTGACGCTCAACGAGATGTTCGACTATCCTGACAACGAGACCCAGCCCCTCACCATGGACGCCAAGGACTACCCCGTGCCCACCCTGGCCCCCTACGAGCCGGTGGTGTACACGCCCCTCAAAAAGACCACCTACTCCTGGTACGCCTACCTGTTCCAGCAGAAGCTCATCGAGCTGGGCTACCTCACCGGCGAGGCCGACGGCATCTACGGCCCCACCTGCGAGGAGGCCGTCAAGCGCTACCAGCGCGAGCACAACCTCGAGGAGACCGGCATCGCCGATGCGGATCTGGTACGGAGTCTGATCGAGGGGAAGTAGAACAGGGAAATGGCAACAGGGAAAAGGGAAAAGGGGTAACCTGGACAAGTAGTAGCGGCGATGCGCCGCCCGCCGGGTTATACGTATTGTATCGGTATATGGCGGGCGGCCATTGGCCGCCCCTACGGCATGCGCGGCAGCGGCTATTCCATTATCCATTCTCCATTATCAATTCTCCATTCCCACCAAACAGCAGCGCCCCTTCCCGGATTCCCGGGAAGGGGCGCTGTGTTTGGTGGGCATCAGCCCTTCACCGCGCCGGCGATGAAGCTGTCCTGGATCTGCTTGGACAGGAACACGTAGACCAGCAGGGTGGGGACGGTGGCGAGGGACAGAGCCGCGCCGATGGGACCCCAGTCGGTGGTGTACTGGCCGGAGAGGGCCTGCACGCCGACGGGCAGGGTCTTGAGGCTGTCCTTGCTGATGAAGGTATTGGCGAACATCAGCTCGTTCCAGCACTGGAGGAACGTGTAGATGCCCACGGTGGCCACGGCGGGCATCATCAGCGGGGCGATGACCCGGCCGAACGTGCCCCAGACGCCGCAGCCGTCCAGGAAGGCGGCCTCGTCCAGGTCATAGGGGATGTCGCCCATGAAGCCGATGCTGATGAGTATGCCCATGGCCAGCGAGAACGCCGAGTAGGGAATGATCAGCGCAAAGTAGCTGTTCAGCATCTTGAGCCGCGCCAGCGTGGTGTACAGCGGCACGATGGAGGCGTGGATCGGGATGGTCAGGCCCAGCATGAAGAACTTGTTCATGCTCTTGGCGCCCTTCCACTGCAGGCGCGTGATGGCGTAGGTGGCCATGACCGACGCCGCCAGCGTGATGAGTATGGTGGCCACCGCCACGATGACGCTGTTCATGAAGTAGCGGGGCATGTTGCCGGTATTGAGGGCGCGGGTGTAGTTCTCCCAGACCCAGTATTTCGGCAGGCCGATGACGTTTTCGCCGAAGATCTCGGCGTTGTTCTTCAGCGAGAAGGTCAGCATCCAGTAGACCGGGAAGATGCTGATGAGCGCCCACAGCACCAGTATGACATAGACGGCGACTCTTCCGGCGGTCAGCGGCGGCTTCACGTCCGGGGCGCGATAGGTGTTTCTCTTCTGGCTCATCTTCCCTTCTCCTCCTTAAACACCGCGTTGATCAGCACGGCGAACACGAAGCACAGTATGATCAGCATCACCGCGATGGCGCTGCCCATGCCGTAGCGGTTGCGCAGGAACAGCAGGTTGATCATCAGGGTGCTGGGCACCTCTGTGGCGTGGTTGGGGCCGCCGTTGGTCAGCACGTAGATCAGGTCGAAGGATTTCAGGGAGCCGGTGACGGCAAAGATCACGGAAACCCTCAGGATCGGACGGATGTAGGGGATGATGATGTAGCGGTTGACCTGTCCTTCGGTGCAGCCGTCCAGCATGGCGGCCTCGTTGAGCTCCGGCGGGACGCCCTTGATGCCGGCGTACATCAGCAGCATGTGATAGCCCACGTACTGCCACAGGATGGGCACGAAGGCCGCCCACAGCGCGGTCTTTTTATCGCCCAGCCAGCCCTTGACGGGCGCCAGGTTTCCCAGCCCGAGGGAGCGCAAAAGCAGGTTCAGCACGCCGTAATCCGGGTTGTAGATCTTCAGCCACAGCTGACCGATGACCACCGTGGAGATCAGCACGGGCATGAAGTACACGGACAGGAACACCCGCTCGCCCCTGGGCTTCTTGCTCAGCTTCAGCGCCAGCCACAGCGCGAAGGGCAGCTGGATGAAGGTGGACAGCAACGCCAGCAGCATGGCGTTCTTCAGCGCCCGCATGATGTTGATGGATTTGCTGGTGAACAGCTCCCGGTAGTTTTCAAGCCCGATGAAGACCGGGGTCTTCAGGCCGTTCCACTCGGTGAGGCTGTAATAGCCCGACAGTATGATCGGCGCGATCAGCACGCCAACGAACAGAATCAGCGCGGGCAACAGAAACACAAAGATATTCAGCTTGTAGCTAAACGGTCTTTTCGACATGATCTGCGCTCCTTTACTATGCGTCATTTCCGGTGAGAAGGCGCCCTCTCACCGGAAATGCTTATGAATAAGGAGAGGCGGCCCCTTTCGGGGAATTCCCCTGAAGGAACCGCCTCCCACCCGTTAAGGCGCTATGCCTTGTGGGAATCAGTGCAGGTCAGCGTCCAGGCCCTCGACATACTCCTCGGGAGTGATGTCCATGGCGTAAGCCTGGCCGATGTAGTCCAGATAGGTGTTGGCGGCGTCAGCGGACAGGAAGTTGTCGCCGAACAGCACCATGCTCTCAGCCTTGGCGGCCATGTCAGCGGCGGACTTGACCAGGTCGCTGACCTCGGCGTCGGGATCGGCCGCCCAGCAGGGCAGGTTCGCGCCGGACTTGTAGTCGGCGTCGGAGAAGAAGCGGGCCAGATAGAAGGCCGCCTCAATGGCCTCTTCCTTGTGCTCGCAGGACTCGGTGACGGCCAGGGTGTTGTTGGGGCCGCCGATCATCTGATAGGGGCTCAGCTCGGCGTTCAGGGTCGGGAAGGTGCCGGCCTGCACGGCGAACTCGGCCTTGGAGCCGATGTCGGCGTTGTTCCAGGAACCGTTCTGATAGAAGGCATACTTGCCGGCGATGAAGTTGTTCTTCACCTCGTCGTTGCCCAGGCTGGCGGCGCTGGGATCGAAGTACTCCTTCTCGACCATCTCCTGGAAGGCGGCGATCGCGGCGACGACGGCCTCGTTGTTCCAGGATTCCTCGCCATTGTACATGGCCTTCAGAGCGTCGCCGCCCACGGACTTGATCACCAGGGGCTCGACATACTCAGACAGGCACCACAGCTCCTTGCCGGACACGCCGAAGGGGATGATGTCCGCGGCCTTCAGGGCCTCGCAGCAAGCCTGCATCTCCTCGTAGGTGGTGGGGATGTGGTCGTAGCCGACCTGGGCCAGCAGGTCCATGTTGGCGTACAGGGTGACCAGAGACATGGTGTAGGGCACGCCGTACATCTTGCCGTCATAGGTCACGTTGGTGGCCATGGCCTGGGGCAGCTCATCGGCATAAGCCGGATAGTAATCGTCCAGGCAGACCACGCGGCCGGCATCCACGAAATCCTTCAGGAAGCCCATGCCCCAGGTGAAGAAGATGTCAGGCAGGTCCTCGCCGGAGGACATGGCGGCCTTGATCTTGGTCTTGTAGGCTTCGTTCTCGGTGGCGTTGTGCTCGATCTTGATGTTGGGATGGTCCGCCTCGAAAGCGGCGATGGCGTCCACATACGCCTGATGGCTGGAGTCGGACTCGGTGGCGATGGACCACAGCTGCAGGGTGATCTGCTCCTCGGCCAGCGCGGCCACGGACAGCACCATCAGAGCCGCAAGCAGGATAGCCAGAAACTTCTTCATGGATCTTACCTCCTTATACACTCGGTCTCTTCTGTGAGACCTTAAACGCATGCTTATTATAGCGCAATCATTTAACTTTGTCAACGGGGTATTAACGAAAAGGTTTTAGACTTTAGAAATTAACGTTACCATTCGGGCAATGTGACAAACAGGGATTTGGCGAATGAAAAATGAGGAATTAGGAATTAGGAATTGAAATAGCTTGGCCGCCCCTACAGTGTGCGCGGTAGCCGCTATTCATTCCTAATTCCTAATTCCTCATTCCTAATTCTCCCCGTCAAATCCCTGTTTATCGTGGAATACCCGAAGCCTCCGGCCCTCACTCATTCCCCGAGAAGCGCCGCAAAAACTGTATGGTGCGCTCCTCCTTGGGGTTGTTGATGATCTCGGCGGGGTCGCCCTGCTCCACGATGACGCCGCCGTCCATGAAGATCACCTGATCGGACACGTCCCGGGCGAACTCCATCTCGTGGGTGACGATGATCATGGTGCGCTCGTCGGTCTTGAGCGACCGGATGACCCTGAGCACCTCGCCGGTGAGCTCCGGGTCCAGCGCGGAGGTGGGCTCGTCAAAGCAGAGGATGTCCGGCTTCAGCGCCAGCGCCCGGGCGATGGCCACGCGCTGCTGCTGGCCGCCGGAGAGCTGCCAGGGGTAGTTCTGCATGCGGTTCTGAAGGCCCACCTGCTCGAGCAGCGCCCTGGCCTCCGCCTCGATCCTCTCCCGCACGGCCCGCTTGTCGGCCTTGTATTCCGGGGTCTCCTTCGCCAGCAGCTCCACCGCCAGCATCACGTTTTTGAGGGCCGTGTACTGGGGGAACAGGTTGAAGGACTGGAACACCAGCCCGAAGTGCAGCCGCTTGCGGCGCACCTCCTTGTCCCGCTGGGTGGCGGCGTCGGCGGCATCGAAAAGCTTTTCGCCGTTGACCCGGATGCTGCCGCCGTCGGGCCGCTCCAGAAAGTTCAGGCACCGCAGCAGCGTGGTCTTGCCGCTGCCCGAGGAGCCGATGATGGACAGCGCCTCCCCCTTCTCCATGGTGAAGGAGATGTCCTTCAACACCTCCACATTGCCGAAGCTCTTTCGGATGTTCGATACTTCCAGTATAGCCATGCGCTCACACCTTATAATAGCCCAATTTGCGCTCCACCCAGCCAAACAGCAGGGTCAGAAGCCCGTTGCAGATCAGATAGTACACGCCCGTGAAGAACAGCGGCCAGATGGCGCCCGATATGCCCTGGCTGGACTTCATGAACGCCTGGCCCGCCCAGATGATCTCCTGGAGCGCGATGATGCGGGCCAGGGAGGTGTCCTTGACCAGGGTGATGATCTCGTTGGACATGGGCGGCACGATGCGCTTGATCACCTGGGACAGCTTCACGTGCAGGAATATCTGGGACTTCGTCATGCCCAGCACCAGCCCCGCCTCCTCCTGCCCCACCGGCACCGACTGGATGCCGCCGCGGTAGATCTCCGAGAAGTAGCAGGCGTAGTTGATGATGAACGCCGTGGACGCCGCCGCGAAGCGCCCCGCCTCGCCGCCGCCCCAGATGGACTTGTGCAGCACGATGCCGGGGAAGTAGAATATGATCAGCAGCTGGATCATCAGCGGCGACCCGCGCACGATCCACACCGCGATCCGCGTCAGCACGCTGATAGGCTTCACCCGCGACATCGACCCAAACGCGATCAGCAGCCCTAACGGCAGCGCCCCGATCAGCGTCACAAAAAACAGCTTCAGCGTCTGCAAAAACCCGATGTTCAGCGAGCGCACGACGATGGGAAATTGTTGGAAGAATAATTGCATGATGGTCAACCCTTGAATTCAGTGTGATGGAGTACGGGGAGATGGGATTGAGGGGATAACGGTGGGTGGGTGTAGAATTAGGAATTAGGAATTGGGAATTGGGAATTAAATGGCGGCTGACGCTGTTTGATTCTGACCGCGGCAGCTCACTGTTTAACTCGCCGCTCTCCACCAATCAATCCCTGAATCAGATAATACTGATTGATGCGTCCGTGCGATAAACGAAGACTTTTTGCCCTCGGATCAATGGGGCAAAAAGTCGTGTCATACACAGGTGACAGAAAAAGGAGTGAAACGCAGGACACTGGGGGCTTGAAGCTGTGGCCCCCAGTGTCCGTCGATTCCGCGCGGCAGCAAATGGCCGCGGGGCCTCCCTGCCCCCGCGCTTATTGGGCGATGATCGCGGCCTGGACGCCGTAGGTCTCGGCGATGGTCATCATGCTGCCGTCGTCGTAGGAGGCCTTCAGGAAGTCGTTCAGCGCGGCGGCCAGGTCGGAGCCCTTGCGGAAGCCGACGCCGTACTCCTCGCTGTTCAGGCCGACGGTGTAGGTCAGGTTGGCGTAGCTGGTGCCCTCGCCCACCATGGCGGCGGCCATCAGGCTGTCGATGACGGCGGCGTCGGAAGCGCCGGAGGCGACCTCCAGCAGCGTGTCGGCCTGGGTGGCGACGCGGGTGGGCTCGATGCCCAGCGCGCTCACGACCTCGTCGCCGGCGGAGCCGTTCTCAACGGCGATGTTCAGGCCGGAGATGCTCTCGGCGGTCTGGTACTGGTCCGCCACGTCCGCGGGCACGATGACCACCTGGGCGTTGTTGGCATAGGCGTTGGAGGTCTCCATGGCCGCCTTCACGTCCTCGGTCAGGGTCATGCCGTTCCACACCACGTCGATGGACTTGTTGTCCAGCTCCATGATCTTGTTGTCCCAGTCGATCTCGATGAACTCCACCTCGACGCCCAGGCTCGCGGCAAACGCCTTGGCCATGTCCGCGTCAAAGCCGATCCATTCGCCCGACTCGTCCTTGTAGTCCATGGGCGCGAAGTCCGTGATGCCCACCACCAGCTTGCCGTTGCCCTGCACATAGGCAAGGTCGCTCTCTTCCGCAAAGCACGCCATGCTCAGGCAGAGCACCAGCGCGATCAGTATCGCAGCAATACGCTTCATAGTCTCATCGTCCTCCATGTCAATAGATTGTGACTATAACATACCACATTAGCGCGTTAAAGTAAAGGGGTGCACGGCGTGTTTACAAAATTTAACGACGTAACGTATCTATTCAGTCCCACTGTGATAAATGAGGATTGGCGGGATGACGAAGGACCTCATCCGTCAGCCCTTCGGGCTGCCACCTATCCGGGGCCTGCCGG
>CADCAS010000040.1:0-7326 GCA_902799465.1 uncultured Eubacteriales bacterium
ACTGGCTGACGAGCAGCGTATCGCCGCCTCTACGCAGCCGAGCCATTTATAATTCCTCATTCCTAATTCCTAATTCCTCATTCGACAAATCCCAATTTACCTTATAACAGTAACAATATCCTGCAACGCTGTCAACACGGGGAGGCACATCCATGCTCCAGGTTGAAAACACGCTGTTCACCATCGTCATGCTGCTGTACTTTGCGGCGATGATCCTCTACTTCCTGTTTATCGCCGTGAAGAGGGAAGGGCTGTCGAAGGCGGCGGTCCTGTTGCAGGGGGCGGGGCTCATACTGCACACAGCGGCGCTGGTGTGCCGGGGCATCGGCGCGGGACGCCTGCCGCTGACGAACCAGTACGAGTTCGCCACGGCCTTCGCCTGGGGGCTTTGCCTGGTGAGCCTGATCTTCGTCGTGCGGTTCAGCTTCCCGGTGCTGGGGGCGTTTGCCGCCCCGGTGATCTTCCTGATCATCGGCTACGCGGCCATGCAGAGCCGGGAGGTCCACGAGCTGATGCCCGCCCTGCGCTCCAACTGGCTGGGCTTCCACGTCTCCACGGCCATCATCGCCTACGGCGGATTCGGGGTGTCCTTCGTCCTGGGCATCATCTTCCTGCTGCGCGACAGGATGACCGCCGGCGGCTTCCTGGACCGGCACATCCCGGACAAGGAGAAGCTGGACAGCATCAGCTACCGCAGCGTGTCCCTGGGGCTGCTGTTTCTGACCTTCACCATCCTCACCGGCGCCATCTGGGCCGAGCGGGCGTGGGGCAGCTACTGGTCCTGGGACCCCAAGGAGACCTGGTCGCTGGTGACGTGGATCGTCTACGCCGCCTATCTCCATCTGCGTCTCCGCCGGGGCTGGCAGGGCCGCGCCGCCGCCATATTCGCCGTCATCGGCTTCATCTGCGTGATGTTCACCTACGTCGGCGTCAACACCTTCCTGCCCGGCGTACACAGCTATGCTTGATACCTCTCCACCATTCTACCATAAGGAGGTCTTTCCCATGTTTGATGTCACTGCCCTTGGCGAGCTTCTGATCGACTTTGCGCCGAAGTCCGTGGACGCTGCGGGCTATCCCACGCTGGCGGCGAATCCCGGCGGCGCGCCGGGCAACTTCCTGGCGGCGCTGAACAAGTACGGCTGCTCCGTGGCCATGATCGGCAAGGTGGGCGACGACATGTTCGGCCGGCTGCTGCTGAACACCTTAAAGGGCGCGGGCATCGAGACCCGCGGCGTGGTCGTGGACCCCAACCAGTTCACCACCCTGGCCTTCGTCTCCCTGGACGCAAGCGGCAACCGGGATTTCAGCTTCGCCCGCAAGCCCGGCGCGGACACCTGCCTGACCTATGACGAGGTGGACGAGGCGCTGGTCACCGGCGCCCGCGTGTTCCACTTCGGCACCCTGTCCCTGACCAACGACCCCGCCCGCGAGGCCACCCACAAGGCCGTCGCCAGGGCCAAGGCCCAGGGCGTACTCATCAGCGTGGACCCCAACCTGCGCAAGCCGCTGTGGCCCACCGAGGACGACGCCAAAGCCGCCATCGAGTGGAGCCTGCGCCAGGCCGACATCATCAAGATCAGCGACGAGGAGATCGAATTCCTGTGGGGCCTGACCCCGGAGGAGGGCGCGCAGAAGCTGCTCAACGAGTACGGCGCGTCCCTGGTCTACGCCACGCTGGGCCCCAAGGGCTGCCACGCCGCCACCCGCAATGCCGCCGTCACCGTGTCCTCCCCCAAGGGCATCCACGTGGTGGACACCACCGGCGCGGGCGACATCTTCGGCGGCAGCGCCATGAGCCGCTTCCTCAAGACCGGCAAGCGCCCCGAGGACCTCACCGCCGAGGATCTCACCGCCATCGTCACCTTCGCATGCACCGCCGCCTCCCTCTCCACTCAGACCCACGGCGGCATCTCCAGCGTGCCCGAGGAGGCCGAGGTGCTGAGGAAGATCGCGGAATAAGACCGTGTTATAGGGAATAGGGAAGAGGGATTAGGGATTAGAAATAGCGGCTGCCGCCCCTGCGCAACCGGGCCATTTCATAATTCCTAATTCCCAATTCCTAATTCCTAATTCAACGTCTTCCGAGCGCCGGAACAGAACGCCCACGATAAAAATAAGCGTCAGCCTTTCGGCTGGCGCTTATTTTCTCCCCGCTTGAGGCCGAGGTCCTCGTTTTCCTGGCAGCCCAGGGTGATGCTGGCACTGCCGTGCTTTTGCCGGAGGGCGGCGACGGCGGCCTCCAGGCGCTCCTGCCTGCCCCGGTCCCGGGCGGTGTCGTCCATGAGGTCGAACAGGCTCAGCTGCTCGGCGGCCTGGTCGGCGGGGAGCAGCTTGGCGACGCCCACGGTCATGGCGCGTATGGGGTCGCCCTCCCGCCAGTTGTCCTTGACCAGCTGCAGGGCGGTCCTCTGCAGCTCGTGCTGGAGGTAGGTGTGATGGGGCAGCGTGACCTGGCGGGAGATCTCGGTCATGTCGGGCCGGCGGATCTGCACGCTCACCACCTCGCCCTTGAGCGCGTGGCGGCGCAGGTTCCGAGCCACCTCGTCGGTGAGGTAGATCACCGCGGTGCGGATGTCCATCCAGCTCACCAGGTCCCGGCGGAAGGTGCGTCCCCGGCTGACGGACTTGATCTCGCGGGCCTCGCCGAACGGGTGCACCGGGGCGTCGTCGATGCCGTTGGCGTAGCGCCAGAGCAGCTCGCCCTGCTTGCCCAGCCACTGCTTCAATGCCTCGGGCCGGGCGCGGGCCAGGTCGCCGATGGTCCTGATCTCCCGCTGGCAGAGCTTCTTCACCGCTGCGTTCCCGGCAAAGAGCAGGTCCGACACCGGCATCGGCCACAGCAGGTCGCGGTAGTTCTCCCGGGTGATCAGCGTGGTGGCGTCGGGCTTTTTGTAGTCGCTGCCCATCTTGGCGAACACCTTGCAGAAGGACACCCCCACCGAGATGGTGATGCCGATCTCCTCCCGCACCCGCCGCCGCAGCTCGTCGGCCAGCGCCACCGGCGCAAGGCCGTAGAAGGGCAGCGCCTGGGTCACGTCCAGATAGGATTCGTCGATGGAGGCGGGCTCCACGAGCTCGGTGTATTCGCAGTAGATGGCGTTGACCCGCTTGGAGATCCGGCTGTAGAGGCCGTGGCGCGGCGGCACGAACACGATGTCCGGGCACTTCTTCCGCGCCGCATAGACCGTGTCCGTGGTCCTGACGCCGTATCGCTTCGCCAGCTCGTTCTTCGCCACCACCACGCCCACCCGGTCCTCCGGGTCCCCGGCCACCGCCATGGGCACGTCCTTCAGCTCCGGCCGCTCCAGACATTCGCAGGAGGCGAAGAAGTTGTTGCAGTCCGCGTGCATTATCACCCGGTCGGGCATGGGGAGGCCTCCCTTTGGATTTAGTAAACGTGGGAAGTGGAGCGTAACCGTCCTACAGGCAGAAGTCGATGCTGTACGCGATGTCGCGCCTTTCGCCGGGCTCCAGGGACTGGACGGCCTTCTTCTGGTCGATGGTGCCGGTGAAGCCGTCGTCGTCGGTCCTGCCGAACCAGGGCTCCAGGCAGATGAAGGGGCCCTTGGGATTGGCCCACACCGCCAGCATGGGGAAGCCCTCGCAGTGGAGGCGGACGAAGGGCCTGCCGTCGGGGGTGGCGATGCCCACGGACTGCACCTGGCCGTCTTCGAAGATCCAGGTGTCCGGGATGTCCGGCTGATAGGGCGCGCGGCCGTCGGTCAGCTGAAGCCGCTTGCGCGCGGGCAGGGCGTAGCCCGCAGGGCTGGCGCTGATGTACTCGAGCGCCTCCCTCCCCGGGAACAGTATGGCGCAGTCCTCCTTGCGAACCCCCTCCGGCAGCAGGAAGCCGGGGTGGCCGCCGATGGAGAAGTACATCCGCGCGTCGCCAGGATTCTCCACCCTCCAGGTCACCCGCAGGGACTGCCCCTCCAGCGCATGCCGCACGGTCAGCCGGAAGGGATAGGGATAGCGCTCCAGCGTCCAGTCGTCGGAGGCGAGGACGTGGGTCACCGACGCGGCGTCCGCCCCGGCGCATTCAAATTCCCGGTCCCGGGCGAAGCCGTGCTGGGTCTTCATGGAATAGGTCCTGTCCCCGACGCGATACTGCCCGTCGATCACCTTCCCCACAAAGGGGAACAGCAGCGGCGCGTGCCGGTTCCACACGGCGGGATCGCCGGTCCAGATGCGCTCCGCGCCGCCTGCCCTTTCGCGGACGCTGATCAGCTCCGCCCCGGCGTCGGCCACCGTCGCCCGCAGGTATTCGTTTTCAATGACGTGTGTGCCCATGATGGTTCCTCTCCTTTATGGTCGTCCTTCGATGATCGCCTGGATCTGCGCAAGGTTCTCCGCGAAGCAAATACCCGCCTGCCGCGCCGGGGTGGACAGCCCCAGCGCCACCATGCGCTCAAGCTGGGCCTTCAGGGGGTCGTAGTAGCCGTTCAGGTTGTAGAGTATGCACGGCGCGTCGAGGTGGCCCAGGGACACCTTCGACATCACCTCCGCGATCTCCTCCAGCGTGCCGGTGCCGCCGGGGAAGGCGATGAAGGCGTCGCCCAGCTCGATCATCTTTGCCTTGCGCTGGGACATGTCCTCGGTGACGATGAGGGTGGTGATGGCGTCATAGACGAAGCCGGCGTCCACGAAGAAGCGGGGCTCCACCCCCGTCACCGCGCCGCCCGCCTGCAGCACGCTCTCGGCCAGCACGCCCATCAGCCCCGATTTGGAGCCGCCGTAGACCAGGCAGTGCCCCCGCCCGCCGATCCACGCGCCCAGCGCCCGCGCCGCCGCGCCCAGCGCCGGGTCGCACCCCGGATTCGCGCCAAGATAGACTGTGATGTTCATATGGACCCCCTTTGGAGGATTGGAATTGGTAATTAGGAATTAGGAATTAGGAATTAGGAATTGAAATAGCCTGGTTACGCAGGGGCGGTGATGTGCCGCCCGTTGGGTAGTACATATTCTTTCAGTATTGGGCGGGCGGCCAAAGGCCGCCCCAACAGTGCGCGCGGCAGCCACTATTAATTCCTAATTCCTAATTCCCAATTCCTAATTCAATAATTCCCAATATGTCCTGCAACCTGAATAACTTTCCTTCCCCCGCCGTCCGTCACCCCTTCCCTCCATACGCCCAGGCGTAGCAATAGGCCTGGGTCCTGGCGGCGAAGGGCTCGGTGCGGAGGAGGCGCTTGATCTCCTCGCGGGTGTACCAGCCGGGCACGATCTCCTCGGCGTCGGAGGTGCTCCGGGCGAATGCGCCGGCGGCGGTGCCGAAGACGCAGATGTTGCGCTCGTTGGCGAAGCCGATGGCGCTGTAGCTGTTGTCCAGCACGTCGTCGATGCGGGTGAGGGTGAGGCCCGTCTCCTCCCACAGCTCCCGCTTTGCGCTCTCCTCCGGGGTCTCGCCCGGGTCGATGAGCCCGGCGGGGAAGTTGTAGATCCACTGGCCCACGGCCATGCGGTACTCCCGGCTGACCAGTATGCGCTCGCCCGCCTCGTCGGTCAGGATCAGTATGACCGAATCGGCATGCCTGTTTTGCAGCTCCTCCAGCGTCTTCAGATCCCGGTTCCGGCTGATGATCTCGTAGGTCTTGGGGCGGCCCTCCGCCGTCACGTAGTCCACGTCATAGCGGGTGATGAACCTGCCCTCGTGTATCTTTCGGATGCCCTTGAACGTCATGTCTCTGTTCCTCACTTTATTCCGATTCCTGTTGCAGCGTCGGCCCGCCGGGGCCGCGGCGAATGTGGGCGCAGTCGTTGAACAGCTCCAGCCGCGGGAACACCCACGCCCCCTCGCGGACGGGAAAGTCCAGCGTGATGACGGAGGTGAAGTCGTAGGGCAGCACCGACGCCACGTAGGGGAACGCCAGGTTCAGCAGGTGGGCCAGCGCGCAGGCCCCGGACCCGCCGTGGCTGAACAGGGCGACGGTCTTGTCCGCGCAGCCCTCGCACAAAAATCTGCGGCCCTCGTGGCGGTAGCCCTGTTGAAGCAGAAAGGCGTCGAACGCCGCCGCGATCTCCCCGTAGTGCCGGGTGGCGGCGTTTTCGCGAAAATAGGGGTGCGCCCGCCAATCCTGGCCCTGGAAGTCGAAGCCCTCCTCGAGCAGCATATCGCCCAGCGTCCAGGGGTGGCCTGCGTGGGGCACGCCCGGGCCGCCCCAGGTGATCTCCCGCATGAATTCCAGCGTGGTCACCGGCAAGCCCAGCCGCGCAGCCGTGTAGGACGCCGTCTCCGCGGCCCGCCCGCAGGGTGAGGCGTACAGCTCGGAGATGTCCTCCCCCGCCAGACGCTCCGCCGCGGCCGCCGCCTGGCGCCGTCCCTCTGCCGTCAGACAGTCCCGGACATAGTCCGGCTCGCCGTGGCGCACAAATATGATCCTCATAGCTCCTCCGGATGGGTATTTAGGGAGTAGGGAGTAGGCAGTAGGGAGTAGGGGAGAACGGCAAATGACAATAATCTACAGGTATACAGGCCCGTCAAGCATCCTTGATAATTCTCCCGCGGCAAACGCATGAATACCCGTATGTGACGAAGCGGAAGCAAACGTCCCTACGGACTCGTGAGTCCGCCGTTGTTTTATACAATCTCAATTCATGCGCAAGCGGTGATTATTGCCTCGAATAACAAGGCGATTTCAGCAGAAATACGACGTCTCGCCGTTCTCCCCTACTCCCTACTCCCTACTGCCTACTCCCTATTATTATACCACATTCGCGTAAGAATGTATCTATGTTTTTTCGCGGGTTGGGGTCCGGTGAAATTTCCACTTGCCAAAAACGTTAGTTTATGCTAAGATAGACGTAACAAACCGAAAGGACAATGCGATATGAATATACATAAATCCGCCGAGGACTATCTGGAGATGATTTTGCGGCTCAACGAGGAGAAGGGATATGCCCGGTCCGTGGACATCGCGGCGGGGCTGTCTGTGAGCAAGCCCTCGGTGAGCGTGGCCATGAAGAACCTGCGGGAGTCCGGCTACATCGTCATGGACAAGGACAGCTACATCTCCCTGACCGACAAGGGCATGGAGATCGCCCGCAACATCTACGACCGCCACAAGGCCCTCACCGAGGCGCTCATCCGCATCGGCGTCTCCCCCGAGACCGCCCAGGAGGACGCCTGCAAGGTGGAGCACGACATCTCCACCGAGACCTACGAGGCGATCGTGCGGATGCTGGGGAAATAACGGCTGAACCGCGTCAGCCGCTATTGAAGTCCCCTCGTAACTGTTCAGTCCTGTGACAAACAGAGATTTGGCAGGCTGCGGGGGACGACCTCTCAGTCAGCCTAACGGCTGACAGCTCCCCTGGAAGGGGAGC
>CADCAS010000040.1:7332-10889 GCA_902799465.1 uncultured Eubacteriales bacterium
TTTCAGGGGAGCTGTCGCCGACGAAGTCGGTGACTGAGAGGTCGTTCCCCGTTGCCTCGGACAATCTCCACTTATCACAGCAGAACTGAATAGATACGTCCCCTCTCTTATTTCACGACTCTGACCCGATGGACACCGCAGCGCGCAAACAGCGCGGCGGTGTCCTTTTCTATGATCTCGCCGCTGACGGCCAGGGGGATGGCGGGGGGACAGGACACGGTGGGGGCGGCGCAGACGCGGCCCAGGGCCCGCTCCAGGGGCACGGTCTCGGAGGGGGCGAACACCGCCTCCCGGGGGGACATCGCGCGCCGGGGGATGGGGAGGCACAGCGGCGGGACGGGACGGCAGAGATGGGCGCACGGGGCGAGGGCTCGGGCAACGCGGGCATAGTCGGCATCGGCGTTGTCGGGAGCGAACATCAGCACGACGTGGTCCGGGTCGGCATACTCGCACTCCACGCCGTTCTCCCGCAGGACTCCGGCGAGGGCATGGCCGTCCCCGGCCAGGGTCAGCTTCATGGGCTCGGTGGGGAGGATGGTCAGCCCCTCCCGGATGAGCGCCGCCTTCAGGGAGGCCACCTTCTCCGCGGCAGCACGGAGCCGCGCGGGAAAGTCCCCGGCGAGGCGGGCGTTGCACAGGTCCAGCGATTGCAGGATCAGGTAGGAGGGACTGGTGGAGCCGAACAGCGCCAGCGCGTCCCGCGCCCCGTCGGCATAGGTCATCGCCCCGGGCGCGATGTGCAGATATGCCGCGCCGGTGAGGGCGGGCAGGGTCTTGTGCGCCGAGTCGCAGCACATGTCCGCGCCCAGCGAGATCGGATGCCGGTCCCGCGGCAGGAACCGCAGATAGGCCCCGTGAGCGTTGTCCACCAGCAGCGGGACGCCGTGACGGCGGCACACCCGGGAGATCGCCGCGATGTCCTGGACCCCGCCCAGGTAGTCCGGGGAGGTCAGCAGCACGCAGAAGGGCTTCTCGGGCATGGCGTCCAGCCGCGCCGCCAGCCCCGCCGCGGTCACCGGGCAGGCGCAGACCGAGTCCGTGCCGCCCTCGGGCCACAGCCACTCCACGTCGAAGCCGCACAGCGCCGCGGCGTAGATCAGGGACTTGTGGGCGTTCCGCGCCGCTAAGGCCACGGGCCGGACCGAGAGATCGCGCCGCGCCATCGCCAGGTACAGCATCGCCCGCACGCACTGGCTGGAGCCCTCCGCGGCATAGAAAGTGGCCCCGCTGCCAAACAGCAGCGAGGCATTTTTCTCGCTCTCGGCGATGATGCCCTCCGCGGCGTACAGCTCGTCCGCCCCGGTGATCTCCGTGATGTCCCGCGCCTCGCAGCCCAGCAGCCCCACGCCCTTGTGTCCGGGCATGTGCAGGCGGGCCGTGCCGCTTTCAAGATAGCGGGTGATGAAGTCGTAAATGGGTGTGTTCATGATCGTTGATCGGATGAATTAGGAATTAGAAATTAGGAATTAGGAATTGTGAACGGCCTGGCTGCGCAGGAGCGGACATTGCGCTGCCCGTCGGGTTGTACATATCGCTTCGGTACTGGGCGGGCGGCCATTGCCGCCCCTGCAGTGCGCGCGGCAGCAGCTATTCATTCCTAATTCCTAATTCCCAATTCCTAATTACTCTCCAAACATCCCGCGCAGTCGGAATCGCAGGCGCTGCTCACGAGGGGCTTGCCGGTCTCGACGGCCTCGGCGACCTGCATCATGATGGCGCACTCCATGCGCTTTTTGAACAGCTGGCAGCCGAATTCATAGACGCCGCGGATGGAGCCGGTGGCGTGGCAGGCGTTGGCGGCGCAGCCGCCGGAGCAGTAGAGCTTGGCCCAGCAGTCCGCGCACTCGGGACGGGCGTAGGCGTTGACCAGCTTGAACTCATCCCGGACGGCGGTGTTGGTGACGCCGTCCCAGACGTTGCCCATCAGATATTTGGGATCGCCCACGAACTGGTGGCAGGGGTAGAGGTCGCCCCAGGGGGTGACGGCCATGTACTCGGTGCCGCTGCCGCAGCCGGAGATGCGCTTGTAGATGCAGGGCCCGCCGGTGAGGTCGATCATGTAGTGATAGAAGGTGAAGGGCCGGCCCTCCCGCTTCCGCCTGATCATCTCTTTGGCGAGGATCTCGTACTGCTCGAACAGCACGGGCAGGTCCTCCTCCCGCAGGGCCTCGGGGTCGCCGGGGGGACAGACCACCGGCTCCATGCTGGTCTCGGTAAAGCCCATGTCCGCCATGTGGAACACGTCGTTGGTGAAGTCCAGATTGCGTCGGGTGTAGGTGCCGCGCATGTAGTAATTCTTGCCGCCCCGGGCCTCCACCAGCCGCTTGAATCTGGGCACGATGCGGTCGTAGCTGCCGTTGCCGGCGTAGTCCACCCGCAGGGCGTCGTGGATTGCCTTGCGCCCGTCCAGGGAGAGCACCACGTTGCTCATCTCCCGGTTGGCGAAGTCGATCACGTCGTCGTCGATGAGCATGCCGTTGGTGGTCAGGGTGAAGCGGAAGTTCTTGTCGTGCAGCTTCTCCTGCTCCCGGGCGTAGGCCACCAGCTGCTTGCACACGTCCCAGTTCATCAGCGGCTCGCCGCCGAAGAAGTCCACCTCCAGGTTGCGCCGCGTGCCGGAATTCTCGATGAGGAAGTCCAGCGCCCGCTTGCCCACCTCGAAGGACATCAGCGCCCGCTCGCCGTGGTACTTGCCCTGGCTGGCGAAGCAGTAGGCGCAGTTCAGGTTGCAGGTGTGGGCCACGTGCAGGCACAGCGCCTTCACCACGGTAGGCCGCTTCTTGAAGTCGATGGCCAGGTTTTCGTATTTGTCCTCGGCGTACAGCTTCCCCTCGGCCTTCAGCGCCTCCACGTCCGCCACGCACTCCCGCACGTCCGCCTCAGTCACGTCGGGATACTTCGCCGTGATGATCCCGACGATCTCCTCCACGCCGTGGTCGGGGTACAGCGCGATGATGTCGTAGGCCACCTCGTCCACCGCGTGCACTGAGCCCGAGGCCATGTCCAGCACGATGTTGTAGCCGTTCAGTTTATACTGGTGAACCATGTGTCTCTCCTTACATAAAAAACGCCGCCATAAAGGGCGGCATTTTTGCGGTGACAATTACTTGTTCTTGTTTTCGCACTTCTGGTTCGCCACGCCGCAGGAGGTCTTGCAGGCGGACTGGCAGGAGGTCTGGCATTCGCCGCAGCCGCCGGTCTGGGTGCTCTTGTTGAGATCGCGGGTGTTGATGGTCATAATCCTCTTCATTGACGTTTCCTCTCCGTTTCTCAAAACCGCTTATGCGCAGTCTTTCATAATGAATATAGTATATCATGGGCGGGGCGGGTTGTCAAGATGGGCGGCGCGGGCAAATTATAGCCTAAAACTATAGCCTACTATTTACAGGGAATATTAGACATTTAATATTTTTTATGGTATAATAATATGGTATATATGTATTTTTAATCGGGCGTAACTATTCAGTTCTGCTGTGATAAGTGGAGATTGTACGAGGCAACGGGGAACGACCTCTCAGTCACCGACTTCGTCGGCGACAGCTCCCCTGAAAGGGGAG
>CADCAS010000040.1:10923-64626 GCA_902799465.1 uncultured Eubacteriales bacterium
CTCCCCTTCCAGGGGAGCTGTCAGCCGTTAGGCTGACTGAGAGGTCGTCCCCCGCAGCCTGCCAAATCTCTGTTTGTCACAGGACTGAACAGTTACAATCGGGCGCAAGTTTCAAGGGGAATCGGGCATGACCTTACAGCAATTGAATTACATCATCACCATATCCGAGACCGGGTCCATCAACAAGGCGGCGGAACGGCTCTACGTGTCCCAGCCGTCGCTGACCAGCGCCATCAAGGAGCTGGAGCGCGAGCTGGGGATCGTGCTTTTCAACCGCAGCGGCAAGGGCGTGACCCTCACCGCCGACGGCATGGACTTTCTGCCCTATGCCCGACAGGTCTATGGCCAGTATCTGGTGCTGATGGAGAAGTACGGGCGCGGCGGCGAGCGGCGGCAGAAGTTCGGCGTGTCCTGCCAGCACTATTCCTTCGCTGTCAAGGCCTTCGTGGAGATGGCCAAGGCCTACGACATGGCCAAGTACGAGTTCGCCATCCGCGAGACCCGCACGCTGGACGTCATCCGCGACGTGGCCCAGCTCCACAGCGAGATCGGCATACTGTATCTGAGCGACTTCAACCGCAAGGCCATACTGAAGCTGCTGTCCTCCAACGGCCTGTCCTTCCACCACCTCATCGACTGCAACGCCTACGTCTACCTCTGGAAGGGCCACCCCCTGGCCGGCCGGGAGTCCATCAGCCTGAAGGATCTGGAGCCCTACCCCTGCCTGTCCTTCGAGCAGGGCGACGCCTCCTCCTTCTACTTCGCCGAGGAGATCCTCTCCACCAACGACTACCCCCGCAGCATCAAGACCTGCGACCGCGCCACCAACCTCAACCTCATGATGGGCTTAAACGGCTATACCCTCTGCTCCGGCATCATCTGCGAGGAGCTCAACGGCTCCGACTACATCGCCATCCCCTATGAGCCCGACGGAAACAACCCCAACAGCGTCATGGACGTGGGCTATATCGTCAAAAACAACGCCATCCTCAGCAGTCTCGGGCAGCGTTACCTGGAGGAGATCAGGAGCTATCTGGGGGTGGAGGAGAAGGATGCCAGGGAAAAGGCAACAGGGAAAAGGGAAAAGGAATAACGCGGTTCCGCAGGAGCAGCTGGGACTATTCATTCGTCCAGGGATGACTCCCTCAGTCAGCCTGCGGCTGACAGCTCCCTCAACTCCTTCAGTCAGCCTGCGGCTGACAGCTCCCTCGGAGAGGGAGCCTGGACGGGGAACCCAAAAGCCTCCCTCTTTGAGGGAGGTGGGCCGCGAAGCGGGTCGGAAGGAGTCCGCGACTGAACCGTTACCAGCAGCTATTCCCTTTCCCTGACAATTTCCATTCACTACCACATTCGGCGGAAACACAAATCCGGCGCGCCAGAGCATCTGGCGCGCCGGATTTGCGTTATATCAGTCCAGCTCGAACTCCTCGTCGTCGAGGGCGTCCTCGTCGTCCTCCTCCCCGTCGAGGCTGACGGGCAGCTGGGGCTCCAGGGAGGTGTCGATGGCGCCGCCGGCAAAGGCCTCGCGGATCTTGGCCTCCACGGCGTCGTAGGCTTCGGGATGATCCTTGAAGTACTGCCGGGCGTTGTCGCGGCCCTGGCCGATGCGCTCGCCGTTGTAGGAGTAGAAGGAGCCCGATTTCTTGACGATGTCCTGCTCCACAGCGATATCCAGCAGCTCGCCCTCCCGGGAGATGCCCTCGCCATACAGCATGTCCACCACGCAGGTGCGGAAGGGCGGGGCGACCTTGTTCTTCACGATCTTGATCTTCGTGCGGTTGCCCACGACCTCCTTGCCCTCCTTGATGGCCTCGGACTTGCGGATGTCGATGCGCACGCTGGCGTAGAACTTCAGCGCCTTGCCGCCGGTGGTGGTCTCCGGATTGCCGTACATGACGCCCACCTTTTCACGCAGCTGGTTGATGAAGATCACGATGGCGTTGGTCTTGGAGATCACGCCCGTCAGCTTCCTGAGCGCCTGGCTCATCAGCCGCGCCTGCAGGCCCACGTGGCTGTCGCCCATGTCGCCCTCGATCTCGGCCTTCGGCACCAGCGCCGCCACCGAGTCCACCACCACGATGTCGATGGCCCCGGAGCGCACCAGCGCCTCGCAGATGTCCAGCGCCTGCTCGCCGTTGTCCGGCTGGGAGACGTACAGCTCGTCGATGTCCACGCATCGATGAACGCCGCCGTGCCGCCCGCCTTCTGGGCCTGCGCGATGCAGTGCAGCGCCACCGTGGTCTTGCCCGAGCTCTCCGGCCCGTAGATCTCCACGATGCGCCCCTTCGGCAGACCGCCGACCCCCAGCGCAAAGTCCAGCTGTAAGCTGCCCGTGGGGATGACCTCCACCTGCATGTTCTCCGCCGCCTTGCCCAGCTTCATCACGCTGCCCTTGCCGAAATCCTTCTCGATCCGGCCCAGCGCCACCTCCAAAGCCTTCTTCCGGTCGTCGCCCATCGGCCGCCCGATCGTCTTCTTGTCTGCCTTCTTCTCAGCCGCCATCTCTATGTCCTCCATCGTATGATTTGCGCTTTCTGGATATTATTATACCAGTCTGTGAGGGGTTTGTAAATCGAACATATGTTTAAATTTGTTTCAGGAGGGCGAAGGGTCGGCGCTCATTTGTCATGCTGGCTGAAATCAGGGAACAGGGAACAGGCAACAGGCAACAGGGAACAGGAATGGCTTGGCTGTGTAGGGGCGGCGATGCGCCGCCCGCCGGGTTGTTCATATCGCTTCGGTATCGGGGCGGGCGGCCATTGGCCGCCCCTACAGGGTGCGCGGCAGCTGCTATTAATTCCTAATTCCTCATTCCTAATTCTCCCCGCCAAGGCCCTATTTGCGGATACTGCGGAAGGTGAATGGTAACTGTTTGATGGAAAGCGCTACAACGCACTATTTCTTACATATTGCATTGGCTAACCAATTGTGTTATAATAGGATTAGCCAATCTTAAAGGAGGTAATTCTTCGAGCCAGGTGAATTAGCTACGGTTGAGGACTGGATAGCAATTGACCAGCGGCGGTACAGGAATGACATTGGATTCAAATGTTACATCGCGCATGAGATAAGGCGCATTGAGCCAGGCAGCTTTTACAATATTGCGACTCGTTTGAGGTCCGGGAACGTTGTTAGCACAAGGTCAACAAACGCGCCGTTGAAATCCTGATGCCACTTGGGCTAAAAGTGTCGAATGAGCATAGCAAACTTCCACCGATAATGCGGGCAAAGGATTTGATAGTGAGGTAATAATATGAAGCGAGTTGTTTTGGTCGCGCTGGTTTTAATGTTATGTGTCGGAGCTTTAGCTGATAGCGGTATAGATTGGACACAATACCCGGATGATGAATTGCAAAGCACAATTGATGACCTCACCGAAATGATCAATGAAGCCCGGGCGGAGCTCGACAGCCGGAAAGTCCAGACAGTTGTGGGTATTGGAATTTCGACGCAAAAACTGTTGGATGACTTTCAGGCATATCGCAAGACTGCCAACCTACAGCAGTATTCAACATTTCTACTGCCAAGCGAAAAAGACGCTAGTAGCGTAATCGTTCAGATCAGTGATTATTGCTGGATCAACATTCGACAGGATAATGGACAGGTTGTCAGCTTCAACGCAATAGCACGCAGTGAAGACACGAGTCAACAAGCGGAGGCTGAGAAGATGGCCGACGCATTGATTTCATTCTGTGGGCTTCTTGCCGTATCAAACCCGGAGATTGAAATCAGCGACGCTATTGATGTATTTAATGGGCTGGTACAATCACTGGAAGAAACGACCATTGGAAATGTGACGTATAGGTTTATAACAGCATCGACAGTTACAACGAATTATATGCTTGAAGCAAAACCGGCAAATTGACAAGGCGCACGCCGCACCCTATTCTTATACAAAAACAACGCCACTTTTCGGCGGCACTGCGGGATCATTGCAAGCACAGGGTTAACAAACGTATCGCTGAAATCTTAATGCCACTCGATGAGGTACGCCAAGCGTTGCGCCGTGGATTTATGACTGTCTGGGTGCTGGCTGAATTGTTTGAAGTAACACAGGACTTCGCATAGATGGCCGTTGACATATACAAAGCGGTTTTCATACAGAATGCCGAAGACGAAGCAACCCAGAGGATCACCAGATGAGACATGACAAACAGAGAGGAGTACATAATATGAACAGAAAGGGATTCCACACGAAACGGATAATAGCTATAGCGTTGGCTATGGTTTTTATGGTTTCCGCATCCCCATGTGCGTCCGCCGCCCAGAAGAACCTTGGAGAAAAGACGGACATACTCCTTGCATACCTCGAAGGTTATTTGAAGCCGTTCGGTATCACAACTTATTCCATGGACATGACGGCGAGTGAGAAGCATAAACGCTCATTTGTGAAGCCATACACTGAATATTGTTCCGTATATGTTACTCAAAGAAAAGGCTATGCAACGTCATTGAAGCTGGTCATATCGGAGGATGACGGTTCAGACAAGAGGATAGATGAGCTTATGGCCTGTTTCATGGCTGGGATGATGGTTACCAATTTTAAGATTACGGCAAACGAAGCTATTGACTATCTTACCCGAATCGCGGAAGGTGAAACCATAACGCTTGACGGGATCAGCTATCGGATAATTACAGGCAAACCATTTACAACCGTTACTTCGCTTGAAATTCTACCGCAATGATTTAGGGCGCACACTGCGCCCCTTTTTTCAGTGCAGGTAATATCCTGCAAAATAAGAAAAACTCCCTCGCCAGCAGTGGCACGGGGAGCATCAGACAACACGCCGATGGGCGTAGGGACGTCGATGCGCCGCCCGCCGGGCATTACGTTTTGTTTCGGTATTGGTCGGGCGGTTATCGCCGTCCCTACGGGGGTACGCGGCAGCCCGTCGTCCTCGTCCCCCTTTTCCCTTTTCCCTGTTGCCTTTTCCCTATCTTCCCAAGTCCCGCCTCATCTCCGAACTGACCTGATATGATAAGCAACGACACAAAACCCGCCGCGCCATTGCTTCTGGCGCGGCGGGTTTGTTGGTTTTGCGCGGCGGGAATGGGCCGGCGGCGCTGCCGTCATTTGGCGAATTCCACGGCGCGGGTCTCGCGGACCACGTTGACCTTGATCTGTCCGGGGTACTCCATCTCGGCCTCGATGCGCTTGACGATCTCGCGGGCGAGGATGAGGGTACCGGCGTCGTTGACGTCCTCGGGCTTGACGATCACGCGGATCTCGCGGCCCGACTGGATGGCGTAGCAGGATTCCACGCCGTCGAAGGAATTGGCGATGGATTCCAGCTTCTCCAGGCGCTTGATGTAGTTCTCCAGCGACTCGCGGCGCGCGCCGGGACGCGCGGCGGAGATGGCGTCGGCGGCCTGCACCAGCACGGCTTCGACGGACTTGGGCTCCACATCGCCGTGGTGGGCGAGAATGGCATTGACCACCAGGTCGTTCTCGCGGAACTTCTTGGCCAGATCCGCGCCGATGGTGACATGGGTGCCCTCCACCTCGTGGTCGATGGCCTTGCCGATGTCGTGCAGCAGGCCCGCGCGCTTGGCGAGGGTCACGTCCGCGCCCAGCTCGGCTGCCATGACGCCCGCCAGATGGCTGACCTCGATGGAGTGCCTGAGCACGTTCTGGCCATAGCTCGTGCGGTAGCGCATGCGGCCCAGCAGCTTCACCAGCTCGGGATGGATGCCGTGCAGGTTCGTCTCGAAGATGGCCTGCTCGCCGGCCTCGCGGATCTGGTTGTCCACCTCGCGGCGGGCCTTCTCCACCATTTCCTCGATGCGGGCGGGATGGATGCGGCCGTCCATGATGAGCTTCTCCAGCGCGATGCGGGCGACCTCGCGGCGCACCGGATCGAAGGCGGAGATGATGACGGCCTCCGGGGTGTCGTCGATGATCAGATCGACGCCGGTGGCGGTCTCCAGGGTGCGGATGTTGCGCCCCTCGCGGCCGATGATGCGGCCCTTCATGTCGTCGTTGGGCAGCGCCACCACGGACACCGTGGTCTCGGCCACGTGGTCGGCGGCGCACTTCTGGATGGCCAGGGAGACGATGTTGCGGGCCTTCTTGTCCGCCTCCTCCTTGGCCTGGGCCTCCACCTCGCGCACCATCACGGCGGCGTCGTGGTAGGCGTCCTTCTGGATGCGGTCCACCAGGATCTGCTTGGCCTCGTCGGCGGTCATCCCGGCGATGCGCTCCAGCTCCGCCTGCTGGCGGTCGTGCATCTCCTGGGCCTCGGCCTGCAGACGGTCGGCCTCCTTGTACTTGTCGTTGAGGGCCTCTTCACGGGCTTCCAGGTTGTCCAGCTTCTTGTCAAATTGCTCCTCGCGCTGGTTGACCCTGCGCTCCAGCCGCGACACCTCGTTGCGGCGGTCACGAACTTCTTTATCAAGCTCCGACTTCAAGCGGATGATCTCTTCCTTGGCCTCCAGGACGGCTTCCTTTTTCTTTTCCTCCGCCTTGTGGGTGGCTTCCTCCAGCATGTTGGTGACGAATTCCTCGGTCTGGCCGATCTTCTTCTCCATGCCGTTCTTGCGATAAAAATATCCAGCCACCAGGCCAATAGCCAACGCAATCAGCGCAATCAATGCGACGATTGCTCCGTTCATTCCTCTGCATACCTCCTTTTTCGTCAATATTGACAGTAATTCAATCGAATCATTGAGCCACGTATACAAAAAATATCTGTATTCTACACGACTACAATTATATTTTACTCTCTGCAAAATATGATGTCAAGCAAAGAAATCATTACCGTATTTTTATGATTGTGGCAATTGCGGGGCGTTTATTTCCCCTTTCCGGCATATTGCGCGCTTCTCTTCTCCGCTTCAAACACAAAATACCCGTCGATTTCGTGGATTTTGACCCCGCCGAAGATGGCGATGAGCTTGTTTTTGTACCACTCCCGGCGCTTGACCACCAGCAGCATGCGCCCGCCCAGCTTCAGGCGGTTGAAGCCCTTTTCGATGAAGATTTTGGCCACCCGGAAGTCCGTCTGATAGGGCGGGTTGGTGAGGATCAGATCGAAGCCCGCGGCGTCCACACCGGCCAGGCCGTCGGACACCGCCCCGTGGACGCCGCCCACGCCGTTGGCCTCGGCATTCCGCCGGGCGATCGCCACCGCCGCGGGGTCGATGTCGGCCATCCAGACCCCCTCCGCGCCGCACTTTTTCGCCGCCACGATGCCCACCACGCCGCAGCCGCAGCCCAGATCCAGCACCCGCTGACCGGGCTGAAAGTCGGCGACACTCAGCATCGCCAGCGTCCCCCGGTCCACATGACTCGGGGAGAACAGGCCCGGGGCGGTCTCCAGAGCGAGGGGCACGCCCAGTACGGTCGCGTGAATCAGGTTTTTCGGTGTATTCATGCTCGATCCTCCCGGACTACGTGTCGATGCGGCGCAGGTCAGAAAGCGCCATGTCCCGATAGACCAGGTCCCGCCGCTGAGCGAAGCCAAGCCAGAGCGCGCGGACCGCGTCGTAGTCCTCGATGCGCATGACGCGCACATCCATAAAGCACCGCTCCCTTTGCCGATCTGGGATCATGCTGTCATTATACCATCCCAAATGGCGTCCAAAAAAGAATAATTCCGTACAAAATGGAAAAGCTATGGGTGGCATTGGAGGGATGGGATGATCGTCTACATCGTCGCGCTGGCGGAGGCGGCGTTTTACCTGCTGGCGGTGCCGGTCCACCTGGCGGTGCGGCTGGACGGGCTGACGGCGGGGGCCGGGGTGGCGCTGTTTGACGGGCGCGCCGCGCTGCGCAGGGCCGGGACAAGGCGGGAAAAAGCGGGCGGCGGTCCCGGCCTGCGCGCGGTCTGGCCGGTGTTGCGGCGGCTGCGGTTTGAGCGCGTCGAACTGACGGGGCGGGTGTCGCTGGGGGACGCGGCGGCGACGGCGCTGGCCTGCGGGCTGCTGAACGGCGCGGGGCGCTGCATGGCCGCGCGGGCGGACGCGCTCCGCGTCGAGGTGACGCCCGTGTTTTCCGACGCCCCGCGCCTCGAGCTGCGCGGTATGCTCCGCGCCAGAGCTGCGCAAATTATCCTTGCGGTCATCCGATCGAGGAAAGGAAGGATTCTATCATGGACAAGCATCCCATCGAGAGCCTCATGACCACCACCATGGAGAGCCTGCGGGACATGGTGGACGTGAACACCGTCATCGGCGAGGCCATCACCACCGCCGAAGGCGCGACGCTGATCCCCATCTCCCGGGTGAGCTTCGGCTTTGTGGCGGGCGGCGGCGAGTACGGCGAGAGCCAGGCCCGCCAGAAGAGCGCCGACGCCACCGACTCCGACATTCCCTTCGCCGGGGGCGCGGGCGCCGGGGTCACGGTGTCGCCCCTGGGCTTCCTGGTCTCCAGCGGCGAGCAGGTGCGGCTGGTGCCCGCCCAGTACTGCCAGAGCGTCGATCGCCTCATCGAGCTGATTCCCCAGGCCATGGCCGAGCTCCGCCGCGCGAAGAAGGAGTCGCAGGCGAGGGAGGAGAAATCCATCACCGTGCCGATTACGGAGGGGTAGGAGACGGGGGAACAGGGATTAGGGATTAGGGATTAGGAATTAGGAATTAGGAATTAGGAATTAGAAATAGCGACTGCCGTGTACACATTCCAAGGCAACGCAGCATGAACTATCCCTGCTCCTGAAAGATGGAAAACTGCTCATTTCTGCGACTAATAGGAATATATTTAGATCACGAGAGACGACCTCTCAGTCACGCTTCGCGTGACAGCTCCCCTGAAAGGGGAGCCAAGGCTGACGCATTGCCGTTCCTCTTGGCTCCCCTTCCAGGGGAGCTGTCAGCCGATAGGCTGACTGAGAGGTCGTCCCCCGAAGCCTGCCAATTTCCTGTTTATCCCAGCAGAAATGAGCAGATACAGAGAAGGGAAAATCAATAGCGGCCGGCGCTGTCTGATTGAAGCGCGTCAGCCGCTATTCCTGTTCCCTGTTGCCTGTTCCCTGTTCCCTGTTGCCCGTTCCCTCATCTCCAGCCCCACCCCGTACTTCCTGCGCTTGACGCGGAAGTAGCAGATCAGGTGGACCGTGAAGGTGATGAGCCAGGAGATGGGATAGGACAGGTAGAGCATGGTGAGGGTGGGATTGAAGGGGTATATGAAGGCGATCCACGCCAGCCGGAGCACGCAGATGCCCGCCACCGAGACGATCATGGGAATGACGGAGGCGCCCATGCCCCGGAGCACGCCCACCATGGTGTCCATGGTGCCGCAGAGGAAATAGGTGGGGGCGATGATGGAGGAGCGCATGGCGGCGGCCTCGATGACGGCGGGATCGTCGGTGTAGATGTGGAAGAACACGCGCATGAACAGGAGCAGGATCATCCCCAGCCCCAGGCCGATGCCCGTCACCGCCATCAGCGCCGCCCGGGTGACCCGGGAGATGCGGTCGTAGCGGTGCGCGCCCACGTTCTGGCTGGTGAAGGTGATGGCCGCCTGATAGATGGCGTTCATGGACACGTAGATGTAGCCCTCGATGTTGGAGGCGGCGGTGTTGCCCGCAGTGACGATGGTGCCGAACCCGTTGACGGTGGACTGTATGATGACGTTCGAGATGGAGAAGCAGATGCCCTGCAGGCCCGCGGGCAGACCGATTTTGGCGATCTCCCACACCTTGCCCAGGTCCAGCCGCAGCTTTGTGATGTCCAGGTGGATGCTGCCCTCGGTGCGTATGAGGCACAGCACCACCAGTATGGCGGAGATGATCTGGGCGGTGATGGTGGCCCAGGCCACGCCGCTGACCCCCATGCCGAAGGCCGCCACGAACACGATGTTCAGTATCACGTTCACCACGCCCGCCACCGTCAGGTACATAAGGGGACGGCGGGTGTCGCCGATGGCCCGGAGGATGGCCGCGCCGAAGTTGTAGATCATGTTGGCGGGCATGCCCAGGAAGTAGATGCGCATGTAGGCCGTGGCCAGGGGCAGCACCTCGTCGGGGGTGTTCATCCACGACAGGAAGGTCCCCGCCAGCAAAAAGCCCACGAACCCCACCGCCACGCCGCTCAGCACGCTCAGCAGCATGGAGGTGTGCACGCCGTCGCTGGTCTGTTTGAAGTCCCCCGCGCCGTGGTACCGGGCCACCACCACGTTCGCGCCCACCGACAGCCCCAGAAACAGGTTCACCAGCAGGTTGATCAGCGAACCCGGCGCGCCCACCGCCGCCAGCGCCGCGTCCCCCTCGAACTTGCCCACCACGATCACGTCCGCGGCATTGAAGGTCAGCTGCAATACGCTGGACAGGATCAGCGGCACCGCGAAAGTCAGCAGCTTCGGCATCACCGGCCCGTTGAGCATGTCCAGCTCAAACCCGCGCCGACGGCTGTGGTGGATGTGGATGTGGTGCAGATGCATGGGCGACCTCCGATTCAGGGAACAGGGAACAGAAGGCGGCGATGCGCCGCCCGCCAGGTTGTACGCATTGTTTCAGCATTGGGCTGCGACGTATGTAGCGCCTGCACCTCTGTTCAATCGGTGAAGTCCGCCCAATGCCTCGTTTTCGCACCCCGCATTATACCATCCCCACATTGCCTTACCAACCCGAATCGGCGGCAAGGCAAAATTTAACACGGATGACCAGTTTCGGGGGCCATGCGGGGTCCGCGGCGGTTGAAAAGCGCAATAAAGCTGTGCTATAATAAGATGAATTTTCTTCGGATTCACTGCTGACTATGGAGGACTGTAATGTTTGATTTCATAAAAAAGATACTGACGCCTTCCAACGAGGGCGAGATCAAAAAGCTGCGCAAGACGGTGGACAGGATCAACGCCCTGGAGCCGGAGATCAAGAAGCTGTCGGACGAGGGCATGCGGGAGAAGCTGCAGGAACTGAAGCAGCAGGCCCAGTCGGGGACGAGCCTGGACGATCTGCTGCCGGAGACCTTCGCGCTGGTGCGCGAGGCGGGCGTGCGTGTGCTGAACCAGCGGGCGTTCGATGTGCAGCTCATCGGCGGCATCGTGCTGCATCAGGGCCGCATCGCGGAGATGCGCACCGGCGAGGGCAAGACGCTGACGGCCACCCTGCCGGCAGTGCTGAACGCGCTGACGGGCAAGGGCGTGCACGTGGTCACCGTCAACGACTACCTGGCCAAGTTCCAGTCCGAGATGATGGGCAAGATCTACCGCTTCCTGGGGCTGTCGGTGGGCCTGATCGTCCACGACCTGAGCCCGGAGGAGCGCCAGGTGGCCTATAATTCGGACATCACCTACGGTACCAACAACGAATTCGGCTTCGACTACCTGCGGGACAACATGGTCACCTACAAGGAGCGCATGGTCCAGCGGGAGCTGAACTTCGCCATCGTGGACGAGGTGGACTCCATCCTCATCGACGAGGCCCGCACCCCGCTGATCATCTCCGGCCAGGGCGAGAAGTCCACGGAGCTGTACAGCCGCGCCAACCAGTTCATACTTACCGGCCTCACGGAGGCCAAGGAGGACAAGGACAACAAGGACGGCGGCCTGCTGGTGGAGGGCGACTATCTCCGCGACGAGAAGGACAAGACCCTGTCCCTGACCGAGCAGGGCGTGAAGAAGGCCGAGAGGTTCTTCCAGGTGGAGAACCTCACCGACCCGGAGAACCAGGAGCTGTACCACCACATCCTGGGCGCGCTGCGCGCCCACAAGATGATGAAGCGGGATGTGGACTACGTGGTCAAGGACGGCCAGGTCGTCATCGTGGACGAGTTCACCGGCCGCCTGATGGTGGGCCGCCGCTATTCCGACGGGCTGCACCAGGCCATCGAGGCCAAGGAGGGCGTCAAGGTGGAGCGGGAGAGCAAGACCCTGGCCACCATCACCTTCCAGAACTACTTCCGCATGTACCACAAGCTCTCGGGCATGACGGGCACCGCCAAGACCGAGGAGGAGGAGTTCAACGGCATCTACAAGCTGGACGTGGTGACCATCCCCACCAACCGCCCCATGATCCGCGAGGACATGAACGACGCGGTGTTCATCACCATGAAGGCCAAGTATGCCGCCATCATCGAGGAGATCGTCAAGCGCCACGCCACCGGCCAGCCCATCCTGGTGGGCACGGTGTCGGTGGAGAAGTCCGAGCTGCTGAGCAAGATGCTCGCCCTGCGCGGGGTGGAGCACGTGGTCCTGAACGCCAAGTTCCACGAGAAGGAGGCCGAGATCGTCGCTCAGGCCGGCAAGAAGGGCGCGGTCACCATCGCCACCAACATGGCCGGCCGCGGCACCGACATCCTGCTGGGCGGCAACGCCGAGTTCATGGCCAGAAAGTCCATGCGCCAGCAGGAGTACGACGAGGAGATCATCGAGGAGGCCATCGGCTTCAACGAGAACGTGAGCGATGAGGTGAAGGCGGCCCGGAAGGTCTTCCGCGAGCTGCTCGCGAAATACGAGGTGGAGACCAACGCCGGCCACGACGAGGTCGTCAGGCTGGGCGGCCTGCACATCATCGGCACCGAGCGCCACGAGTCCCGCCGCATCGACAACCAGCTGCGCGGCCGCGCCGGACGCCAGGGCGACCCCGGCTCCAGCCAGTTCTTCATCTCCTTCGAGGACGACCTGCTCAGGCTGTTCGGCTCCGACCGCTTCAAGCCCATGCTGGAGAAGCTGTCCGGCGACGGCGAGGAGGCCATCGAGTTCGGCATCGTGTCCAAGCAGATCGAAAACGCCCAGAAGCGGGTGGAGAGCAAGAACTACGACATCCGCCTGCACGTGCTGCAATACGACGACGTGATGAACCAGCAGCGCGAGATCATCTACGGCCAGCGCCGCGAGGTGCTCGAGGGCGAGGACATGCACGCCAAGATCATGGACATGCGCCACACCCTGATCACCGAGGCCGTGGACCGTCACGTGGGCGACGAGGGCAATCTGGACACCTGGGACATCGAGGGTCTGGAGGAATACCTGGACCGCCTGTGCATCGACCGCGGCGGCGTGAAGCAGATCTACGGCGGCCTCAAGGACAAGACCAAGGAGGAGCTGGTCCGGGAGCTGGAGGCCCGCGCCGACGTGCTCTACGCTCAGCGCGAGCAGATGTGGGCCGAGGCCAACCTGGACATGCGTGAATTCGAGCGCGTGGCCCTGCTGGGCGCGGTGGACCGCCGCTGGATGGACCACATCGACGCCATGACCGAGCTCAGGGACGGCATCGGCCTCAGGGCCTACGGCCAGCGCAACCCCATCGTGGAGTTCAAGCGCGAGGGCTTCGACATGTTCGAGGAGATGGTCCACCTGATCCAGGAGGACACCCTGCGCCGCCTCTACTTCACCGTGCTTGCCCGGCCCATGGAGCGCCGCCAGGTGGCCCAGCCCACCGCCGCCAGCCACGGCGAGCAGGAGGCCAGGCCCGTCCGCAAAAAGTCCGACGTCAAGGTCGGCCCCAACGATCCCTGCCCCTGCGGCAGCGGGAAGAAGTATAAGAAGTGCTGCGGGGCTTAGGCTTAGCCAGCCGGGCAATCGCTGCCGCGCGAGTGCCCCGGATTTCGGGGGCCATAGATTCAAGCCCCCGAAATCCTGCGTTGCAGTCCTGACCGAACCTTTGGCGCAGGCCGTTCCTGCCGCCCCACAGCTTCAAGGGCGGCAGGCCCGCGTTTTTCAAAAGCCTTCCGCTTTATAGGAAGGCAGCATTTGTAAAGCAAATGTCAAAAGTGGTCATCCCCAACCCCTGAACGAGGAAGTGATTATTATGATAGAAATGGAAGTTTTCAAGCAGGACTTAAACGCCGTGCGCGACATGCTCGCGGAGGCGGGAAAATCCCTGCAGATCGACCACCTGCGGGAGCAGCTGATCGAGTACAACGAGGACATGGGCTCCCCGGGCTTCTGGGACGATTCGGAGCGGGCGCAGAAGGTGTCCGCGAAGGCCAGCTCGGTGGAGAACCGCATCAAGCACTACGAGAGCCTGGTCTCCCGGGCGGACGACATCGAGGTGCTGATGGAGCTTGCGGAGGAGGCCGACGACGAGGGCAGCGTGGACGAGATCAGGTCCGAGCTTGAAAGCCTGAAGGGCGACCTGGAGACCCTGCGGCTTCAGACGCTGCTGACCGGCGAGTACGACAACTGCAACTGCATCCTCTCGCTGCACGCGGGCGCGGGCGGCACCGAGGCCCAGGACTGGACCCAGATGCTCTACCGCATGTACACCCGCTTCGCCGAGCGGATGGGCTTCACGGTGAAGCTGCTGGACCTGCTGGACGGCGACGAGGCGGGCATCAAGTCGGTGACCTTCGAGGTCTCCGGCGACTACGCCTACGGCTATCTGAAAAGCGAGCGCGGCGTGCACCGCCTGGTGCGCATCTCCCCCTTCGACGCCAACGCGCGGCGGCACACGTCGTTCGCGTCGCTGGACGTCAGCCCCATCATCGAGGACGACGGGGAGATCGAGATTCGGCCCGAGGACCTGCGCATCGACACCTACCGCGCCTCCGGCGCCGGCGGCCAGCACGTCAACCGAACCGACTCCGCCGTGCGCATCACCCACCTGCCCACCGGCATCGTGGTCCAGTGCCAGAACGAGCGCAGCCAGGTCCAGAACAAGGAGATGTGCTTCATCTGGCTGCGCGCGCGGCTGGCCGAATTGAAGGAGCAGCAGCGCCAGGAGCAGATGGGCGAGATCAAGGGCGAACTGAAGAAGATCGAATGGGGCAGCCAGATACGCTCCTACGTGTTCCAGCCCTACACGATGGTCAAGGACCACCGCACCGGCTACGAGATGGGCGACGTCTCCGCCGTCATGGACGGCAAGCTGGAGGACTTCGTCACCGCGTATTTGCAGAAGCTATGAGGAAGATTCGCATCACCGCCGCGCGGGTCGCCCGCTACGACGACCTGATTGCGCGATACGAAAACCCCATCGAACACGCCTGCTCCGTCAAGGAGGGGCAGGCGTGGATCGCCGACGGCTGGCAGCGGCCCGAGAGCTTCTGCGAGAGCGCCTGGGAGAGCGTCTCCCCCTTCGTGATGACGCTGGCCCACGGCGGGGAGAACTTCTATGACGGCTGGATGAAGAACCCCAGATCCGCCATGATCTCCTGCAACGACGGCTTCCGGCCGGTGAGCTTCCTCCTGGAGGTCATCGAAGATTGAAACTCGACGCCGCAAACGGCATCTACATCCCGGGAGGAATCCATGAACGACAGAATCCGACGCCGCCTCGCCGCCACGGCGCTGTGCCTGGGGCTGGCGGCGCTTTACGTCATACTGACGCTGACGGCGCTGCACCACGTGGGCACGGATGCGGCGCTATACCATTCCGAACAGATGAAGGCGGGCATTCTGCCGGAAGCGGGCATCAGCGAGGCGGACCTGCGCGCGGTGGACGCGCAGCTGGCGGACTACCTGTCCGGCAGGAATCCGCGGACCGACCGCGTCGACGACGCGCAGGCATGGCTGCCGGAGGCGCAGCGCGACGCCTTCAACGAGAAGGAGCTGACCCACTTGCGGGACTGCCTCGGCCTGTTTGACCTGCTGCGCAAGGTCCGCGCCCGACTGATCCCCTGGGCCGTCGCGCTGATCCTGGGCGGGGCCTGGCTGTTGCAGGACAGACAGAAGGCCCGGCTGTGCGCCTGGCTTTCGCCGCTGATCCTGCTCGTGCCGCTGGGGCTGTTTGCCCTGTACGCCGCGGTGAACTTCGACGCGGCGTTCACGCTGTTTCACAAGGTTTTATTCACAAATGATCTCTGGCTGCTGGACCCGCGGACGGACCTGCTGATCCGCATCTGCCCCGCGTCGATGTTCATGCACATGGGCATCCGCATCGCGGTCTACAGCCTGATCGGCATACTGGCGGCGACGGCCGTCGCCGTGCTGCTCACCTTCATATGGCCGAAACGAAAAGAGGACAACACATGGAAAACGACTACGCGGCGCGGGCCCGCGCCCAGGCAGTACGACTTCGAGAGCAGGGAAGAGCACTGATTCTTTCGGTGGAATCCTCCTGCGACGAGACGGCGGTGGCCATCGTGCGCGACGGGCGCGAGGTATTGGCCAACTGCGTCGCCAGCCAGATCGACACCCACGCGCTCTACGGCGGCGTGGTGCCGGAGATCGCCAGCCGCATGCACGTGGAGGCCATCGACCCGCTGCTGGACGCGGTGTGCCTCGACGACATCGACGCCGTGGCGGTGACCTACGGGCCGGGGCTGGTCGGGGCGCTGCTGACCGGCGTGAGCTGGGCCAAGGCGCTGGCCTACGCCATGGACAAGCCCCTCATCCCCGTCAACCACATCGAGGGCCACGTCTCCGCGGACTACATCGCCCACCCGGACCTGGAGCCGCCCTTCGTGTGCCTGGTGGCCTCGGGCGGGCACAGCCACATACTCAACGTGACCCACTACGGCGAATACGAGCTGCTGGGCCAGACCATGGACGACGCCGCAGGCGAGGCCTTCGACAAGGTGGCGCGGGTGCTGGACATCCCCTACCCCGGCGGGCCGCTGCTGGACAAGCTGGCGGACGAGGGCGACGATCACGCCTACACCTTCCCCCACCCCCACACCCAGGGGAAGTACGACTTCTCCTTCTCCGGCCTCAAGACCGCCGTCATCAACCAGGCCCACAACCTGCGGCAGCAGGGCGTCCCCATCGACGCGAAGGACTTCGCCGCTTCGTTCCGCAGAAGCGTGGTGGACATGCTGGTGACCAAGACCGTCGCCGCCTGCCTCGACACCGGCGCGAAGCGGGTCGCCATCGCCGGGGGCGTGGCCGCCAACTCCCTGCTGCGCCGGGATCTGCAGCGCCGGGGCGAGGCCGCGGGCCTGGAGGTCTACATCCCGCCCAAAAACCTCTGCACCGACAACGCCGCCATGATCGGCTCCGCCGGGTTCTACACCCTGATGGCCGGTCGCGTGGCCGACCTGGACCTGAACGCCGTGCCCGCGCTGCGGGTGCTGATGAAAGAATTCAGGGAACAGGGAACAGGGAACAGGGAACAGGAATAGCCTGGAACGCAGAAGCGGCAATGCGCCGCACCTGCACGGGCAAACCACTCCTTTTCCCTTTTCCCTATTCCCTTTTCCCTCAACAAAACGGAGGTCCGTCTCGCAAGGAGACGGACCTCCGTTTTGTTGAAGTTGAATTACAGGATGTCCACCCAGGCGTCCACGGTGTCCTTGGTGAAGCTGTTCAGCTTGTTCAGGAACAGGATGGAGCCGCCGTCGTCAGACTCGGTGACTTCCAGCTCGCCCAGCTCGCCGCACTCGATCTTCTCGCCGACAGCGCCGGTGAAGTCGCCCTTCACCAGAGCAACCGCCGCGTAGGAGGAGGCGTAGCCCAGCTCGATGGGGTTCCACAGGAAGGTCTCGTCGGCGATGCCGGCGTCGATGAACTCCTTCATGTCGGAGGCCAGGGTCAGACCGGTGACCTTCACGTCACGGCCGGCGTCCTGGATGCACTTGCAGACGGCGGGGCCGCCCACGGTGGTGGGAACGATGATGCCCTTCAGGTCGGGATACTTCTCCAGGAGAGCCTGGGTCTCGTTGAAGGACTTGGTGTACTCGTCGTCGCCGTACACGGTGCCGACGTACTCGATGTTGGCGTACTTCTCGTCGCCGGAATTCAGGGCCTCCTCGATGAAGGAGATCCACAGGTTCTGGTTGGGGGCGGTGGCCATGGCGGAGACGATGGCGATCTGGCCTTCGCCGCCGATGCTGTTCACGATGGAATCCAGCTGGGTCACGCCGATCACCTGCGCGGAAGCGGGCTCAACGTCCAGGTCGCGGCCTTCGGCGTCCACCTTGGCATCCCAGGAGATGACCTTGATGCCGGCCTCGCGGGCCTCGTTGCAGACGTCCACCAGCGCGGCGGGATCGTTCGCGGAGATGCACAGCGCGTCAACGCCCTGGGCAATGTAGTTCTCGATGATGCGGATCTGGCCGTCGGAGGAGCCGTCGTCGGGACCGTCGTGCATGAACTCGAAGCCGAGCTCCTCAGCCGCCTGCTCGAAGCCGGTGACACCAGCCTGGAAGTAGGCGTTGCCGGACTGCTTGTAGACGACGCCGATTGTGATGCCTTCGCCCGCCTTCTCGGCGAACGCAGCGACGCTGAGGACCAGCATCAGGGTCAGAACGAGAGCCAATACTTTCTTCATAAGGGTATACCTCCTTATTTATTTACTCCGGGATCTATCCCGGAAGTAATCCATGCAATAAGTGCTGCCGAAGATTTTTAGCGCTTGAATCTATGGCGCAAAAAACCGGTATGAGAGAGGCGGCAGCAATTGTCAGCGGGCACTGCCCGCCGCGGCGTTGAGCTTGGCCGTCTCCGCGCGTCTGCGCGCGACCTTGCGGTGGTTCTGGATGTCCTCGACCAGGTTGGGCACCAGGACGGAGAGGATCAGGATCACGCCGACGGACAGGTTGACCGCGGAATCCGGAAAGCCGAACAGCGTGCCCAGGCCGAACTTGACCACACCGAAGATGACCAGCGAGATCGTCGCGCCGATGACCGAGCCCTTGCCGCCGTCGGTGGAGAAGCCGCCCAGCACCGCCGCGGCGATGGCGTACATGTGGTAGCCGTCCATGATGTCCGCCTTCACGGAGGAGGACGAATTGCCGACGAAGAATATGCCGGTGACGGCGGACATGAAGCCCGCAATGACGAAACACCAGAACTTGATGCGGTCCACCCGCACGCCGGAGTAGTAGGTGGCGGCGGCGTTGGTGCCGATGGCGAAGATCTTGCGGCCGTTGCCGGTGCGGTGCAGCCAGAAGTAGAAGAACACCGCCAGCACCAGGTAGATCGGGATCGAGATGGGCACCTGAAGCCCGCCGATCTTTAGAAGCTGGTTTAGGTTGCTCAGGGACTTGAAGGTGGGGTCCTTAAAGGTCAGCGTCTCGCCGCCGATGAGCAGGTAGCTGAAGCCGCGGAAGAACAGCTGCGTCGCCAGGGTGATGATCATCGGGAACAGCTCCTTGAACCGCGTGACCAGGAAGCCGTTCAGCGCGCCGCACAGGCTGCCCACCAGCAGGCAGGCCAGCAGGGCGATGATCAGCGCCGCGGGGCTGCCGTTCTCGGCGCCATTTGCCACGCGGTTGTAGGTCACGCCCAGGGTGACCACCGACAGCGTGCCGATGGCGCCCACGGAGATGTCGATGTCGCCCATGGCCAGGATCAGCATCATGCCCAGGGTCATGAAGCTGTACAGGAAGTAGGGGCGCATGGACTTGAGCACGTTGGCGAAGTAGAAAATGGGCTTTTTCTGGACCCCCGCGGCGATCCGGGAGGCGTCGGTGATCTTGAACACCAGGCACATCACCGCCAGCAGGATGATGAGGAAGAATTCCCAGCTTTTCAGAAACGATTTGACTTTCTGCATCAGATATTCCTCCTTGCCAGATCCTGTTTCTCGGCCACGCGCTGGAGCACCACGTTGAGCAGTATGGCGATCAGCAGCAGGATGCCCTTGATGAACTCGGTGATCATGGAGTTGCCGATGCCCATTTGCGGAATGGCGGAGTCGATGAAGGCGATCATCAGCGCGCCGATGACCACGCCGCCGATCTTGCCGTAGCCGCCGGTGACGGCCACGCCGCCCAGCACGCAGGCCGCGATGGTGAACATCTCGTCGCCCAGGGCGGAGCCCTTTTCGATGGCGGCATAGAAGGCCAGCCACATGATGCCGGCCAGGCCCGCGGTGGCGCCGCAGATGGTGTGGGCCAGCACGCGGATGCGGTTGATGGGCACGCCGCGCATCTGCGCAGCCTCGGCGTTGGAGCCGACGGCGTAGAGGTTGCGCCCCGTGCGGGTGTATTTCAGGAACACGCCGGTGATGACCACCACCAGCACCGCCAGCCATACCAGGAAGGGCAGGCCCAGGAAGGAATGGTTGATGAGGCTGTCCTTGAAGCCCTGGGTCAGCTGGGTGGGATTGATCTTATTCATGCCCAGCAGCCACTCCATGGGGATCAGCGCCCGGACGATGTAGCTGGTGGACAGCGTAACGATCAGCGATATGACGCGGCCGTAGCTCATCAGCACGCCGTTGATGGCGCCCACTGCCGCGCCGATGGCGATGCCCAGCACGAACATCAGGACTGTGGACTGTATCGCGCCCGTGCCCATCAGCTTGCCCGCCACCGCCCCGGCGAAGGCCAGTATGGCAGTGATGGAGATGTCGATGGAGCCGATCAGCAGCACGCACAGCATGCCGCAGCACATGACCATGTTGATGGAGCCGTTTTTCAGCACGTTCAGCCAGCTCTTGCCCAGGTAGCCCGGGACGCGGATGCTCACCGCGACGAGCAGCAGCGCCAGCACCGCCAGCAGGGGTATCTCACGGTGTTCGATCAAGATCGAATAGATGGGTTTTCGCTCTTTGTTCTGCATTGCTGTGTACTCCCCCCTTATTTGGTCTGCGGCATGGCGGCGTGCAGTATGTCGTCCTGGGTGAGGTGCTTGGTGTCGGTGAACTCCCGGGTCACCTTGCCCTCGCTCATGACGTAGATGCGGTCGGACATGTTGATGACCTCAGGCAGCTCCGAGGAGATCATCAGTATGCCCAGGCCCTGGCTGGCCAGATCGGACATGATCTCGTAGATGGCGGCCTTGGAGCCGACGTCCACGCCCTTGGTGGGCTCGTCCAGTATGATCAGCTGGGGCTCCGCCGCCAGCTGCTTGGCCACGACCACCTTCTGCTGGTTGCCGCCGGAGAGCGCGCCGGTGTGGGTGTCGGTGGTGGGGGCCTTGATGGCCAGCAGGTCCTTCATCTTGTTGGACAGCGCGTATTCCTTGCCCCGGTTGATGAAGATGCCGTCCTGGCACTTGTCCAGCACCGACAGGGAGATATTGTGGTTGATGGACCAGCTCAGCAGCAGGCCCTCCTTCTGCCGGTTCTCGGGCAGCAGGCCCAGGCCGCGGGCCATCATCTGGGTGGGCGTCTGGTCGTGGATCTCCTCGCCCTTGAAGTAGATCTTGCCGGAATCGGGCTTGGTGACGCCGAACACCGATTCCATGACCTCCGTGCGGCCCGCGCCCACCAGGCCCGTCAGGCCCACGATCTCGCCCGAGCGCACGGTCATGTTGATGTCGCGGTAGAAGCCGGTGCGGGTCAGGTTCTCCAGCTTCAGAAGCTCCTGCCCCACCTGGGTCTCCTTCTTCGGGAACAGCTGGGTGATCTCGCGGCCCACCATGTGGTGCACCAGGAAGGGCTGGTCCACCTCGCTGAGCAGCCAGGAGCCGATGTACTGGGCGTCGCGGAACACCGTCACGCGGTCCGCCAGGCCGAAGATGTCCTCAAAGCGGTGGGAAATCAGTATGATACCCACGCCCTGGTCCCTCAGACGCCGGGCGATGGCATACAGATCCTCGGCCTCGCGCTGGGACAGGGAGGCCGTGGGCTCGTCCATGATGAGGATCTTGGCGTTCATCGACAGCGCCTTCGCGATCTCCACCAGCTGCTGCTGGCCGACGGTCAGCGAGCCCACGGAGGCCGTGGGGCTGAGATGGGCGTCGATGGAGTCCAGCAGCTTTTTGGCCTCGCGGTTCATCCTCGGCCAGTCGATGAAGGGGCCGATCTTGAACTCGTGGCCGATGAAGATGTTTTCCGCCACGCTCAGGTCCGGATAGGAGGCGGCGTGCTGATAGATGGCCGCGATGCCCCGCTCCTGGGCGGTGATGGGGTCTGTCATGACCACCTTCTCGCCGTTGAGGATGATCTCGCCGCCGTCGGGCTGATGCACGCCCGTCAACGTCTTGATGAAGGTGGACTTGCCCGCGCCGTTTTCGCCCACCAGCGCGTGGATCTCGCCCGCCTTCAAATTGAAGTGCACGTTGTCCAGGGCCTTGACGCCCGGAAATATCTTCGTGATACCGTTCATCTCGAGGATGTATTCAGAATTCGGCATTCCCTCGCCTCCATAATGGAACCCCTTCCGGGTTCGTTTCCCCATACAATTTAATTATATTATAAACGCCAGCACGTCAATCTGTCAAGAATCAACGCATAATTATGTGATAGTTTTACTTCCTTTATTATGATATGGTGTACTGAGCTGTGGAAGAGTGGTAAGTTGAGGCGATATGTTCGTATGACGGAGAACGACCTCTCAGTCAGCCTCCCGGCTGCCAGCTCCCCTGAAAGGGGAGCCAAGGCTGGCGCACGGCCTGTCCTCCTTCTTGGCTCCCCTTTCAGGGGAGCTGGCACCGACGAAGTCGGTGACTGAGAGGTCGTTTCCCCCGTCACCTCGACATATCTCCTCCATATAAAAACCGCGGGAGCGGCGTCATGCCGTTCCTGCGGTAGGGGGTCAGTTGAATTCGTAATTGTCGTCCCGGAGCATCTGGAGGCTGTAGGCCATGACCACGGCGTCCGGGCGGTATTGCTCGATCCACGTCTCCAGGGGCGTCTTGTCCCGCCGCAGGTCCACGCAGACCACGTGGCCGGCCAGCAGGGACATGAAGGTGCCGATGGGGGCGGAATAGGAGTCCTTGAGCAGCAGCACCGTGTAGTCCGGGGCGGCGGCGTTGTCGAAGATGGAGTAGGTCTCCACCTGTCCGTAGTAGGTGTAGGCCAGTGTGTTCCAGGTCTTGCCGGGGTCGGGCTCCAGTCGCTCGAAGCGGGTCACGGCCTCGCGGAAGGGGGCGGTGACGTCCTCCTCGGTGGTGACCCGGAGGGTGTGGCGATGGATGACGGGCTCATTCCTGGGCCAGTATTCCACGATGTCGTCGGGGGTGACCCGGCCCGTGCCCACCCGCTGGCCGTACTTGCCCATGAACAGCCTTTCGTGCCGCAGGGTGTTCAGGTTTTCGAGGTCCAGCAGCGACGGGTCCAGCGCCGCCCCGGTCATGCCGTTGAGCCTTTCGGCGATGGCCTGGCCCATCGTGATGGCCGCCAGGGTGGACCAGTGCTGGTCCGTGACCATCAGCAGATCGTTCAGGTCGTGGCCGCTGTTCGGCAGCACGTCCCGGCTGTCCAGCACCTCCACGCCGCCCTCCCGCAGCGCCGCCAGCGCCTCGTCCGCCATCTCCCCCGCGTGGTCCAGGGCCTCATAGCCCGCAGGCATCATCGCCGGGTCGTAGAGGGTGGGGTGCTCGTAGACGAACAGGAAGGGCAGGTCCTTCAATGTGGTATCGCGCAGCGCCACGATGTCCCGTGCGTTTTGCGCGAGGGACCTGTAGGGCGAAACGTCGTAGAGATGCCCCGTGGTCAGCGTCAGCATATTCTGGCTGCCCGTATTGATCATCCGCTTGCCCAGGGAATACTGGAAGGCCGAATTGACGTAGCCCAGCTCGGTCTTGTGCCACATGGCGTCCGCGATGCCCGATGTGAAGCCGTTGATGCGCGCCGCCAGCCGGTCCAGCCGGGAGGCGTGCCTGGGCAGCGTGGCCTTCATCTCGTCGGTCATCTGCACGGACCGCAGCAGGTCGTGCCCGCTATCCTTCACCGTCATCCCCAGGGCCAGAAAGATGAAGCCCAGGAAGGCGACGGTGAGAATCGCGGCGGTGACGCGATGGAGCGTCTTGGATTCTTTCATGGTATCGTTCATGGTTTTACAGAGCGCGCTGCGCCTCCAGCGCCGCGATGGCCTTGTCCAGCCGCCGCAGGGTCTCCTCCCTGCCCAGCAGATAGGCGATCTCAAACGCGCCGCCGGGGGTGGACATCTGGCCGGAGATGGCGATGCGCATGGGCCACAGCACCTGGCCGTTCTTCATGCCCAGGCCGGGGATGGCCTCCATGACGCGGTCGTGGAGCTCGGCCTCGGTCCAGTCGGACACGGACTCCAGCACGGGCCTGACGGCGTTGAGCGCGGTCTTAGCGGTATCGAGCGTGGACTTCTGCTTCTTGTTGACGTAGAAATCCTGCGGGAACTCGGGCAGCTCCTTCAAAAACCGCACCATGCCGGGCAGCTGGTTGAACACCTCGGTGCGCCCCTGCAGCAGCTCGGCGAGGCGCTTGAAGTCGAACCGCGCCGGGTCCAGCGCCTTCTCCAGCCAGGGAGTGGCGATCTCGAGGTACCTCTCCGGGGTCAGCTTGCGGATGTACTCGGCGTTGAACCAGTTGAGCTTCTGCATGTCGAAGAAGGACGGGGACTTGGACAGCCCGTCCAGGTCGAACACCTGCTCCAGCTCGGCGAGGGTAAAGAACTCCTGCTCCCCCTTGGGGCTCCAGCCCAGCAGCGCCAGGTAGTTGATGACCGCCTCCACCAGGTAGCCCTGCTCCAGCAGGTCCTCGAAGGACGGGTCGCCCTGGGACTTGGACATCTTGCGCTTGACGATGGCCTTGACGGGGTTGCCGTTTTCGTCCTCGCTCATCTGGTACTCGCCGGTCTTCTTGTTGCGATAGGTGCCCTCCACCATGACGGGGGTCAGGTGGACGTAGGTAGGCGGCGTCCAGCCCAGCGCCTCGTACAGCAGATTGTACTTGGGCGCGGAGGACAGGTATTCGTTGCCGCGCATCACATGGGTGATGCCCATGAGGTGGTCGTCAATGACGTTGGCGAAGTTGTACGTGGGCAGCCCGTCGGCCTTGATGAGCACGTTGTCGTCCAGCGTGTCGCAATCCACCTCGACGTGGCCGTAGATCACATCGTCAAACCCGGCCTTGCCCTCGGCGGGGATGTTCTGCCGGATGACGTACGCCTCCCCGGCGTCCAGCCTGGCCTGGATCTCCGCCTTGGTCAGGTGCAGGCAGTGCTTGTCGTACTTGAAGGTCTCGCCCCTGGCCTCGGCCTCCTTGCGGGCCTCCTCCAGGCGCTCCTTGGTGCAGAAGCAATAGTAGGCGTGGCCGGACTCAATGAGCTGCCGCGCGTAGGGCATATAGGTGTCCTTGCGCTGGGACTGGATGTAGGGTCCGCAGGGGCCGCCCACATCCGGGCCCTCGTCGTGGGACAGGCCCGCGATCTTGAGGGAATTGTAGATCACGTCGATGGCGCCGGGCACCTCGCGCACCTGGTCGGTGTCCTCGATGCGCAGTATGAATTTGCCGCCCTTCCGGCGCGCCCAGAGATAGGTGTAAAGCGCCGTCCGCAGGTTGCCCAGATGCATGTAGCCCGTGGGACTCGGCGCGAATCGGGTTCTGACTTCCATGTTGATGCTGTCCTTCCGTCGATGATACTGTTATAGATCCTCCGCCACGTCGAAGGCGAAGATGGTGGTGAAGTCGTACTTCTCCCCGGCGCGGAGCACGGAGTCGATGAATTCGGGATGGTTGATGGAATCGGGCGCGAACTGGGTCTCCAGGCAGAAGCCCTCGTGGACGCCGTACACCCGGCCGGAGCGCCCGGGATGCACGCCCTCAAGCCCGTTGGCGGAATAGAACTGCACGGCAGGCATGTCGGTGAACACGTCCATCACGCGCCCGGAATCGGGATCGACCACCTCGGCCGCGAAGCGCAGCCCGGCCTCGAAGTCGTTGATATTGAAGTTGTGGTCGATGCCGTGGCCGAAGCCCAGCTGCTCGTCATTGGGGGTCATGTCCAGCCGGTCGCCGCAGCGTGTGGGCTTGCGGAAATCGAAGGGCGTGCCGGTGACGTCGCGCTGCTCGCCGGTGGGGATGCAGCGCTCGTCCACCACGGTGAAGGTATCGCAGTTCAATTCAAAGGTGTGATCCACGATCTTCTTGCCGCTGGACTCGCCGCAGAGGTTGAAATAGCTGTGGTTGGTCAGGTTGCACAGCGTGTCCTTGTCGGAGACGGCCTCGTAGCGCAGCATCAGCTCGTTCTCGTCGGTGAAGGTATAGGTCACCATCACCCGCAGCGTGCCGGGATAGCCCTCCTCGCCGTCGGGGCTGACGTACTTCATGATGAGGTGATCCTCGCAAATGCCCTCGATGGGGGTCACGTCCCACAGCTTGAGGTTGAAGCCGATGTCGCCGCCGTGCAGATGGGTGACGCCGCCCTCGTTCTTCGCCAGATGCAGCTTCTGGCCGTTCAGCTCGCATTCGCCGTTGGCAATGCGGTTGCCCACGCGCCCGATCAGCGCGCCGATGTAGCCCACGGTGGGGATGTAGCCGTTCACGTCGTTGTAGCCCAGCACCACGCTGTCCAGCTTGCCCGACTTGTCCGGCACGTTGATGGCGCGGATGATGCCGCCGTAGTTGGTGATCTCCACCGACGCCCCCGAGGCGTTGGTCAGGATGTAAAGGTCTGTCTCCCTGCCGTCCGGCAGCACGCCAAAGCGCTTCTTCAAGATGCTCATGGAAATAACTCCCTTTCTCTCGCTTTTCGGACAGCCCCAAGCGCCGTCCCCATTCAAGATAATAATACCCGCTTCCCGCGGCATTTGCAAGGGGTTTTGTGTTGAGATGGTAAATGTTCGGGGCCTATGGCCAGGGAACAGAGAGCAGGGAGACGAGGCAACAGGCAACAGGCAACAGGGAACAGGAATAGCGGCTGCCGCGTACTCTGTAGGGGCGGCCAATGGCCGCCCGCCCCATACCGAAACAATACGTACTACCTGGCGGGCGGCGCATCGCCGCCCCTACGGACTCAAGCCATTCCTGTTCCCTGTTGCCTGTTGCCTGTTGCCTGTTGCCTGTTGCCTGTTCCCCGTTGCCCGTTGCCTGTTCCCCGTTGCCCGTTGCCTGTTGCCCGTTGCCAGTTGCCCGTTGCCTGTTGCCTGTTCCCTGTTGCCTGTTGTATGCCTGTTCCCTGTTCCCTGTTCCCTTCCAAAGCAAGGCGACAATTCCAATGGAATTGTCGCCTTGCCGTATATCCCACTCAATAAAACGTCGCCCACTTGAGCGCGCCGTCCTTGGCCTCGATCCAGGCACTGACGCCCTTGTAGCGCACGTGATACCATTTGCCGTTGGGGGACTTGCCGATGTAGTCCAGCTCCGCGTCCTTGGGGGCCTTCGCCACGGCCTCCGCGTCGCCCTCCGGCTTTTCCCGCAGCTCGCAGGCCCGGTTCACCTGCACCCATGCGTCGTCGCTCGCCGCCGTCTTTCCCTCCCCAAACGCCAGGGGACAAAGACATATCGCCAGCGCCAAAGCCAGCATGATCCGCTTCATATAAAACACCTGCCCGTGTCGTGTTCTTATCCATATGTGACTATTCAGTCACCCAGGGACGACTCCCTCAGTCAGCCTGTGGCTGACAGCTCCCTCAACTCCCTCAGTCAGCCTTCGGCTGCCAGCTCCCTCAACTCCCTCAGTCAGCCTTCGGCTGCCAGCTCCCTCGGAGATGGAGCCTGGACGGGAGCCTGGACGGGAGCCTGAACGGGAGCCCTAAAGCCTCCCTCTTTGAGGGAGGTGGCCCGCGAAGCGGGTCGGAAGGAGTCCGCGACTGAACAGTTACATCTATATTATATCAAATCCGCCGCTTTTATGTCAATGGGGGGTCAGGTTTTGGCCAAAAAGTCGCATGAATCACATAGCCATTCTTTCTGCGCGGCAATCTCATATTCGCAGGGATGGGAGAAACGACCTCTCAGTCACCGACTTCGTCGGCGACAGCTCCCCTGAAAGGGGAGCCAAGAGGGACCGGCGATAAATGTGCCATTGTATCTATTCAGTTCTGCTGTGATAAGTGGAAATTGTCCGAGGCAACGGGGAACGACCTCTCAGTCACCGACTTCGTCGGCGACAGCTCCCCTGAAAGGAAGGGGAGCCAAGAGGAAGACAGAGCGTCAGCCTTGGCTCCCCTTCCAGGGCAATGTCATCAACTTAAGGAAAAAATACCTGCCGTCGCGCCCAAAAGGCTTCCCCTTTAGGGGAAGCTGTCTGCGAAGCAGACTGAAGAGGTGTCCCCGTTACACCTCGTTCGTCTATTCCGATAGACGATCTTATCCCAGTGGGGACACCTCTTCCGACCCGCTGCGCGGCCCACCTTCCCCTTAAGGGGAAGGCTTTTGGAGACCACACAGCTTAAGTTGATGACATTGCCTTCCAGGGGAGCTGTCAGCCGTTAGGCTGACTGAGAGGTCGCCCCCTCCCCCGATGCTTGCGTAAACCTCCCATTGAAAAAGTCCCCTGCTTTTGCAGGGGACAGAGGGTAGGTTTATTACTTGTAGGCCTCAAGCTGAAGCTTGGCGCTCTTGCCGTTAGCCTTAACCTTCAGCAGGATGGTGCCGGACTTCTTGACATCCACGGTGTAGGCGGCCTTGTCGACAGAAACCTTACTCTTGTAGCTGCTGGAGGGAGCAACATCGACCTCACCCCAGGCTTCGCGAGCGTTGGCAGCAACCAGGATAATGTAGTCATCGAGATCCAGGGTGGAACCGACTTCGACCTTATCCTTGTTGTTGATGATCTCAATGCCAACGATCTCGTGGTCATTGGTAATGCGCACGGGCAGCTTGGCGGAAACCTTGCCGTCCTTGGTCTTCACGGTGATGTTGCAGGTGCCCTTGCCAACGGCGGTCACGGTGAAGTAGTAGCTATCCTTCTTGGCATCATACTTCATGCCGGAAACTTTGGCCACCTTCTTGTTGTCAGTGGAAACCTTCAGGTTCGCGTACTGATCACGATTCAGGCTCCAATTCGTCAAAGTGTTCTTGGATGCAGTAGTGATCTCGGGATAAACGGTAGCTACGGTGATGGAAGGCTTGCGATAGTTGACCTTGGTGTCGCCCTTGGCTTCGCCTCTCTCGGTCAGCAGCTCGTTATAAAGGTCGCGCTCAATGCCGGCCACCTTAGTGACGTCACCGGTCTCCGCGTAATCGAACTCGTCATAGGCATAGAAGCTGATCGCGCTGGGAGTGTTGGGATCGACAACAGTGATGGTAACGGTAGCCTTCTTGCCGTTGTGGGTCTTGGCGGTAACCTTAACCTTGCCGGGAGTCTTGCCCTTCAGCCCAACGATCTCGCCCTTCTTGGATTCCAGAACCGCCTTGGAGTTGCTCAGGGACCAGGTAACCTTGTCCTCATGGCCCAGTCCGGCGGGATCGACAGAAGCGATCAGCGCAATCTCATCGCCAACGCCCACCCGGGTGGAGGCAGTCACGATGTAGGGCTGGCTGTACTCGTCTAACTTCTCGTAATATTTCACATTCGCGATACCGGAAGCGATGCTGACCTTGGTGGGAGCATACTTGTCAGTAACCTTGATCTTGAAGGAAGCCTTCTTGTTGCCCGCGTTGGCGGTGGCAGTGATGGTGGCGGTGCCCTTCTTCAGGAACTCGATGCGGGCGTTGTGATAGATCGCATCGTCATCCACATTCTCGGCTTCTTCCTTCGCCGCATCCAAAGCTGCTTCAGCCTCAGTCAGAGCCGCCTCGTTCGTATCCTGAGCTTCAGAATTCTGCTGAATAGCTTTATCGAGGGCTTCCTGCTTCTTATCATACTCTTCGGTCTTATCTTCTACTTCCTCCGCATATTCTTCATAAGCTTTATTAGCATCCTCTACCGCTTTCTCAGCCTTGGCATACCCAGCGGGATCGGTTTCTTCATCGATATCCGCAAGTGCCGCCTCAGCATCCGTAGCCGCATTACTCAACTCTTCAAGCTTTGCTTCGGCTTCGGCTTCAAACGCTGAGCTCTCAGCATCGAGCTTTTCCTGTTCATCCTCGAGTTCGTCAGCCTCATCTTCCAGCATCTTCTTGGTCGCCTTCAGTAAATCCACATCAGCCTGAGCACGGGTGACGGCACGGGTGGCCTCAAGCGTCGCGGAGGTGTTCCAATAGGTGACCTTGGCGACAGAGGGGCTGGAAGACTTCCAGATGACATCGGTCATGACGCCTTCGGGCAGGACATCAGCCCAGAACCAATCCTCACCGTCAGTTACATCGTAGGTCATGGTCGAGTCGACCTCGAATTCGTCATTGTACAGCTTGACCTTCTGGGCGGTGTTGGCGTCGTAGACATTGATGGTCAGGGTGAAGGTCTTCTTGTCCTTGCTGCCGCGAACCAGGTGATACAGCAGAACCTTGACCTTGGCTTTGCCAGCCTTCTTGCCGGCGCCGATGATGGTCACGTCGGTGGCGGTAAAGACAGGCTTCTCAATCAGCGTGCTGCCGGAAGAGACGGTGACCTTCTCGATGTAATAATCCTCCAGATCATCCTCGATGGAGAACTTCACTCTGCCGCCATCCTTGTCAATGTCGGCAATGCCGTTGCCGGTGAGTTCGAAATCGTTCTCATAGAACTCACGGTCATAGCCGGAGAAGGCGTCGCCGGCGTCGTCCACTTCGTTCTCGATCTCTTCGGGAGCCTCTTCAACAGCAGCGACTTCCTCGCCGCCCAGTTCGACGACCACTTCTTCCACGGGCGCTTCTTCCATGAGCGCTGCGGGAGCCATGGTCAGCAGCAGGCACAAGGCCAGCAGTCCACACAACAACTTACGCAAATTCATGATGCAATCCTCCTTCAATATTATTCCCGGGCGTGTGGTCGCTGGGAATTAATTGCAGTATCATTATACATCAAATCCGGCACTTTAGTCAATACCGTCCCGAGGATTGAAATGTTATTTTTCTTACGGCAGAGTTATGAAAATTTTTGTGAAATTGTGACACAAATTGATTCCAACCGGGCGTGATTGGCAAATTTTAGTCAAAATTCGCCAGTGATTGTCAGAATGAGGGCAAACATATTTCAGTATTGTGACATGGGCGAAAACGATAATTGCAGGAAAATGGGGTGTTAAAATACCTCGACGACTGTCAATTATGACACAAAAGTGGCAAAGCCTGGGCGGTTCTGCGGATTTGCGCCCGACATCGTCCAATTACGGCCCGATTGCGCCCCGCACCCCCGCCGATCCCCCCGCCCGGCCCCGCCACAAACTACCAATTTCTGGTCCAATTCGACGGGATGGAGACATTTGAGGGAAGTATGTGGTGTAGAGCGCGACAAATGAGGGATAAGGGAACAGGGAACAGGGGAACGGGCCGGTTGCGCTGGGCAGTGCGCCGTCGCCGGGGCGTACATGGCGAAGCGGTATTTGGCGGACGGCCTTTCGCTGGCCCTTCGGGGTCGGATGGGGCGGGTTTCTGCGCATTAAAATAGAAGATATTGAAATGACGAGAACCTCTTCCGTCAGCCCTTCGGGCTGCCACCTTCCCCTGAAGGGGAAGGCTTTTGGGGGACGGTGGTCAGGGCATGGTCTCTGTTGGGAGGACGGGGAACCTCTTCCGTCAGCCCTTCGGGCTGCCACCTTCCCCTGAAGGGGAAGGCTTTTGGGGGACGATAGGCAGGGCTTTGGTCTCTGTTGGGAGGACGGGGAACCTCTTCCGTCAGCCCTTCGGGCTGCCACCTTCCCCTGAAGGGGAAGGCTTTGGGGACGGCGGTCAGGGCCTGGTCTCTGGTGGGAGGACGGGGAACCTCTTCCGTCAGCCCTTTGGGCTGCCACCTTCCCCTGAAGGGGAAGGCTTTTGGGGGACGATAGGCAGGGCCTGGTCTCTGGTGGGGGACGGGGCTGCCGCGTACATGGTGAAATGATTATAGTATCTATCATTTCCTCTTGGCTTCCCCCGTAGGCCGGCCGCGCGGCAGCGGCTCTTCCTGTTCCCTGTTGCCTGTTCCCTGTTGCCTCGTCATCCCCGTCCCCCTGTTCCCTGTTGCCTGTTCCCTGTTGCCTCGTCATCCCCGTCCCCCTGTTCCCTGTTGCCTGTTCCCTCGTCATCCCTGTTCCCTCGTCACCCCTTTTCCCTCCAATATAATAGAAGAAACCAATCAGCCGCAACCCCGAAATATGCGCAAACCTCGCCCCAAGCATGACATACCCTGGTCTATTGCGGCGGGAATGAGACGGGAGATTCCCGACTCCGGTTGGGATGGGGTAGGTTATGTTTGGAATGGGACGGGAATTTGCGGGAAATTGCGCGGGGATGTCTTTATTCGCGGGGGCGCGTGTGGTATAATGGGCGGGATGGGCGTTGGCCCTTTGTGAGGTAAATATGACAAAAAAGCTGATCGTGGCGGAAAAGCCCTCGGTGGCGCGGGACATCGCGCGGGTGCTGGGGGTCAGGGGCCGGGGCGAGGGCTGCCTGGTGGGCGAGGAATACGTGGTGACCTGGGCCATCGGGCATCTGGTGGCGCTGGCCGAGCCGGGGGAGACGAACCCGGCCTGGGCAAAGTGGAGCATGGCGCAGCTGCCGATGCTGCCGGAGGAGATCCCGCTGAAGGTGCTGCCGGCGACGCGGGACCAGTTCGCCGTGATCCGGGGCTGGATGCTCTCCGATGAAATCGCTTCATTAATATGCGCCACCGACGCGGCCCGGGAGGGCGAGCTGATCTTCCGCTATATCTACCGCATGGCCGGGTGCCGCAAGCGGGTGGAGCGGCTGTGGATTTCGTCCATGACCGACGCCGCCATCCAGCAGGGCTTCCAGCGGCTGCGGCCCGCCAGCGATTACGACGCGCTGTACGCCTCGGCGCGGTGCCGTTCGGAGGCCGACTGGCTGGTGGGCATGAACGCCAGCCGCGCGTTTTCGCTGAAATATAACGCCCACCTGTCCATCGGGCGGGTGCAGACCCCCACGCTGAACCTGATCGTAAAGCGGGATGAGGAGATCGAGCGGTTCGTGCCGCAGGATTACTGGGAGATTCGCGCCGATTTCGGGGACTACACCGGGCTGTGGGTGGACCCCGCCACGAAGCAGACCCGCTGCGCCTCCGCGGAGCAGGCCCAGGCCGTGCGCAAGGCCGTGACCGGGCAGACCGGGACCGTGACCGAGAGCGTCCGCGAGCGCAAGCGCACGCCGCCGCCCCAGCTCTACGACCTGACCAGCCTCCAGCGCGAGGCCAACCGCCGCCTGGGCTTCTCCGCGGATAAGACCCTCAAGCTGGCCCAGGCGCTCTATGAGACCCACAAGCTGGTCACCTATCCCCGCACCGACAGCCGCTATCTGCCCGACGACATGAAGCCGAAGATCGAACAGACGCTGCGGCGGCTGCCCCAGCCCTACGCCGATTTCGTCAACGCGCCGCAGATGGACATGGCCATGCACCTGCGCCGCTTCTACGACGACGCCAAGGTGTCCGACCACCACGCCATCGTGCCCACCGACAAGACCGCCGACCTGTCCCGGCTGAGCAGCGACGAGCGCGGGCTCTACGATATGATCGTGCGGCGGCTCGTGGCGGCGCACTATCCCGGCTATGAATATGAGTCCGCCCGGGTCACGACCCGGGTGGGCGAACACGATTTCAAATCCACCGGGGCCATGCCCGTCGTGGAGGGCTGGCGGGCGCTGTACCGCGACGAAAAATCCGAGGACAGGGAGCCGCCGCTGCCGGTGCTCGACACGGGCGACACCCGGACGGTGAAGAAGGCCGCCGTCAAGGCCTGCAAGACCAAGCCGCCCCTCCCCCACACCGACGCCTCGCTTCTGAACCTGATGGAAAACGCCGGGCGCGACATCGAGGACGAGACCCTGCGGGAGCAGATGAAGTCCTCCGGCCTCGGCACGCCCGCCACCCGCGCCGCCATCATCGAACGCCTCATCCAGGTGGGCTACGCCCGCAGGAAGGGCAAGAGCATCGTCTCCACCGAAAAGGGGCGGCAGCTCATCGCCGTCGTGCCCGAGCAGATCGCCTCCGCCGTCACCACCGGCAAGTGGGAAAAGTTCCTCTCCGATATGGCCGGGCAAAAGGACGCCGACGAGCGCGACCGGAAGAGCCAGCGGTTCATGTCCGGCATACGCAGGTTCTCCGTCTTTCTCGTCGACGCCGCCAAGAGCGCCCCGGGCAACGTGGTCTTCCAGCGCGAGGAGGCCGGGGCGTGGAAGAAGCGGAAGGCCGCGGGATACGGCGGTCGGGCGGGACAAGGAACAGGCAACAGGCAACAGGGAACAGGCAACAGGCGACAGGGAACAGGCAACAGGCAACAGGCAAAAGGCAAAAGGGAACAGGGAACAGGGAACAGGGAACAGGAATAGCCGGGTTACGTTGGGATGGCGGCGCGTCGCTCGTCAGGTTGTTCATATCGCATCGGTATTGGGCGGGCGGCAGCAGCCCCTGTGGTGCGCGCGGCAGCCGCCATTCCTGTTCCCTGTTCCCTGTTGCCTGTTCCCTGTTCCCTGTTGCCTTTTCCCCCGCACCCCAAGTCATAACCCCTGCTTATAATTTCACAAAAAGTAAATATTTTCTCAAAACAGGCAGGAATACGGGCGGGGATTGTCGAATAGTTAAAACAGGCGTTGACAGGACGCGCGCCCGGGAGACCGGGGGCGGGTAAACGTCATTTGGATATAAAGGAGCGATGAAAATGAAGTTTGTCTATTCCGGCAAAGACGTGGTTTCGGACAGCCTCAAGGCCAGGGCCGAAAAGAAGCTTTCCAAGCTGGAGCGCTACTTCACCCAGGAGCCCGAAGCCATCGTGCGCTTCAAGCAGCAGCGCGGCGGCAGGAATATCGCGGAAATCACCATGAGCGTCAACGGCCTGATCCTGCGCGCCGAGGAGAACAGCAACGACATGTACCTCTCCATCGACCGCGCCGTGGACAAGCTGGAAAGCCAGATCCGCCGCTATCGCACCAAGATGGGCAAGCAGATCAGGGAGGCCCGCGCCGAAGTCACCGAGGCCGCCGAGACCATCGAGCCCGTGTATGAGGAGGCCAATTACGATGTGGTCCGCGTGAAGCGCTTCTCCGTCAAGCCCATGGACGTGGAGGACGCCATCACCCAGATGGAGCTGCTCGGCCACAATTTCTTCCTCTTTATGAATTCCGAAACCGATACCATGAGCGTGCTCTATCGCCGCAACGACGGCAGCTACGGCCTGCTGCTGCCGGAGGAATAAACAAATCATATTCACCGCCCCGCGCCTTGACGCGCGGGGCGGATTGCTTTTTGTGGCGACGGCTGGTATAATGGAGGGGGCGGATCGGCCCGCGCGCCGGACTCCCGCCACTGATGCGCGCCTTACGGAGGATATGACCGTTGATGACTAAAAAACTGCTGTCGCTGCTGATCGCGCTGGCGCTGGTGTGCGCCGCGGCCCTGGCCGAGGACCCCTTCGGACAGGCGGCGGTGGAGGACGAGATGTACAATGTGGACACCTACGCCGTGACGGAGGGCCTGCCGGACGACTGGCTGAACATACTGCTGCTGGGCTCGGACCGGCGCACGTCCCGGGAGTACGGCGACACCGACGGCATGGTGATCCTGTCTCTGAACCTGGCGCGCAAGCAGGCCAAGCTGACCTCGCTGATGCGGGACATGTGGGTGACCATGGACGGCAGGTCCAAGAGCGGCAAGCTGTCCTCCGTCTGCGCGCAGGGCGGCCCGGAGCTGGCCATGCGCACCGTCAACGAGTGCTTCGGCACCAATATACAGTACTTCGCCCTGGTCAATCTCAGCGGCATGGCCGAGATCATCGACCGGCTGGGCGGGCTGGACATGGACGTGACCCTGGAGGAGATGGACGCGCTGAACCTGGGCCTGTTCGATCTGTCCCCCTATTCGGGCATGGAGCGGCTGATGGAATACGGCTCCGACGCCCACCTGAACGGCAACCAGGCCACCGCCTACGCCCGCATCCGCAGGATCGACTCCGATTACAAGCGGGTCGAGCGGGGACGCTACGTGCTGACCCTGCTCGCCCGCCGCATCCAGAAGGAGACCCCCGACACCATCGTGGGCGTGGTGATGGGGATGCTGGGCTGCGTGGAGACCAACCTGGACATGACCCAGCTGATGACCATCGCCGCCGTGGGCCTCGACGTGGACCTGGACCACATCGCCGAGTTCCGCCTCCCCGCCGAGGACACCTACCAGTCCGGCACCTATACCTTCGGCAAGCAGCGCGTCTGGTGCATCCGCCCCGATTTCACCACCAACGCCCGCCTGCTCCACGAGTTCATCTACGGGGCGGCAGGACAAACCGGAAATTGATAATGGACGGAGTGACGGGGAGGGATCAGGAAAGAGGGATTAGGGATTAGAAATAGTGGCTGCCGCGCGGACTATTTCTATGTTTTCAAGTATCTGTTCAGTCGTTGACTCCTTCCGACCCGCTTCGCGGGCCACCTCCCTCAGAGAGGGAGGCTTTTGGATACGCATTAACACCAAAGGACTCCCGTCCAGGCTCCCTCTCCGAGGGAGCTGTCAGCCGCAGGCTGACTGAGGGAGTCATCCCTGGGCGACTGAATAGTTACGTTTTCAATAGAAATCGCGGCAGCGGCATTTTCTAATCCCTATTCCCTAATCCCTCTCTCCCGCAACCCCCAATTTTACGGGAAGACCAAACACCCGCGGTCCATGATCCCGCAGGATCAAATCCAGGAAATCCGCAGGATTTCCACCTTCATTCCCAATTCCCAATTCCCAATTCCCAATTACAATAAAGAAGGAGGCCGCGCCATGCTTGCTTTCGTCTCCAGCTGCGGGCTCAGCGGCATCGACGGGTTCGCGGTGGACGTGGAGGTGAACCTGGGGCAGGGCATGCCGATGTTCGAGATCGTGGGCCTGCCGGACGCCTCGGTGAAGGAGAGCCGGGAGCGGGTGCGGGCGGCGCTGAAGAACAGCGGCTTCGCCTTCCCCAGCGCGCGCCTGACGGTGAACCTGGCCCCCGCCGACCAGAAGAAGGAGGGCCCCTCCTACGACCTGCCCATCGCCCTGGGCATACTGACCTGCATGGGCATCGCGCCGCAGGAGGCCCTCCGGGACACCTGCGTATTCGGCGAGCTGTCCCTGGACGGCAGCGTGCGCCCGGTGCGCGGGGCGCTGCCCATGGTGATCTCCGCGCGGGAGCGGGGCGTGCGCCGGGTGATGCTGCCCCGGGACAACGTCAACGAGGTCAGCTGCGTGGAGGGGCTGGAGATCTACCCGGTGGCCTCACTGTGGGCCGCGGCGCGGCACTTCACCGGGGAGCTGCCCATCGACCCGGTGGAGCCGGTGGCCTATCAGGCCCTGATCAGCCGCCGCCAGTACAGCGAGGACTTCTGCCACGTCAAGGGCCAGGCCCTGGCCAAGCGCGCCCTGGAGATCGCCGCGGCGGGCGGCCACAACGTGCTGCTCATCGGCCCGCCCGGCTCGGGCAAGACGCTGATGGCCCGGTGCATGCCCACCATACTGCCCGACATGACCTTCGAGGAGGCGCTGGAGGCCACCCGCATCCACTCGGTGGCGGGCATCGTGCCGCCCTCGGGACTGCTGACCGAGCGCCCCTTCCGCTCGCCCCACCACACCGCCTCCCACGCCAGCCTGGTGGGCGGCGGCCCCAACGCCCTGCCCGGCGAGATCAGCAAGGCCCACAACGGCGTGCTGTTTTTGGACGAGCTGCCCGAATACCGCCGGGACGTGCTGGAGGCGCTCAGGCAGCCGATGGAGGACGGCTTCGTCACCATCACCCGCGTCAACGCCCAGTCCACCTACCCCTCCCGCTTCGTGCTGGTTTGCTCGATGAACCCCTGCCCCTGCGGCAACCTGGGCTCACGCACCAAGCAATGCCGCTGCACGCCCAACGAGATCCGCAGGTATTTGAACCGCATCTCCGGCCCGCTGCTGGACCGCATCGACATGCACATCGAGGTGGAGTCCATCCCCGCCGAGAACCTCTCCGACACCGCGCTGTCCGAATCCAGCGACAGCATCCGAAAGCGCGTGGAGGCCGCCCGGCAGGTGCAGCTGGAGCGCTATAAGACCATCGGCATCCACGCCAACGCGGAGCTCAACGCCCGCACCCTCGCCCGCGCCTGCAACATGACCCGGGAGGCCCAGGCCCTGCTCCTCGCCTCCACCGAGCGCCTCAAGCTCTCCAACCGCGCCTATACCCGCATCCTCAAGGTCGCCCGCACCATCGCCGACCTGGACGGCTTCAATGAGATCGAAGAGGCCCAGATCGCAGAGGCCGTGCAGTACAGGACGCTGGACAGGAAGTACTGGGGATGAGCGGAGTATTTAGAAAGTGGAAAATGGAGAGTGGAGAATACAATAGCGGCTGACGCTATTCTGAACAGCCCGCGACAGCTCACTGTTTAACTATCCACTCCTCACTCTCCACTCTTTGGAGCGGCGCTTTGACAAATCCCTGGTCATCTCCATTTGTCGGCCCTGGTTTTCTGTGCCATACTGTATGTATGAAGGAGGCTGATTCTCATGCCCGAATTGAGCCGGTTTGGCGGCATTGTGGTCAAGATGCTGTTTAACGATACCGTCCAGCACAACAAGCCCCATGTGCATGTATAGTATGGAGACTATCAGGCTTCGATCGGCATTGATGGAGAACTGCTGGCGGGCTCACTGCCGGTGCGGCAGCTGAAAATGGTCGTAGGCTGGCTGGCGCTTCACGAGGAAGAAGCCTATGCCGCATGGAACAAGGCGGTTCGCGGCGAGGCGTTTGACAAGATCAAGCCCCTGGCTTAAGGAGGGTACGATATGTATGTAGTGAATGGCATCGCCTATGCCGGAACGGAGGTTCAGGACATGCGCGTGTCCGCCGTAAAGCCTCTGGACGACCTGATGATGTTGGTTACATTCGCATCCGGTGAGCGCCGCCTCTACGACGCGACGCAGCTTCTGGAGTACCCCGCTTTTCAGCCGCTGAAGGACGAATCTGTCTTCAAAGCGGCAAGCATCGACCACGGTGCGGTCACATGGATGGATGGGGATATTGACATCGCTCCCGAAACCATTTACGCCAATAGCTTTCCCTACGATGAAATGGCGATGTGAGATCTTTTTTTCACATCAGCAGCGACCCCATATCTGAAAAAAGCCCTTCTTTCCCCGCAACCCACACCCGACAGAGCAAGGAGCAGCCATGAGATTATTCGATACCCACTGTCACATCGCAGACCCCAAATTTGACGAGGACCGGGACGCGGTCATCCAGCGGTTTTTGGACGCCGGGGTCCGGCGGGCGCTGGTGGTGGCCGATCCCCGGGAGGAGATCCCCAACCAGGCGCAGGTGTTCGACCTGGCGGAGCGGTACGATTTCCTGTACGCCGCCATCGGGGTGCATCCCCACAACGCCTCGGGCTGGGACGCGGACGCGGAGGCCACGCTGCGGCGGTACCTGGCCCACCCGAAGTGCCGCCTGCTGGGGGAGATCGGGCTGGATTACCACTACGACCTGTCGCCCCGGGACGTCCAGCGGCGGGTGTTCGACCTCCAGCTGGACCTGGCCTGCGCGCTGGACATGCCCGTGCAGCTCCACATCCGGGAGGCCCACGGCGATTGCATGGACATGCTCCGCGCCCGGGCGAGGACCGGGAAGGCGCCCGCGGGCATCATGCACTGCTACACCGGCAGCTGGGAGGCGGCGAAGGTCTACCTGGACCTGGGCTTCTACATCTCCCTCTCCGGGGCGCTGACCTTCAAGAACGCGCCGAAGCTCAGGGAGGTGGCCCAGAACACCCCCGCGGATCGGCTGCTCATCGAGACCGACTGCCCCTACATGGCCCCCGTTCCCCTGCGCGGCCGCCGCAACGAGCCGTCCTTCATCGTCCACACCTTCCAAAAGCTGGCGGAATTCCGAAACGAGGACCCCGAAGTCCTCTCCGAACAGCTCTGGCAAAACGCCCACGCCGCGCTGCGCCTGGAGGCGTGAGGGATGGTTCCGGGCGACATACTTCCATAAACATGCATATGCAGGGCTGAAGCCCGAATTGAAAATGGAGAATGATGGTGCAAATCCCGCGGATCTGTTTGATTAAACCGTATAAGCGGCGGTGTTGCGCACAGTTACGGCCTTTATATCAAAGAAATCCGCAAGGATTTCCACATGAATTCTCCATTCTCCATTTTCCATTTTCCATTCTCAATTCAAATCGATAGCGATTTGTCACAACCGATCCACAAAGGAGTTCCCACATGAACGAAATCAAATGCCCCCACTGCGGGGAGGTCTTTCAGGTGGACGAGGCGGGGTACGCGGCCATCGCCGCCCAGGTGCGCAACCAGCAATTCGAGGACGAGGTGGCCGGCCGCGCGGAGGCGCTGCACCGTGAGCTGGAGGCCAAACAGCGGGCCGCGCTGACGGAGGCCGAGGCGCGCAGCGCCCGTGCCCTGGCGGACAAGGACCGGGAGATCGCCCGGCTCCAGGAGCGTGCCAAGTCCGCGGAGGCGAACCAGAAGCACGCCGTGGACAGCGCCACCCAGCGGCAGCAGACCGAGATCACCCGCCTCCAGGGCCTGCTGGCCCATGAGAAGCAGGCCGCCGAGACCCAGCGCCAGGCCATGGAGGCCCAGCGGCTCCAGGCCGTGGCGGACCGGGAGCGGGAGATCGTCCAGCTCAAGGCCAAACTCGCCGCCACCGACACCGACAGACAGCTGGCCGTGGCCAACGCCGTCCGGGACCGGGACACCGAGATCGTGCGGCTGAACGGCGAGATCGTGCAGGAGAAGCAGGCCGCCGCGCTCCGGGAGCAGGGCCTGCGGGAGTCCCACAGCGTGGAGGTCCGGCGGCTGGAGGCGGAGATCGAGCAGTACAAGGACTTCAAGCTGCGCCAGTCCACCAAGATGATCGGCGAGAGCCTGGAGCAGCACTGCCTCACGTCCTTCAATCAGGTGCGCATGATGGCCTTCCCCAACGCCTACTTCGAGAAGGACAACGACGTGGTGGAGGGCACCAAGGGCGACTTCGTCTACCGCGAGGAGACCCCCGACGGCATCCCCCTGCTGTCGATCATGTTCGAGATGAAGAACGAGGCCGACGCCACCGAAAAGAAGCACCGCAACGAGGACTTTCTGGACAAGCTGGACAAGGACCGCAGGAAGAAGAGCTGCGAATACGCCGTGCTGGTGTCCATGCTGGAGCCCGACAGCGAATACTACAATGTGGGCATCGTGGACATGTCCTACCGCCACGAGAAGATGTACGTCATCCGCCCCCAGTTCTTCATCCCCCTCATCTCCCTGCTGCGCAACGCCGCCCTCTCCTCCGTCCAGACCCGGCGGGAGCTGGCCGCCGCCCAGCAGCAGAACATCGACGTGCGCCAGTTCGAGCAGGCCATGATGGACTTCAAGGACAAGTTCGGCCGCAACTACCAGCTGGCCAAGCAGCACTACGACAAGGCCATCTCCGAGATCGACGAGACCATCAAGCATCTGGAAAAGGTCAAGGAGATGCTCACCAAGTCTGATAACCAGCTCCGCCTCGCCAACGACAAGGCCCAGGACCTCACCATCAAAAAGCTCACCAAGGGCAACGCGACCATGCGGGAGAAGTTTCTGGAGGCGGGGATCGAGATCAAATGACGACAGCGGGGACGCCATGTCCCCGCTGTCGATCATTGCATATACATCTCATAAAACCGCGCCACGGACATCACCGACGCCTCCTCCGGAAAGTGGGCCAGGTTGCCCGTCACCAGCGGCACGCCGCAGAAGCGCGCGACCTCGTAGAACTTGCGGTCGCTCTCATCCGAAAAGGGTATCTGCGGCAGCGGGTCCGCCACCACGGAGATGCCCGCCTTGACCATCGGCTCCAGCAGCGCCCGGATCTCCCATTCCTGAAACCGGAATTTGGGATAGCGCAGCACCCGTTCATATTCCTCCAGTATCCTGAAATCATAGCACAGCGTGAATCGCCGCGCCAGCACCGCGTTGACGATCTCCCACGGTCTGCGCCCCGGCGACCACAGCGCCGAGACCAGCACGTTGGTATCCAATACGACGTTCATGCGCCGTCCCCCCGGCGCGCCTCGGCGATGGCGGCCTCGATCTCCGCGTCGGACATGTAGCCCGCCTCGGCGGCCCTGCGGCGCATGCGGTTCATGGCGATCATCGCCCGCGCCTGCCGCACCGCCTGCACCGTCTCGTCAAAGCCTCCCTCGGGAATCTCGATCATCAGCGCCGAGGGCTTGCCGTTGTTGGTGATGACCACCTCGTCCCCCTGCGCCAGCCTACTCCACATCGCGCCGGAGGCCGTTCGCATGTCCCGCACAGAATAAAACTCCATAGCAACACCTCCCGACAATATTGTACACGATCGTGTCCACATTGTCAACCGGCACAGAAAAAGGCGGCACGCGCTCACGCATAAATGCCAAGACCGCTTGGAATCTTACAGAAAGGTTACGAGTCGTACCTGTTTCCATCACATGTGCCGGCAACGCCTAAGCATGTGGATTCCCACAAAGAAATCGCTTGCGATTTCGACTGGGAATCGGTACCTGCCAGTCAGGAAATTCGTGTCGTCAGGCGCACCTGCCAGTCAGGAAATTCGTGTCGTCAGGCGCGAATTTCCGCGTCCCTCCCTCCCTCGCGCAAAATCCGCAGATTTTGCGCGACAGGCTCACGCATTCATGCGTGAGCCGTGAAAAAGGCGGCACCTGCGTGCCGCCTTAAAGATATGTGGGATTATTCCTGAACCTCATCCTCGCCGGGGATGTCGTAGGCGCCGTCATCGGCCACGGAATCCATGGCCTCGTCCTCGAGCACCTCGCGGATGGAGAGGGAGATGCGCTTGGCTTCGGTATTGACGTCAAGCACCTTGACGCGGACGATATCGCCCACGTTCACGGCGTCCTCGACCTTGGCGATGCGGGTCAGGGCGCACTGGGAGATGTGCACCAGGCCGTCCAGGCCGGGCTCGAGCTCCACGAAAGCGCCGAAGGTGGTGATGCGGACGACCTTGCCCTCCACCACGGAGCCCACGGGATACTTCTGATCCGCCACGGACCAGGGCTTGGGCTGGGTCTGCTTGTAGCTGAGGGAGATGCGCTCGCGCTCGGGGTCCACGTTCAGGATCTTCACGTCGATCTCCTGGCCCACGGACACCACGTCGGAGGGATGCTTCACGCGGCCCCAGCTGAGGTCGGTGACGTGCACCAGGCCGTCCACGCCGCCGATGTCCACGAAGGCGCCGAAGTCCGCCAGACGGCGCACGGTGCCCTTGACGATGGAGCCAACCTCGAGGGACTCCCAGATCTTCTTCTTCTTCTCGGCCTCTTCGACCATCAGCACGGCCTTGCGGCTGGCGACGATGCGCTTCTTGGCCTTGTCGATCTCGATGATCTTCAGGGTCATTTTCTGGCCCACGAACTCGTCGATCTTCTCGACATAACGCAGGGACAGCTGGGAGGCGGGGATGAAGGTGCGGATGCCCGCGACGTCGGCCAGCAGGCCGCCCTTGACGGCTTCCTTGCCCACGCCCTCGACGAACTCGCCGGCCTCCTGCTTGGCCACGATCTCTTCCCAGGCCTTGCGGTTGATGATGTTCTTCTGAGACAGAAGGACGTTGCCTTCGCCGTCATTCACCTTGACGACCTCGACTTCGATCTCGTCGTCGATCTTGACATCGGTGGAAGAAAGGTCAGTCTTCTTCACGATACCGTCAGCCTTGTAGCCGATGTTGACGCAGACTTCGTCTTCAGTGATCTGCACGACCTTGCCGGTGACGACCTGGCCGGGGCGAATTTGAACCAAGGTCTGGTCGATGACTTCATCGGACATGGCCTCGATCTCAGGGTTCTCTTCAGGGGTAACTTTCTTCTCGATGTCGTTCATTCTTGCAACAACCTCCTTAATTATACAATCCGGTGTGGAAGCACCGGCTGTAATCCCTATGGTATCGGACGGTGAGAAGTGGATGCCGTCCAATTCCGCCGCGGTCTCGATGAAATAAGTCCTGCGGCATATATCAGCGGCGAGCCTGTAGAGCTTGCGACTGTTCGAGCTCTCCCGGCCGCCGATGACGATCATGGCGTCCACCCGCGCGGCGAGCTCCGCGGCCTCCCGCTGCCGGTCCCGCGTGGCGGGGCAGATGGTGGCCTGGATCTCAAGCTCGGGCACGCGGGCCTTCAGAAGCCCGCAGATCTCGGCGAATTTGGCCTCGGCCATGGTGGTCTGGCTGACCACCCGGGCGCGCGTCATGGGCGGGAGATTTTGGACATCTTCTTCTGTTAGCACCGCGTGGGCCTCGCCCTCCGTCCAGCCTAATATGCCCTGGACCTCGGGGTGTCTATCCTCGCCCACCACGATCAGCGGCACGCCGTCCTCCGACGCGCGCCTCGCCATCTCGTGGATGCGCTGCACAAAGGGACAGGTGGCGTCCACCACCTCGCAGTCCCGGGCCATCAGGGCCTCATAGGTCCGCCGTCCGATGCCGTGGGAGCGTATCACCGCCCGCGCGCCCTCCGGCACGTCCGCAGGCGATTCCACCGCCACCACGCCCAGCCCCTCCAGGCGCTTCACCGCCTGGGGATTGTGGATGATCGGTCCCAGGGTCACCGCCGGAGCGCAGCGCTCCGCGGTCTCCATGGCCCGCCGCACGCCGAAACAGAATCCCGCGTGCCGCGCAAGGCACACACCCGCCATGGCCCATGACCTCCCCCGCGCCGGGTCGTTTTTCGACGTTAACACTTTATCGCGCCAAAACAACCCAATTCGCTATCCGTGTTATTTCGCCTATCCACCCGTGGATTCCTGCCGGATTTGTATAATTAACGTATATTTTACTGTATGTTAGGGAGTAGGCAGTAGGCAGTAGGGAGTAGGGGAAGTTACGGCAAACCTGTGCCTTCTATTGAAAGCGCCGCGTTCTCTGGAGGCCGTTATTCAGGCTTGCTGTAATAAACGGGTATTTGACGGGACAGGGGGACGACCTCTCAGTCAGCCTGCCGGCTGACAGCTCCCCTGAAAGGGGAGCCAGGGCTTCCGCGCCAACGTTCCTCTTGGCTCCCCTTTCAGGGGTTCGAGCGCCCGGAAAACAGTCCAGTGGACTGTTTTCAGCGAGAACGGGCCGGCAGGCCCCGGATAGCTGTCGCCGACGAAGTCGGTGACTGAGAGGTCGTCCCCCGACAACTTCCGCTTTACCGCCAACCCTACCAGATACTTCCGGGATATTCCAAGGATACAAGACGTCCAACATTCCTTCAGAACGCTATACATCTGCCGTTCTCCCCCTCTCCCTACTGCCTACTCCCTACTCCCTACTCCCTACTCCCTACTCCCTAATTCCTACTCCCTAATCCCCACACCGCGTCCTCGATGCGCTTTGTGGCGGCGGCGAGAGTCTCGCCGTCCATGCGGCGTCCGAGGTCGCTCAGGTCCACGGGCTTGCCGAAGCGGACGGGCGTGCGCCTGAAGAGCCTGTAGGGCCCGCCGATGTAAACGGGGATGACGGGCTTCTGGGCCCGAATGGCGATCATGGAGACGCCGTTGAGCATGGGGGTGCGGCTGTTGTCCCGGCTGCGGGTGCCCTGGGGGAACAAGCCCAGGATGTGACCGTCGGCCAGCAGCTTGAGGGAGGTGCGGATGGCGTTCAGGTCATTGTGTCCGCGGCCCACGGGGAAGGCCATCAGCGCCCGCATGAGGGCGGCCAGGGGCTTGAATTTGAACAGCTCCGCCTTGGCCATGAAGTGCAGCTGCCGCTTGGGCACCCGCAGCGCCAGATAAAAGGGGTCGCGGTTGGAGATGTGGTTGGCGCAGACCAGGCACGCGCCCTCCTCGGGCACGTTTTCCGCCCCCGACACGTCGGCGGGGTACAGCACGGCGTAGATGGGCCGTATCAGCCCGCACCAGAAGCGATAGAATTTCTGACCCATTGCGCTCCCTCCCGTTCAGCGATGGATGCCCGCGTCCGCGGCCAGCGCCATCAGCGCCGCCACGGACTGCTCCATGTCCATGTCCGAGGTGTCCACGGTGACCGCCCCCGGCGCGACCACCAGCGGCGAGGCCTCCCGGTGGGTGTCCCGATAGTCCCGGGCCTCGATCTCCGCGAGCACCTGCTCGAGGGGCTGGGGCGTGCCCTTCTGCTCCAGCTCCAGACAGCGCCGCCGCGCCCGCTCCAGGGCCGAGGCGGTGAGATAGACCTTGAGGGTGGCGTCGGGCAGCACCGCGGTGCCGATGTCCCGGCCGTCCATGATGACATTGTGGCCCCGGGCGATCTGCTGCTGCAGCGCCACCATGCGCCTGCGGACCTCGGCCACCGCGGAGATGGCGCTGGCCGCCTCGGACACCTGGGGCGTGCGGATGGCGTCGGTCACGTCCTTGCCCGCCAGACAGATGCGCTGGCCGCCGTCCACGTAGTCCACGTCGATCACCACGCTGTCGGCATGCGCCGCCACCGCGTCATGGTCGTGTATGTCCACGCCCGCGCGCAGCATCGCCAGCCCGAAGGCCCGGTACATCGCGCCCGTGTCCAGATACATCGCGCCCAGCTGAGCCGCCAGCGCCTTCGCCACCGAGGACTTCCCCGCCCCCGCAGGGCCGTCAATGGCGATGGAAAACGTCTTGTTCATAATATATCCTCTCAGGTTGTTTGCTTTGTTGACAGGGATGCAGCTGTACAGAGGGAGCAGGGGAAATTACGGCACGGCCCCCGACTTCTACTGAAAACATCTCATTTCCCTGGGTTTCCTGGGATACTTAATGATCTTCATTCCATCAGAACGCCGTACATTTGCCGTTCTCCCCTACTCCCTACTGCCTACTCCCTACTCCCTAACCTCCCCCGCCAGCTCCGCGATGGCGTGGGCGAAGATCTTCACGCCCAGCATCAGGTTGTTGAGGTCGATGTACTCGTCGGCGATGTGGCACACGTCCATGTCGCCGGGGAAGCAGACGCCGAAGGCCACGGTATTGGGCATCATGCGGGAGTAGGTGCCGCCGCCGATGGCGATGGTGTAGGCCTCCAGCCCGGTGACCTCGTGATAGACCTTCAGAAGTCCCTTGACCACCTTGTGGTCGGCGGGGACGTGCAGCGGCGCGTGGCTGCCGATGAGCTTGACGGACATGCCCGCCGGGGCCACGGTCTTCACCGCGCTGCCCAGCATCTTCGCCTCGTCGCCGCAGAGGGGATAGCGGCAGTCCAGGTGAGCGGAGATCTCGCTGCCGTCGTATCTGAGTATGCCCAGATTGCAAGTCAGCGCCCCGGACAGCTCGTCGGCGCAGGCGATGCCCAGCTTTTCGCCGGTGGTCTCCATGCCCAGCGCGTCGGCCAGCATGGCGATGGCCTCCCGGCTGCCGCCGCCCGCCTCCAGCTCCTTGAGCGCGATCAGCAGCATGCCCGCCGCGTTGACGCCCAGATGGGGCATCGCGCCGTGGGCGTTGACGCCGGTGGCCACGATCTCGGCGCGGTTGTCGCTCAGCTCGGCGCAGGACAGGTGGAAGTCCTCGTGGGCGGCCTCAATGTCCGCCAGCCGGTCCGCCAGGTCCTGGAGCCGCAGCCCGCCCAGGCCGATCACCGCGCGCGCCTCGGCGGGGACCACGTTGGGCCGCTCGCCCGCGTACAGCGACCAGACCGGCATCGCCGCGCCGTCCTCGCCGCCAGTGACCTTCGACAGCAGCACGTTCATGCCGCCCTTCTCGATGTTGATGACCGGGAACTCCGCGTCCGGGGAAAAGCCGTAGTTCGGCATGTCCACCTTGCTGGCGTAGTGGCGCATGTCGGACATGCCCGTCTCCTCGTCGCAGCCCAGGATCAGCCGCACGCCGTCCTTCAGCGGGATGCCCGCCTCCTTCACCGCCCGCAGGGCGTAGAGGGCGCACAGCGCGGGGCCCTTGTCGTCCGTCGCGCCGCGGCCGTACAGGCGGCCGTTCTCGATCTCGCCGCCCCAGGGGTCGTGGTTCCAGCCGTCGCCCGCGGGCACCACGTCCAGGTGGCACAGCATGCCCATGGTCTCCGGGCCCGCGCCGTAGCTGACGTCGCCCGCGTAGCCGTCGATGTCCCGCACCTCAAAGCCGAAGGCCTTCGCGTCCGCCAGCGCCATGTCCAGCATCCGCCGGACCTCCACGCCAAAGGGCGCGTTCTCCCCCGCCGGCGCGCCCTGCACCGAGGGCACCGACACCCACTTCTGTATGTTCGCGATCAGCTCGTCCCGATAGGATTCCACGATCTTGTCCAGCTTTTCGTAATTCATGCCCAAACCTCCATATGCCATCCCATTTTATCCTATTGTCCCACCATTTCCCCGCTTTGTCAATGACGCCACCGTAAAGCCCGGGTTTTTTCCTTGACAGCCTCCCTTCCTATTCTATATAATATCGGAAAAACAGAGTTGGAGTTGATGGCGATGCGTCGTGAGGAATTTGAGAGGCTGGCGTCCGGGCGGGTGCTGCTGCTGGACGGGGCGACGGGGTCGGAGCTGCGGAAGCGGGGCATGCCGGTGGGGGTGTCCACGGAGCTTTGGGCGCTGGAGCATCCCGGGGTCATCCTGGAATTGCAGCGGGCCTATGTGGACGCGGGCAGCGACATCATCTACGCGCCTACCTTCTCGGCCAACCGCATGGGACTTGAGATGCACGGCATCGCGGACCGGCTCCACGAGATCAACGCGGGGCTGGTGAAGCTGTCAAAGCAGGCGGCGAACGGGCGCGCGCTGGTGGCGGGCGACATCACCACCACGGGCAAGCCGCTGGAGCCGGTGGGCACGCTGAGCTACCAGGCGCTCTACGACGTGTACCGGGAGCAGGCGGCCATCCTGGCCGAGGCCGGGGCGGACCTGCTGGTGGCGGAGACCATGCTGAGCGTGGACGAGACCGTCTGCGCCGTGGAGGCGGCGCGGTCCGTGTGCGACCTGCCCATAATGTGCAGCCTCACCATGGAGGCCGACGGCCATTTGCTGTTCGGCGGCACGGCCACCGAGGCCGTGGAGACCCTCCAGGCCGTGGGCGCCGACGCCGTGGGGCTGAACTGCTCCGTAGGCCCGGACCAGCTGGAGTCCGTGGTGGCCTCCATGAAGGCCGTGGCCCAGGTCCCCGTCATCGCCAAGCCCAACGCCGGACTCCCCGTCATGGACGAGCAGGGCCGCGCCCACTACAGCATGGACCCCGACACCTTCGCCCGCGCCATGATCCGCCTCATCCAAGCCGGCGCGACCCTCGTGGGCGGCTGCTGCGGCACCGATCCGGAGTATATTCGGCGTTTACGAGAGAAGAGGGAGCAGGGAGCGGGCAACAGTGAACAGTGAACAGTGAACAGGGATCAGGCAACAGTGAACAGGAATAGCCGCTGCCGCGCACACTGTCGGAGTGACCGGGCCATTTCAATTTCTGATTCCCAATTCCTAAGGAGCCGTGCAGAAATTATTCATACAGAATGCGAAGGATGAATTCGTCAGTGCAAGGCGGAGGAGGGAGGCGTGCCGGGGCACGTTGACCATTCAAAACAGCAGTTTGCGTCACAGGAGGGCAGCGCTATGGTTCGTATTCTTTTTGTGTGCCACGGCAACATCTGCCGCTCCCCCATGGCGGAGTTTGTCATGCGGGACATGGTGAAGAAGGCGGGGCTTGAGACGCGCGTCGAGGCGGATTCGGCGGCGACCAGCTATGAGGAGATCGGGAACCCGGTCTATCCTCCGGCGAAGCGGGAGCTGCAAAGGCACGGCATCGGCTGCGCGGGCCACGCGGCGCGGCACATGGAGAAATTGGACTATGCCAGATACGACTATCTCATCGGCATGGACCAGTACAATCTCCGCAACATGGCCCGCATCTGCGGCGGGGACCCGGAGGGCAAGATCGCGCTTTTGATGTCGTTCACCGGCTCCGACGCCATCGTGGACGACCCCTGGTACACCGGCCGCTTCTCCGAGGTCTACGACCAGATCGAGGCGGGCTGCGCGGCGCTGCTGGAGCATATTAAAGCCTCGGACCTCAGACGCTCCCGATAGGCGCTCTGCCGCAACCTCACTAATGCCTACTGCCTCACTTCCCTGTTTACTCCGCCCCAAAACGTGGTATAATCGGTATAAACGGGGATCAATTTTTCCCCTCGGAAGATCGGAGGGCGAATCATGTCCAAAAAACAGAATCGCGGACCGGCGCGGCGGCACGAGAGCGTGCCGCTGGGCGTGCGGATGATACAGCTGCCGCTGATGGCGCTGATACTGACGCTGTTGGTGGAGTTTCTAAACCGGGGCATGGATGTGAACCGGCTGTTCGCCTTTGTGACGGGGCGGCCCGTGTACTTCCTCTACAGCGCGCTGATCGTGCTGACCTCGCTGACGTTTTCGGAGCTGTTCAAGCGCCGGCGGGCGGTGCTGTGCACGCTGTCGCTGGCATGGGTGGCGCTGGGCATCGTGCAGTACATGGTCATCAAGGACCGCACCCAGCCCTTTTGCTCGGTGGACATACTGATGCTGAAGGACGCCTTTTCGCTGATCACCATCTATTACACCTGGCCCCAGATCATACTGATGTTCGGCGCGGGCTTCGCCATCATCGTGGCCGTCGTGCTGATGTTCAGCCGCATGCGGCGGCGCAAGCGCTACAATTTCACCGCGTCGCTGTTGACCGTCGTGGGCTTCGTGCTGCTGTGCGTCATGTTTTCGGCGCTGGGCATGCGCACGGGCTTCTTCCCCCGGCGGTTTGAGAACCTGGTGGACGCCTACAACGACTACGGCTTCCCCACCTGCTTCTGCTTCACCTTCGGCCAGCAGGGCATCTCCCGCCCCGAGAGCTATACCGCCGAGGCGGTGACCCAGATCCTCGAGGACATCGACGACGACGACGGCGAGCTGACCTATCCCGTGTTCGACGAGGACGACAACCTGAACCAGCCCAACGTCATCTTCGTGCAGCTGGAGTCCTTCTTCGACGTGAACACCGTCATCGGCGGCGAGTTCTCCGCCGACCCCACCCCCACCTTCAACCGGCTGTGCAAAAACTTCCCCAGCGGGCTCTTGCACGTGCCCACCATCGGCGGCGGCACCGCCAACACCGAGTTCGAGGTGCTCACCGGCATGAACCTGGACTTCTTCGGCGCGGGGGAATATCCCTACAACACCATCCTCCAGCAGGAGGCGGTGGAGAGCGTGTGCACCGACCTGAAGGAGCACGGCTATACCGCCACCGCCATGCACAACAACTCCGGCACCTTCTACAGCCGCAACGTGGTCTATCCCAACCTGGGCTTCGACCGCTTCGTGTCGCTGGAGTACATGCAGGACATGAAGTACACCGACCTGGGCTGGGCGAAGGACGCCGAGCTCACCGGCGAGATCCTGCGCGCGCTGGAAACCTCCGACGCCCGCGACCTGGTGATGTGCATCACCGTGGAGTCCCACGGCAAGTACGCCGACACCTATGAACCCAGGGAGGGCGACATCGAGGTGCTGGCCCTGCCCGAGGGCGTGGCGCTGGCCCCCTTCCAAAACTTCATCAACGTCCTCCCCGCCACCGACGACTTCCTGAAGGACCTGATCCACACCCTGGCCCGGTTCGACGAGCCCACGGTGGTGGTGGCCTACGGCGACCATCTGCCCGCGCTGGAGCTGACCTCCGAGATGCTCAGCACCGGCTCCCTCTACGCCAGCCGCTACGTGATCTGGAACAACTACGGCAAGGAATTCGAGGCCCCGGACCTCCAGGCCTACCGGCTCAGCGCCAACCTGCTCAAGCAGCTGGGCTTCTCCGGGGGCGTCATCTGCAAATACCACCAGGCCGCCGACCCCGCCGAGACCGGGGAGGACTACCTGGACCGGCTGGAGCAGCTGCAATACGACATCCTCTACGGCGACCGCCAGGTCTTTGACGGCGAGACCCCCTACCAGCCCGCCGACATGACCATGGGCTGCGTCCCCATCGCCGTCACCGACGCCGTCTACGAGTACGGACGCCTGCTGGTCACCGGCGAGAACTTCACCGAGTTCTCCCGCGTCGTCATCGGCGGACAGCCCGTCCAGACCGCCTATATCGATTCCCGCCACATCATCGCCCCCCTCGAAGCCCGCCCCGAGGCCTTCACCGTCGCCCAGATCGCCAAGGACGACACGGTGCTCAGCGAGACGGAGGCGTGGGAAGTCGGAAATTAGGAATTGGGAATTGGGAATTGGGAATTAAAGTTAGCGGCTGCCGCGCACACCGTAGGGGCGGCCAATACCGAAGCAATACGCATTACCTGACGTGTGGCGCATCGCCACACCTGCGCCGCCAGGCCATTTCAATTCCCAATTCCCAATTCCCAATTAAAAATTCCAAATTCCCAATTAAAAAAACTACCAAGGAGGCCCCCCATGATCCAAGGCAACCTTACGGGCATACGCGAGAGCACGCTGAACGAGCTGGAGCGGCTGTACGACGCGGAATTTGAGCGCGACGCATTTTTGCCGGACCGGCTGTTGAACATACTGGTCAAACACACCACGGCGCTGAACCGGGAGATGCTGGTGTATCTGGGCCGCGACGGCACGGTGCTGGAGATCGCCATCGGCTCCCTGGGGTCCATCGCGCTGCCGGAGCTGCATCTGCGGCGCAATCTGGACCGTCTGGCGGGGTTCCGCTGCATCCACACCCATCCCGGCGGGAACGCGCGGCTTTCGGACGTGGACCTGCAGGCCCTGCGGCTTCTGCGCTTCGACGCCATGTGCGCCGTGGGCGTGGAGGACGGCATCTGCACCGGCATCAGCGCGGCGTTTCTGGGCGAGACGGAGTACGACAACCTGTCCATCGTGCTCAAGGGTCCCGTGAAGCCGGGCCGCATCCCGCAGAACCTGTGGATGAAGGAGATCGAGCTGGCGGAGGCCCGGGTGAAGCAGGCCATCGAAAAGGGCGGCCTGGTGGAGACGGCGGAGAAGGTCATGCTGATCTCCACCGACTCCGACGAATCCCTGGACGAGCTGGCCTCCCTGGCGGAGACGGCGGGGGCCATGGTGATGACCCGGGTGCTCCAAAACCGGCTGCGCCCCGACCCGGCCACCTACATCGGCTCGGGCAAGGCGGAGGAATTACAGCTCACCTGCCAGGCCATGGAGATCGACCTGGCCATACTGGACGACGAGCTCACCGGGGCCCAGCAGCGCAACCTGGAGAACGCCCTGGGGGTGCGGGTCATCGACCGCACGGCGCTGATCCTGGACATCTTCGCCCAGCGCGCCCAGTCCGCCGAGGGCAAATTGCAGGTGGAGCTGGCGCAGATGAAGTACCGCCTGCCCCGGCTGCAGGGCATGGGCACGGTGCTGTCCCGCCTGGGCGGCGGCATCGGCACCCGCGGCCCCGGCGAGAGCCAGCTGGAGGTGGACCGCCGCCGCATCCGCCGCCGCATCGACGATCTGGAAAACCAGCTCAAGGATCTGAAGCGCCAGCGCGACCTGCGCCGCGCCCGCCGGGAAAAGACCGGCCAGACCACCGTGGCCCTGGTGGGCTACACCAACGCGGGCAAGTCCACCCTCTTAAACGCCCTGTCCGGGGCCGACGTGCTGGTGGAGGACAAGCTGTTCGCCACCCTGGACCCCGTCATGCGCCGCGTGCAGCTGCCTGAAAACCGGGAGTGCCTGGTGGTGGACACCGTGGGCTTCATCCGCAAGCTGCCCCACCCCCTGGTGCAGGCCTTCCGTTCCACGCTGGAGGAGGCCCTCTACGCCGACCTGCTGGTGGTGGTCTCCGACCTGTCCAGCCCCCACTATAAGCAGCAGCGGGACACCGTCTTTCAGGTCCTCAATGAGCTGGGCGCGGGGGACAAGCCCATCCTCGAAGCCCTCAACAAGGCCGACGCCGCCCATATCACCGGCATGATCGAGCCCGCCGACGCCATACTCATCTCCGCCAAAAACGGCGAGGGCCTCGACCAGCTGCTGGCCGAGGTCTCCCGCCGCGTCGCCGCCCTGCGCCACCGCGCCGAGCTGGATATCCCCTACGCCAAGGGCAGCGTCCTCTCCCTCATCCACGACCGCGGCCAGGTCCTCTCCGAGGAATACACCGACACCGGCACAAGGGTCGCCTGCCTCCTCGATGCCGCGCTGTATCAGAAGGTCATGGGGATGCTGGGGAATTAGGAATTGGGAATTGGGAATTGGGAATTGGGAATTGGGAATTGGGAATTGGGAATGATGGTGCAAATCCTGCGGATTTGTTTGATTTTAACTGTAGGCACAGCGTTTGTACGATGGTTAAGGGCCTTCAATTATTAACTTGGCAAATAAATATTGCATTTTTGTAACAGACGTGATATAATAGCATCGTGAGCAACGAAGAAAGAACCGACTATCGGAAAGCCTCACC
>CADCAS010000041.1 GCA_902799465.1 uncultured Eubacteriales bacterium
AAATGATCCTCGTTCGACTTGCATGTGTTAAGCACGCCGCCAGCGTTCGTCCTGAGCCAGGATCAAACTCTGATGTTTAATCCTTCTCCAGCTCCTCAGGCTTCCACTCGCGCTCGCCAAAGCGCTCGCTTCCACCCGATTCACCGGCGTTTAACTCTTCGAATCTGACTGTTCGCGGGTCTCTCACCCGCTCGTTCCCCCTCACTCGCTCCCAGTCTTACGACCGATCCTCGCAAGCTCCGAAGAACTTCTCTCTCATTCTCTGTATCGTTTTCAAGGTTCGCGGCGCGTCGATCAAGTGTGCTCTCGCTCAACGCAGGAGTTATTATATCAAATCCAGGGACCTTTGTCAACACTTTTTTTAGCCGCACCATTAACACAACATATAGTATAATATAATATTATTATATACTATATGTTGTGCTTTTTCACATTATTTTGCCTTATTTTTCCAATATTCTCTTTTGTTAAAAGATTGCTCTTTTCAGCCTGTACAGCGCCGGAATGGCCATCAGCGCGGCGCAAAAACACCCGAAGGGAAAGGGATTTAAGCGGAAATTAACCGATATGGGGCAGGTTTGCAGCGCTGTAAAGGCCGCGGCCAGCGCCCCGGCCGCAAGTCTGCCGCCGATAAAGGCTGCCGGATGCATGACATCCTTCAAAACAGAGAGGTTCTGCGCGCAGACACAGAGTCCACCGAAGCCAGCATAGGCCGACAGCAGCACGAGCCGCAGGCGCAGCGGCATCGCCATGGCGCAGATGATCCGCGTTCCCGATGTGACATCCAGTATCAGCAGGCACAGTCTGCCAAGCCTCTCCCCCGCGACCCGCCCCAGCGCCGCGGCCACCGCGCCGAACAGGACCATGTAGCCGCAGACGTTGAGTATCGCCAGCACCGGCGGCGCTGCGTCCTCCGCTTCCCGGACAGACATGGGCGTGCTGTCCCGGCAGAGGGGTCTCAGCAGCAGGGGCAGGGTCAGCTGGGCGGCGATCTGGGACCGCAGCAGTATGTGGCCGCAGCTTACATCCCCCAGCAACGCCGCGCCGATGCCGGTGATCAGGAACGCCGGGGAGAGCCCGCAGCAGGCAATGGCCAGCCGCCGCGCCTGACCGCGGGTCACGGGCGTCCGGGCGGCAACCCGCTTCACCGCCGCGCAGCCCGCCGGGGAGCCCGCCAGCATCCCCACCGCCAGAGCCGGAGCCGCGCCGCCGGGAAGGTCGTAGAGTCGGCGTGTCAGCCCGCCCAGCAGGCGCTCGTAGGCTTCCAGCGCGGCCTCGCAGGTCAGCAGTGGCAGCAGCGCCATGAACGGAAACAGCGCCGGGGCCACGGCGTAGACCCACTGGGCCATGGCCTCCCGCGCGCCGTTGACCGCCGCCTCCGGGGACATCAGCAGCAGCGCCGCCATCGCCAGTCCCGCCAGCCATCTCAGCATGACAAAGCCCCCTTTCCCTCTTCAATGATATGAGGGAAAGGGGGCGATATCACGCCGCCCGGGCGCGCATCTCGCCGCCGTCGGCGAGCTCGGGATTTTTGACGTAGAAGTGGCCCACGGTCTCGTCGTCCTCCCACTCCACCATCAGCTCGGCCTTGCTGCCGTAGCCGATGTGGACCTCGCCGTCCAGCAGGGTTTTCACGCGGTAGAACAGTCCCAGCGGACCGGGGGCATATGCGGTGTAGACGTAGCCCCAGTCCTCGGCCGCCACCTCCGCCGGAGCCTCGGGATCGGCGGCCACGCGGGCGGCGCGGCGCTGCTCAATGCGCTCCTCGTTCAGATCCAGGCCGCGCATGACCACCAGCTTATGTCCCGCGTCGGGCGAGGTGACGGTCACATACTTCTGCGGAAAGGAGAAGCTGGCCGCGACGCTGCCGTAGCTCAGCCCGATGACGCCCACGACCAGCATCACCAGCACCAGCACCACGGCCACCACCGAACTGACGGCGGTCTTCTTCAGCCGCCGTATGATGGCGCTCAGCCCCCAGCCCAGCAGGGTGTACACGATGAGCATGGGCAGAAACAGGTACAGCTCCCCGTGCACCAGCGCCAGGCCGGCGAAGCGGTGCAGGGCGCTGGCGATCAGTATGACCGCCGTCAGGCCGATCAGGCACCAGAACACGATCTTATCCCCGGTGCGTTGGAAAAAATGCAGCTTCATTGCGCGCCTCCCGTGCTGCCGAAGCCGCCCTTGCGCGGGGCCTCGGCGTGGTCGTCCTCAGTGATGCCAAAGGGCAGGAACACCCCCTGGGCGAAGGCCTCGTCCCGATGAACGGTCAGGACGCGGTCCCCGGCGTTGCAGAGCTTGATGAAGATGTGGCCCTCGTTGTCGGCGTCGAAGTAGTCGGAATCCACCACGCCCACGGTGTTGTTGAGCATGAGCCGGTACTTGAAGCCCAGGCCGCTGCGGGGAAACAGCATCAGCACCCATCCCGGCGCGATGCGGGCCCGGACGCCCGTGGGGACGGCCAGGGTCTCCCCGGGGGCCAGCGTGAAGTCCGCGGGGGCAAAAAAGTCGTACCCCGCCGACCCGGCAGTGGCGCGGCAGGGCAGGCGCAGGGAATCCCAGTCGGCGTCCAGTCCGCCCCGGTCCGCGTCAAACCGCGCGCGGCTCACCTTGTAGAATCGGGCGACAGATGTCATAGCATTGCTCCTTTGGAGTCATTTGTCAGGGTAACGGGGAACGACTCTTTTCCGCCTCTACAGTACGCGCGGCAGCCGCAATCCCTATTCCCTTTTCCCTGTTCCCTTTTGCCTCTTCACCTACCGCCTCTCAGCATACCTCTCCCTCAGCCTCGCCGTCTCGGGGTTTTCCCCGGCGCGGCTCATGCGGCCGGTCATGCAGAGGCTGACGATCCGCTCCTCGCCGATCATCAGGTAGTCCATGAGGGTGACGCCGATGAGGGTGAGGGCTTCGGAAAGGGCGGCGATGCTGCGCGCCTCCTCCTCGTAGAGTTCCAGCGGCTCCGGGCCGTAGAAGGCGGCGACGTAGACGTACCGCGCCTCCAGGGCCAGCACGTTTTCCAATATCTCCCGGGCGCGGGCGTTCACCAGCAGGCTGTCGGAGATCTTCATGCAGCCCACCACCCGCTCGTCGTGGTCGGTGTAGATGGCCCAGAGCTGGGTGGTCCGCACCGCGCCGAAGTGGGCCTTGAGGAAGGACTGCATGTCCTCGAAGCGCCAGATGCGGAACTGGTTCTCCTGTTTGATGTTGATGTAGGCCTCCACCAGCTCGCCGGTGGCCAGCAGGCAGTCGGCCATGCGGCGGGTGACGCCGGGCACGGCCATGAGCCGCTCGCGGTCCGCGTTCAGCACCGCGTCCACAGAGCCGAAGGCGTCGATCAAATCCCGCGCGATGCCCGACACGTCCATCCGCGGCACGGCGTAGAACAGCACCGTCTCGATGATCTCATAGGGCCGCACCACGTCCGGGTCCCCCGACGCCACCCGGCGCCGCAGCCGCCCGCGATGCCCCAGCCAATAGGGCTTTTTAGCGTTGCTCTTGTTGTCTTCCATTGCTGTGTATATCATTGTGGGGACCGGAGAGAAGGGCGTTAAACAGCCGGCTGCGGCGGTCAGAATCAGATAGCGACAGCCTCTATTGAACTCCCCGCTTTCAACGCTCAACTTCTGCCGATTCAAGCTTCGCCGTCATTCTCCATTCTCCATTTTCCATTCTCAATTCTCAATTCCCCCATCAGTCCACCAGCTCGATCTTATCCCGGCCAAACACGTCATAGGATTGATTGATGACGTCGCGGGCAGTTGCGCCCAGCTTCCTGCCCGCGGCCTCGCCGGAGCCCTCGACGGTCATGACCAGGGAGACGGAAGCGCCGAAGGCGTCGCACAGGGCCTGTTCCAGCAGGGATTTTCTGCGCTCCAGCAGGATCTTGTGCATCATGCGCTTTTTCTCGAACTCCACGGTCACGCGCTCGCCGTCGAAGCGTATGAAGCGCATGGACTGGAGAGGTTCGCTGATGGTGGGGTTCTCCTCGGTCAGCCGCCTGACGGCGTCCAGGTATGCCTGGGGCGGAGTCTCGGCGGGGGTGGGCTTGGGCTTTGAAGGCCTGGGAGCCTCGTCGGGCTCGGACTTCTGCGCCGGACGGCTCTGGGACCGGGCAGGCGCGGCGGGCACGCCCTTTTCGATGAGCTTTTCCACCCGGCTCAGCCGTTCGGTGACGGCGGCGTCGGACTCCTTCTCGGGATGGCAGGCCCGGACGGCGGCCAGCTCCAGCACCGTGCGGGGCCTCGACGCCCAGCGGGTGTCCGGCTCGGCACGCATGAACAGCTCCAGCATGCGATCCACGGCGGCGGCGTCGGTGCGCTCAGCCTGCGCCCGGAAGCGCTCCGCGTCCTCCGGGGTGACCTCCAGAATGTCCTCGAGGCCCTCCTTCACCGCCCCCGCCAGCATCACCGCCCGCAGGTGGGCGGCGGTGTCGCGGATGAACACCTGGGAGTCGCCGCCCCGGCGGGTCACGGCGTCGATCTGCTGAAGCGCCGAACCGGCGTCGCCGTCGATGAGCGCGTCCACGAAGTCGAACATCGCCCCGCGCCCCGCGGTGCCCAGCACGTCCCGCGCCAGCTGGCCGGTGACCTCGCCGTCGGTGTAGGACAGGCACACGTCCAGCAGGCTCAGCGCGTCGCGCATGGCCCCCTCGGCGGCCCGGGCGATCTCGTTGAGCGCCTCCTCGGAGGCCGTTCTGCCGATGCCGCCCAGCACCACCATCAGCCGCTCGATGATGGTTTCGATGGAAATGCGATGAAAGTCAAACCGCTGGCAGCGGGAGAGTATGGTGGCCGGGAGCCGCTGGGGCTCGGTGGTGGCCAGTATGAACACCGCGTGCTCCGGCGGCTCCTCCAGGGTCTTGAGCAGGGCGTTGAAGGCCCCGGTGGAGAGCATGTGGACCTCGTCGATGATGTAGACCTTGTACCGCGTCAGCGTGGGGGGAAACTTGATCTTCTCCCGCAGGTCGCGGATCTCGTCCACGCCGTTGTTGGAGGCGGCGTCGATCTCCGAGACGTCCATGCTGGTCTCCGCCTTCAGCGCCCGACACACCTCGCACTCGCCGCAGGGGTCGCCGTCCCGGGGATTCAGGCAGTTGATCGCCCGGGCCAGCACCTTCGCCGCCGTGGTCTTGCCTGTGCCGCGGGTGCCGCAGAACAGATAGGCGTGGGCGACGCGCCCGCTCATCACCTGACGCTTCAGCGTGCGCACGATGGCGTCCTGTCCCACGATCTCCGTAAACGTGTCCGGCCGCCACGCGCGGTAGAGGGCCTGGTAGCTCATGAGTGTCGTTCGCCTCCCGATTGGTTGAATGAAAATGGAGAATGGAGAATGGAAAATGGAGAATGAGGGCGGACTCCCTCCGACCCGCTTCGCAGCCCGCCTCCCTCAGTGAAGGAGGCATTCTCTCTCAAGGCTCCCTCTCCGAGGGAGCTGTCAGCCGCAGGCTGACTGAGGGAGTCTCTAATATCAGAACTGAACCGTTGCGACAGCCGCCGACCCCAATTCCCCATTCCCCATTCCCCATTCCCAATTCCCAATTTTCCAGAACTATTTTCCCACGCAAAAGGTGGAGAATACCCGGTCTATGACGCTCTCCGTGGCGTCCTGCCCGGTGATCCCGGCGAGGGACGCGAGGGCGCGCCTCAAATCGATGGCGGCGGTGTCCAGGGGGAAGCCGGCGCGGATGGCGGACACGGCGTCGCGCAGGGCGCTCGCGGCGTCCTGGGCCAGGCCGATGTGGCGCTGGGCCACCAGCGCGCCGTCCACGGGCGTCACGGCCACCCGGCGGGTCAGTTCCTCCAGCAGGGCGTCCACGCCGTCGCCGGTGCGGGCGGAGATGTCCAGCGTGAGGGCAGGGGTCAGCGCCTCGATGTCCGCGCGGCTTACGGCCTCGTTCAGGTCGGACTTGTTCAGGCATACGATGGTCCTGTCGTCCGCGCCGCGCAGCAGCGCCGCGTCCTCCCCGGTGAGCGGCTCGGCGGCGTCCAGCACGATGAGCACCACGTCGGCGCTCTCCACGGCCCGCCGCGCCCGGTCCACGCCGATGCGCTCCACGGGATCGGCGGTATCCCGCTGTCCGGCGGTGTCGGACAGCTCCACGGCCACCCCGCCCAGGGACAGCCGCTCGGTGAGCACGTCGCGGGTGGTGCCGGGGATGTCGGTGACGATGGCCCGCTCCTGGCTCAGCAGCGCGTTCATCAGCGAGGACTTGCCCACGTTGGGCCGCCCCGCCAGCACCACGCTGGCCCCCTCCCGCAGGATGCGCGCCCCGCGCACGTCGCATCGGACGTCGATCTCGCGGATCAGGCTGTCCAGGTCGTCGGTCAGCCGCGCGGCGGCGGCCTCCTCCTCCACCTCGTCGGGGAAGTCGGTGGAGGCCTCGATCAGGGCCATCAGGTCGGTGAGCCTGTCCGAGACGCCCTTGACGAACCCGGACACGCCGCCCTCCAGCTGCCGCATCGAAGCCCGCGCCGCCGCCCGGGAGCCCGCCCCGATGAGCTGCATCACCGCCTCGGCCTTCGCCAGGTCCACGCGCCCGTTCAGAAAGGCCCGCCGGGTGAACTCCCCCGGCTCCGCGGCCCGCGCGCCCAGCTCCAGCGCGCGCTCCAGCACCGCCGAAGCGCAGGCCGCGCCGCCGTGACAGTGGATCTCCGCCACGTCCTCGCGGGTGTAGCTGGCGGGCGCGCGCATCAGCACGGCCATCACCTCGTCCAGCGTCTCCCCGCCGCCGTCCACCGCCCGCCCGTACATCAGCCTGTGGGACTCGAAGGGCTTCGCCGCCCGCGCCGGGACAAACATCGCGCCGAGCAGCTCCTCGGCCCCGTCCCCGCTTAAGCGCACAATGGCGATCCCCCCCGCTCCCCGCGCCGTGGCGATGGCGGCAATGGTGTCAGACATGGCAAAACCCTCCTGTCAATTGAGAATGGAGAATTGAGAATGGAAAATGGCGGCACAAATCCTGCGGATTTGTCTGATTCAAACGCTGTAAGCGGCGTTATTGCATTTATATGCAATCTCTTGATTCAAAGAAATCCGATGACTATTCAGTCACCCAGGGACGACTCCCTCAGTCAGCCTGCGGCTGACAGCTCCCTCGGAGAGGGAGCCTGGACGGGAGCCTGGACGGGAGCCTGGACGGGAGCCTGGACGGGAGCCTGGACGGGAGATCCGCAGGATTTGCACCATCATTCTCCATTCTCCATTTTCCATTCTCAATTCTCACTTCGTGATCGCCGTGCGCACCGGGAGGACCAGGTGGATGTAGTCGGGATCGTCGGCGGGGTGCATGACGCAGGGGGAGATGGCGTTGTTGAGGTTGATGACCAGCTGTTCGCCGTCGATGTAGCGCACCACGTCGATGAGGTACTTGACGTTAAAGGCGATGTTGACGTCCGCGCCCTCCTGCTGGATGTCCAGCTTTTCGAACACGTCGCCGATCTCGGAGCGGGACTCGATGGCCATTTCCTGGTCGGCGATCTTGAGCACCAGCAGGTTGTTGTTGCCCTCGCGGGCCATCAGGGCGGCGCGGTCCACGCTGCGGCGGAAGGGCTCGAGGTCCACGGTGACCTGGGTGGCAAAGGACGTGGGCAGGATCTGGCGGTACTTGATGTAGGTGCCCTCCAGCAGGATGACGTAGATCTCCGTCCGCTCCAGCCGGATGTGCAGCTTGTTGCCGCCGAAGGACAGGCTGGCGAATGCCTCGGGATTGTCGGAGAGCAGCTTGCCGATGTCGCCCATGGCGCGGCCGGGGATGATGGCCGAGAAATCCTCGCCCACCTCGGAGCACTTCGCCCGCTTGAGCGCCATGCGGAAGCCGTCCAGGCCCACCATGATGATGTCGCCGTGCTGGATCTCCAGTAGCCCGCCGGTCAGCACCTCGCGCATGTCCTCCACGGCGATGGCGAACTCGGTCTTTTGGATCATGCTCTTGAGCAGATCCTGGGGCAGCGAAATCTCGCGCTCGCCGTCCAGTATGGGCAGCGCCGGGTACAGATCGGCGTTCTGGCCGGAGATGTTGGTGCGGGAACCGGAGCCGCGCACGGTGAACATGAAGCGCTCGTTCATGGCGATGTCGATGTCCCCGTCGGACAGGCGGCGCACCACCTCGTTGAACAGCTTGCCGGGCACGATGCCGCGCCCCTCCTCCTCCACCTCCGCCTCGATGCGGGTGGTGATGGTGATGCGCTCGTCCGAGCAGGTCAGGACGACGCCCTCGTCGTCGGTCTCGATCAGTACGCCCTCCAATATCGGATTGGTGGTGCGCCCGGGCAGCGCCCGCACCACGATCTGCAATCCCTCGATCAGCGCCGAAGCCGTGCATTTGAACCGCATACTTAAAACCTCCCATTGGTCTCCCCCGCGAAACGGCCCCGCCGCCCCAAGGGATCATTGATATCTATATATTTTTTTATTTATAGTAGTTGTAGTAGGGCTGTGGATACTGTGGATAACTCCCCGAATTCCCCGTCCCGCCGGCCCTCCCGCCTGTGCAAGATCACCCGTGACGCGGTGGATAAGCGGGGGAAGGATTGTGTAAAAACCTTTGCAACAATTGGGAATTGGGAATTTGGAATTGGGAATTATAATGGCCTGGATGCGCAGAAGCGGCGATGCGCTGCCCGTCAGGCTGCATCTGAAGTATTGGTATCGGGTGCGCGGCAGCCGCTAACTGTAATTCCCAATTCCCAATTACTCCTCAGTCCTCCTTCACCGCCCGCATGAGCTCCTCCACCTTTTTTCTGAGCGCGTAATCGGCGTCCATGCCGTCCTCGATCTTTTCGCAGCCGTGGAGGACGGTGGTGTGGTCGCGGCCGAAGGCCTTGCCGATGGCGGTGGTGGACAGCTCGGTGAGCTCCCGGCATATGTACATGGCCACCTGCCGGGCGAGGGCGATGTCCTGGCTGCGGCGCTTGCCGGTGAGATCGGCGGACTGCATGCCGTAGCGCTGGGCGACGATGTCGATGATGAGCTCGCAGGTGACGCGCCGTTCCTGGCGCTCCTTGACCAGTCCGCTGAGCGCGGCGGCGGCCAGGTCCATGGTGATGGGCGTGCCCATCAGGCGGCTGCGGGCGTGGAGGGAGGTGAGGCTGCCCTCCAGGGCGCGGATGTTGGTGTTTACATTGCGGGCAATGTATTCCAGCACCTCGTAGGGCACGTCGATGCTGTCCTCCAGGGCCTTCTGCTTGAGGATGGCCACCCGGGTCTCGAAGTCAGGCTTCTGGATGTCCACGATCAGCCCCCACTCGAAGCGGGAGCGCAGGCGCTCCTCGATCTCGGGGATCTCCTTGGGCGGACGGTCGGAGGAGATGATGATCTGCTTGTGGTTTTCGCGCAGGTCGTTGAAGGTGTTGAAGAACTCCTCCTGGGTGGCCTTGGTCTTGGCCAGGAACTGGATATCGTCGACCATCAGGTAATCCACGCCGCGCAGCCGGGCCCGCAGCTCGGAGGTGTTCTTCCGGGCGATGCCCTCGATGAGCTGGTTGGCGATGGTCTCGGAGGTCATCAGCAGCACGTTCTTCGAGGGGTCCCGCTTCATCACGAAGTTGCCCACCGCGTTCATCAGGTGGGTCTTGCCCAGTCCCACCCCGCCGTATATGAACAGGGGGTTGTAGCTCTCCGAGGGGGATTCCGCCACCGCCACCGCCGCCGCGTAGGCAAAGCTGTTGCTGTCGCCCACCACGAAGTTGTCAAAGGTGTAGTTGGCGTTCAGCGTGGAGGCGCTCAGCTTCTCGTCGATGGCGGCAATCTCCTCGACGGTGTGAAATTCCGGGTTGTACTTCCGGTCAAACACCATGTCCATGGTACTGATGAGCATGGAGCCATAGCGCTCCTGCATGTGCCGGAGCGTAAAGCTGTTGTTGGAGACGATGTAGATTTTGTCGCCGGAGATGGCGTAGAGCTGCAGCGGCCTGAACCAGGCGTTGAACGACGGCCCGTCCAGATTCTCCTGGATCAGCGCGATCACCCGCTCCCACTTCGCCTTCTGCTCGGGAGTGTAATTCATAGCTTCCTCCGGTCCCAACGCGCCTTATCCACAGCCTGTGTATAATACTCTGTGGATAACCTTCTCCGTGTTTGGGACATTATAATTCAATTCTATTGTATCATTTGAACTGCGAGGAATCAAGAGGGGGATTTTTTTGTCGAAATGAAGTTGGATTTAGGGATTAGGGAATAGGGATTAGGGAAAAGGGAAAAGGGAAAAGGGGGACGACCTGTCGTCAGCCTGCCGACTGACGGCTATTCATGGCATGTTTTCCGGGCGCTTGAACCCCTGGAAGGGGAGCCAAGAGAGGAACGGCAAGCGATATAGATATTTTCATCATGTACGCGGCAGCCTTGGCTCCCCTTCCAGGGGAGCTGTCAGCCGCCAGGCTGACTGAGAGGTCGTTTCCCTAATGCCTGATGCCTGATGCCTTAACTGCGTTCCCCCGTCCCCCTTTTCCCTTTTCCCTTTTCCCTTTTCCCTGAAATAAAAAAAGTCCCCGAAGGGACTTTTTTATTTCGCGGCATACTTATAGATCTGCTCCAGCACCGCGTCGATGCCGTTGCCGGTGGGCTCGTTGTCCATGGCGGCGTAGAGCATGCCGCGGTCGTGGTAGAGCTCTTCGATGGCGCGGGTGAGGGTCTCGGGGGTCATGTCCTCCTGCAGCAGCACCCGGGAGAGGCCGCGGGCGCGGAAGGACTCGGCGTTGAGGAGCTGGTCGCCGCGGCTGGCGGACTTGGGATAGGGGATCAGCAGGGCGGGCTTGCGGGCGGCCAGTATTTCGCACAGCGCGTTGGCCCCGGCCCGGGAGACGATGATATCCGAGCAGGCGTAGGCGTCGGCCATCTCCTCGTTGAGGTACTCGTACTGGACGTAGTTGGTCATACCGGCGAGGCTGTCGTTGGCGTTGCCCTTGCCGCACAGGTGGAGGATCTGGAAGTTTTCCGTCAGCTTCGGCAGCGCCTGCTCAAGGGCCTGGTTGATGGCGCGGGCCCCGGTGGAGCCGCCCACCACCATCAGCACCGGGCGGGAATCGTCAAAGCCGAAGCGCTCCAGGCCCGCGCGTCGGTCGCCGGAGAGTATCTCGGGCCGAATGGGCGTGCCGGTGTGGATGCCCTTGCCGTGGGTGTACTTCACCGCCTCGGGGAAGGTGCAGCATTCCACCTTCGCAAACGGCGCGGACAGCTTGTTGGCCAGGCCGGGGGTCATGTCGGATTCGTGGATCACCACCGGCACGCGGTTGATGGCCGCGCCGTACACCACCGGCACCGACACGAAGCCGCCCTTGGAAAACACCACGTTGGGCTTGAGCTTGCGGATGATCTTCGAGGCCTGCGCCACGCCCTTGATGACCCGGAAGGGATCGGTGAAGTTCTTCGGGTCGAAGTAGCGGCGCAGCTTGCCCACGGACACGGTGTGAAAGGTCACGCCCTGCTCCTGGGCGATCAGGGACTGCTCGGGGCTGTTGGCCGCGCCGATATAGTGGATGTCCCACCCGTCGGCCCTGAGCCTCGGTATAAGCGCCAGGTTTGGCGTCACATGACCGGCAGTGCCCCCGCCGGTCAGAACAATGGTCTTCATCGCGTCAACAGTGCCTCCATTCAAAACCATGGTATGCCCGCCGGACGCCGGATGTGCGCCCCGGGCCTGCCAATGTCATGAAGAAAACTTTGACCTCATTATAGCATGCCTTGCTTGAATATATTTTTAGAAGGGCGTTAAAAATGGGGAATATGTCGGGTGAAGCCCGACATATTCAGGGAGTAGGGAGTAGGGAGTAGGGAGTAGGGGAGCTACGGCACAGCATATGAATTCTATTGGAAAGATCGCATTTTCGGGAGGTTATGGCTAACGAATAAAAGTGCTGAACCATTCAACTCCGTAGGGGCGGCGATGCGCCGCCCGCCAGGCAGTATGCATTGTCATCCTGCGTTTTCCGTATTCCGAGGATGCTTGAAGTTCTTCATTTCATCAGAATGCTATCCGTTTGCCGTTCCCCCCCTACTCCCTACTGCCTACTCCCTACTGCCTACTCCCTAACGAAAACCCCGCCCTGCATTGAGGGCGGGGGTGGGTCATTGAGCCGTGCCGGTGGGCTCGGGGGTGCCGGTGACGGCGGGGGCTTCGGTGGCCGCGGCGGGCGCCTCGGTGACCGCGGGCGCTTCGGTGGCGGTGGTGGTCTTGCCGCTCTTGCCGTTATCCAGCATGGAGCAGGCGGTCAGGGCAGCGGCCAGCGCCGCCACGGTCAGCGCGGCCAACATCAGCTTCTTCATGGGTCGTCCTCCTGAAATCTAATGGATTACAGGCATTATTATATACGGAGGGGAGGGGAAATATTCCAGAGGGAATGAAAAAAGGCATTAGGGGAACGACTTCTCAGTCCTGACTGATAGGTCGTTCCCCTAATACCTATTGCCTATTGCCTAATTTCTCACAAATACATCTCATCCCGATGGACGCTCAGCCACTTCTTCCATACCTCGTAGTCGGGCATCTGGTTTTCGACAAGGGCCCAGAAGCGGGGGGAGTGGTTGAACTCCCAGAGGTGGCAGAGCTCGTGGATGACCACGTAGTCGAGGACCTGGGGCGGGGCCATGATGAGCTTCCAGTTGAAGTTGAGGTTGCCCTTGCTGGAGCAGCTCCCCCAGCGGGTCTTCTGATCGCGTATGGCGACGCGGCCGGGGGTGCGGCCCACCCGGGGCGCGTAGTGATCCACCCGCTCCCGGACGCGCTTTAAGGCCCGGGCGGACAGCGCGGCGCGTATGACGCCCCGCACGGCGGGGTCGCTGTCGGGATGCGGCAGCGTGACGCGAAGCTCGCCGTCCACGACCTCCCCGCCGGGGTTGACGCCCTTAAAGAGGCGGATCACGTGGGGCACGCCCTCGATCAGTATGCCGGACCCGTCGGTCACCGGATGGACGCGGCGGTCCTCCTGGACCCTCTGATCCACCGCCTGCCCCATCCTCAAAAGCTCCTCCGCGCGCTCGCGCACCATCTGGTCGATGTCCCGAAGCCGCATCGCCTTCGGCGCGTATACCCGGATCACCCCCTCCGGCAGCGCCTGGAAGAGCACGCTGGACCGCACCGTCTGTATCAGCGTATACTCCATCCGCCGCCCCCCGGAGATGACGACTCTTTTCATATTTATATGACACTTCCTTTGCGGTTGGATGATTGGCTCTGTTGTAAGCGGGAGCGTGTTTGAATTGAGAATGGAAAATGGAGAAGGGAGAATGAATGTGGAAATCCTTGCGGATTTCTTTGACTGATAAAGAAGGAAAATAAGCGCAACCGCGACGGTTATAGTGTTTAATCGTGACTATTTAGTCGCCCAGGGATGACTCCCTCAGTCAGCCTGCGGCTGACAGCTCCCTCAACTCCCTCAGTCAGCCTGCGGCTGACAGCTCCCTCGGAGAGGGAGCCTGTGGCCCGCGAAGCGGGTCGGAAGGAGTCCGCGACTGAACAGTTACGTTTAATCAAACAAATCCGCAGGATTTGCACCGCCATTTTCCATTATCCATTCTCAATTCTCAATTTGGCTTTAGCCCATCGCTTTATATCGAGATTCAGGCGTTGGCCATCCCCCGCCCCGAGTTCAATGGATGTAATTTATCACGGCGGGCGCGGTCCTGTCAAGGTCTATCTCTTTTCCGTGCTTCAATTAAATCTTAATAATGTGAATTCTACGCATTGACAAAACAACGGCGCAGTGTTAAAATATTAGCGTTGATATTGCAGGACATGTGCCTGTGATAAATATATCAAAGGAGTGTATCTTGGTATGAAGAAGATTCTTGCTGTGTTGATCTGCGCGCTGCTGGTTGTGGCGAGCATGGGCGCGATGGCTGAGGGCCAGCGCGTGGGCGTTTCGATGCCGACCAAGGACCTGCAGCGTTGGAACCAGGATGGCGACAACATGAAGGCCAACCTGGAAGCCGCGGGCTACACCGTGGACCTGCAGTACGCCTCCAACGACGTTCAGACCCAGCTTTCTCAGATTGAGAACATGATTTCCGAGGGCGCCGAGGTGCTGGTCATCGCCGCCATCGAGGGCTCTTCCCTGGGCGAGGCTCTGTCCATGGCCAAGGAATACGAGATCCCGGTCATCGCCTATGACCGCCTGCTGATGGAATCCGACGCCGTTTCCTACTATGCCACCTTCGACAACTACAAGGTCGGCACCGTGCAGGGCACCTACATCAAGGACGCTCTGGATCTGGACAACGCCGAGGGCCCCTTCAACCTCGAGATCACCGCTGGCGACCCCGGCGACAACAACGCCCGTTACTTCTATCAGGGCGCCATCGACGTGCTGAATCCCTACATCGAGTCCGGCAAGCTGAACATCGTCTCCGGCCAGAAGGAGTTCAACGACGTCGCCACCCCCACCTGGCAGACCAAGGTCGCCCAGGACCGCGCTGAGAACATCCTGTCCTCCTACTATGCCGACGGCACCAACGTGGACGTGTGGCTCTGCTCCAACGACTCCACCGCTCTGGGCGTTGAGAACGCTCTGGCCGCCAACTACACCGGCACCTATCCGATCATCACCGGTCAGGACTGCGACATCGAGAACACCAAGAACATGATCGCCGGCAAGCAGAGCATGTCCGTGTTCAAGGATACCCGCACCCTGGCTGAGCAGGTCGTGAAGATGGTCGGCCAGATCCTGAACGGCGAGACCGTCGATGTCAACGACACCACCACCTATGACAACAATGTCATCGTCGTTCCCTCCTACCTGTGCGATCCCGTGTTCGCGGACGCCAACAACTACAAGGAGATCCTGATCGACTCCGGCTACTACACCGAGGATCAGCTCCAGTAATATCCATCTGTGCGATGCGATGATGCAGGCGGGCCTGTCCCGCCTGCATCATTTCAGGCTAAAGGCAGACGACATACCTTATCAAAGCCACTGTAGGGACGCCATGCATGGCGTTCGACCGAAAACCCGGACGCCATGCATGGCGTCCCTACGGAGACGGTCAATCTTCAATCCGCAACAAAAAGTTGGAGGAGAGCCATGGCAAAGATTTTGCTGGAAATGAAGAACATCACCAAGACCTTCCCCGGTGTCAAGGCCCTGGACAACGTCAATCTCCAGGTGGAGGAGGGCGAGATCCACGCGCTGGTGGGCGAGAACGGCGCGGGCAAGTCCACGCTGATGAACGTGCTGAGCGGCATCTATCCCCACGGCACCTATGAGGGCGACATCATCTACAACGGGCAGGTCTGCAAGTTCTCAAACATCAAGGATTCCGAGAAGCTGGGCATCGTCATCATCCATCAGGAGCTGGCGCTGGTGCCCGAGATGACCATCGGCGAGAATATGTACCTGGGCAACGAGCGCGGCAAGAAGTTCGCCATCGACTGGAATACCACCTATTCCGAGGCGGACAAGTACCTCAAGATGGTGGGCCTGACGGAGAGTTCCAAGGTGCAGGTCAAGACCATCGGCACCGGCAAGCAGCAGCTGGTGGAGATCGCCAAGGCGCTGGCCAAGAACGCCAAGCTGCTGATCCTGGACGAGCCCACCTCGTCGCTGAACGAGGAGGACAGCCGTGCGCTGCTCGATCTGATGCTGGGCTTCAAGAAGCAGGGCATGACGATGATCATCATCACCCACAAGCTCAACGAGGTGGCCTACGTGGCGGACAAGATCACCGTCATCCGCGACGGCACCACCATCGAGACCCTGGAGAACCACGGCCCGGAGCCCATCTCCGAGGAGCGCATCATCAAGGGCATGGTCGGCCGCGAGATGACCAACCGCTTTCCCATCCGCCAGGGCGTGAAGATCGGCGAGGTGAACATGGAGGTGGAGCACTGGACGGTGCACCATCCGCTGTATCCCGAGCGCAAGGTGGTGGACGACGTGTCCATCAACGTCCGCAAGGGCGAGGTCGTGGGCATCTACGGCCTGATGGGCGCGGGCCGCACGGAGCTGGCCATGTCCATCTTCGGCCAGAGCTACGGCGTCAACTGCACCGGCACGCTGAAGATCGACGGCAAGGAGGTCAAGCTCAAGAAGAGCGAGGCCGACGCCATCAGGCACAAGATCGCCTACGTCACCGAGGACCGCAAGGGCAACGGCCTGGTGCTGTCCCAGTCCATCAAGGTCAACACCTCCCTGGCCAACCTGGACAGCCTGGCGAAGCTGGGCGTCATCGACCAGGACAGGGAGTACGCGGTGGCCGAGGAGTACAAGGACAAGCTGCGCACAAAGACGCCCTCCGTGGAGCAGCTGGTGGGCAACCTCTCCGGCGGCAACCAGCAGAAGGTGCTGCTGGCCAAGTGGATGTTCGCCGAGCCGGACATCATGATCCTGGACGAGCCCACCCGAGGCATCGACGTGGGCGCGAAGTACGAGATCTACTGCATCATCAACGACCTGGCGGCGGCGGGCAAGTCGGTCATCATGATCTCCTCGGAGCTGCCCGAGGTGCTGGGCATGTCGGACCGCATCTACATCATGAATGCCGCGAAGATCGTGGGCGAAATGCCCGCGAAGGAAGCCACCCAGGAGAACATCATGGCGGCGATACTGAAGTCGGGAAGGGGCGAGTGATATGAAGTCGATTTCGATTGGAGATTTCTTTAAGAAATATACCATGATCCTGGCCCTGGTCGTCGTCGCGATATTCTTCTCGATCACCACAAAGGGCAAGATACTGTATCCCCAGAACATCAACAACCTGATCTCCCAGAACGGCTACGTGTTCGTGCTGGCGGCGGGCATGCTGTGCTGCATACTGACCGGCGGCAACATCGACCTGTCCGTGGGCTCCGTGGTGTGCTTCACCGGCGGCCTGGGCGCGGTGATGATGGAGCGCGGCGCGAACATGTGGATAACCGTGCTGGTGATGCTGGCGGTGGGCCTGCTCATCGGCGCGTTCCAGGGCTTCTGGATCGCCTGGGTCAAGGTGCCGCCCTTCATCGCCACCCTGGCCGGCATGTACGCCTTCCGCGGCTTCTCCAACGTGGTACTCCAGGGCTTCACGGTGGCCGTGCGCAACGAGCAGTTTTTGAAGGTGTTCGGCGGCGGCGCGGACTGCTATCTGCCCGACCTGCTGGGCGGCGGCGGGCTGAACAGGACCTGCCTGCTGGTGGGCGTGGTCATCGCGGTGCTGTACGCGCTGATGACGCTGCGGCGCGTGTCCGTGCAGAGGAAGATGGGCATCGCCCACTCCGTCACCGGTGAGATCGCGCAGACCGCCATCATCTGCGTGGTGGTGATCTGGCTGAGCTACAAGCTGGCCTCCCACAAGGGCATTCCCACCGTGCTGATCTGGATCGCGCTGGTGCTGCTGATCTACAACTACATCACCCAGCGCACCTCCATCGGCCGCCACCTGTACGCCGTGGGCGGCAACGAGAAGGCCACCCGCCTCTCGGGCGTCAACACCCGGTTCGTGTACTTCTTCGCCTATGCCAACATCGGCCTGCTGGCCGGTCTGGCGGGCATCCTGAACCTGGCGCGCATGACCAACGCCCAGCCCACCTACGGCCAGGGCTACGAGATGGACGCCATCGCCTCCTGCTTCATCGGCGGCGCCTCCGCCTACGGCGGCACGGGCAAGATCTCCGGCGTGATCATCGGCGCGACGCTGATGGGCCTGATCAACCAGGGCATGAGCATCATGGGCATGGACGCCAACTATCAGAGCGTGGTCAAGGGCATCGTGCTGCTGGTGGCGGTCATGTTCGACGTGCTGTCCAAGAAGCAGAAGCGATAACGCGGGGAGGGTGACAACAGTGAGTGCGAAAAATGTCGTAACAACATTGAAAAAGAATACCATGCTCGTCGTCCTGGTCCTCGTGTATCTCTTCTTCGTGATCACGACGGGCGGCAGCATCTTCAAGCCCATGAACTTCAACGCTCTGATCACTCAGAACGCCTACGTCTACATCCTCGCCTGCGGCATGCTGATGTGCATGCTGACCGGCGGCAACATCGACCTGTCCTGCGGCTCGTTCGTGTGCCTGCTGGGCGCCATCGGAGGCGTGCTGATGACCGTGAAGGGCATGAGCGCCACGGTGGGCATCCTGTCCATGCTGGCGGTGGGCATCCTCTACGGCTGCGGCCTGGGCTACCTGGTGGCCTACGTGAACGTGCCGCCGTGGATCGCCACCCTGGCCGGCTACCTGGCCTTCCGCGGTTTGGGTACCTCCATCCTCAGCAACAACTCCACCACCGGCTCCATCCCCTATCCGGAGGCCTTCGTGAAGTTCTTCTCCGGCAGGGTGTTCGGCACCAAGCCCAACGGCCCGATGAACATGGTGTGCATGATCGCGGGCATCGCGGCGGCGGTCATTGTGGTCATCGCCATCTTCTGGACCCGCCAGACCCGCCTGAACAAGGGCTACGCCGCCGATTCCTTCACCGCGGCCCTGGCCAAGAGCATACTGGGCGCGGCGGTCATCGTGCTGTTCATGTACAAGCTGGCCAACAACGGCGGCATCCCCACCGTGTTGATCTGGGTGGTCGCCGTGGTGCTGATCTACAGCTTCATCACCTCCAAGACCGTGGTGGGCCGCCACTTCTACGTGGTGGGCGGCAACATGGAGGCCGCGCGCATGTCCGGCGTCAATACCCGCCGCATCATGTTCCTGGCCTACCTGAACATGGCGGTGCTGACCGTCGTGTCCGCCTGGACCGTCATGGCCCGCTTCCAGGCCTCCAACTCCACCGCCGGCACCAACTATGAGATGGACGCCATCTCCGCCTGCGTGGTGGGCGGCGTCTCCGCCAGCGGCGGCGCGGGCACCATCATGGGCATGGTCATCGGCGCCACCCTCATCGGCGTCATCAATCTCGGCATGAGCCTGATGAACATCGACGCCAACTACCAGAAGGTCGTCAAGGGCGTCGTCCTGCTGGGCGCCGTCGCATTTGACATCCTGTCCAAGAAGCGCGAATCCTGATTTTCAAAATAACAAATCACCCCTCCTCCATCACGGAGAAGGGGTGATTTTCTATACCATTGAATCCTGAAACATGTGCGTCTACAGAATGGATTGAAAGTTCAGGTAGAGGCTGTTACATGATCACAGCGATTCATGAGACCTCCAGACGATCTGAGACGGGCGGACAGGCGTAGAGCGTTTCGGGGTCGATGTCGATACATGTCGATGGATCGCCGTCGCCCTGAACGTCCCAGGCAAGGGTGTCGTTCATGATTTTACAGCGATTCATGAATATATCCCGATTTTGCAGCGCGCGAAAGACACCCTTGTCCAGAAAGGGTGTGATGTCATAGGAGATGATCTTTCCATCCGAAAAATAGACATCGACGGTATAGTCGGGATAGGGAACGACCTGAACGATCTCCGGAAAATATCCATACTGCATACGAATCCCTCCTACATCAGCGGCGCGATTCTGTTGAGCGGCTCGTGGGACTTGGCAAGCTCCCAGTTCTGCATCAGCTCGTCCTGATGGATGACAGCCCAGGCCAGCACCAGCTTCAACTGCCGCGCAGGCAATGCCCCCTTCAGGACACGGCCATTGACGATGTCGATCAGCGCCTGTTGTCCATTATACGCGGCGTGAAAATGCGGCGGCATGTGATCATTGTAATACATACTCACTCGAATACCGAAAAAGAGCGCTATCTCAGGCATGGATGATACCCCTTTAATATTCAATATCTGTGCTTCAAGTATACAACGATAAAAGGATAAAAGCAACATGGAAAGGCTATGAATTCACTTTCTGAAAGCACAATGGGAATAGAAACCTGCTTATAAAAAGAAGCCCGTGACGCGCGATGGTCACGGGCTTGCTGTGTCTTTACCACTGGTCAGAATCATCGTCAGGGATGACCTTCTCCATGGCGGCGATGGCGCACTCGATCATGCTGTCGTCGGGCTCGCGGGTGGTGACGCGCTGGAGCCACTTGCCGGGGGCGGAGATGACGCGGGTGCAGAGGTTATCGGTGCGGCCCGCCCACTTGATCAGCTCATAGCCCACGCCCACCACGATGGGGAAGGTGAGGAGCTTGAACAGCGTGCGCAGCAGCAGGTTGTCCACCCTTATGAACATGGACACGATGATGCCCACGATGAGCATCAGCACCATGAACGACGTGCCGCAGCGGGGATGGAACCGGGACTGGGGCCGTATGTTCTCCACGGTCAGCGGCAGGCCGGCCTCGTAGCAGAAGATGGTCTTGTGTTCCGCGCCGTGGTACTGATAGGTACGGCGGATGTCCTTCATCAGGGAGGTGGCCCACACGTAGCCCACGAACAGCAGTATGCGCATGACGCCCTCGAAGGCGGCGCGAGCGTAGTAGTTCTGCTGGAGGTCGGGCGCGCCGGCGGTGATCCACTTCCAGATCTGCATGGGCAGATACACGAACAGTCCCAACGCCAATGCCACCGCCAGCACCGTGGCCACGGGCATAAGGATGGCCTCGAAGACCTTGTCCCATTTGGAGGGCTTCTTGTTCTCGTCCTCGTCCTCCAGGCCCGAAAGCTCCGCCGAGCGCATCAGGCACTTGTAGCCGAAGGACAGGGAGTCGATCATATTGAAGATGCCCCGGATGAAGGGCAGCTTGAAGAACGCCGCGCGATCCTGTCCCTTGGTGGGATATTCCTCCAGGATGATCTCCCGGGTCTTTGTGTTGCGCACCGCCATCGCGGTCAGCTTCGGGCCGCGCATCATGATCCCTTCGATCAACGCCTGCCCGCCGATACTCGTCTTTTTCGTCGCCATGCGACCACCGTCCTTTCACGCACGGATGCTATCTCAAGTGTTTATACACACTAACCTTCCGCCCATCTATATATTATACACGATATGTTGGGGATGTCAAACGGGAATTTGTAGGGCACGGCCCGACAAATTCAGGGAGTAGGGAGTAGGGGGACAACGGCTGTGTACGCTGAATCTGAGGTTTATTGTATCCGGGCAAGAAAAAAGCCCCCGGCGCTGTGCGCGGGGGCTTTGGATCAATGCGCCCAATTATATGCCTTCTTGATGGCGGACTGGTGGTCGGAGCGGACGTTTTCGCCGCCATGGGTCATGGAGCCGACCATGTGGAGGCAGATCTGACCCTCGAAGTTGTTGTCGCTGATGGTCTGGTCGCCGTGGGGCATGGTGTTGATGGAGCAGGCCACGTACTTGTCGTCCACCTTGAGGATGGCGGGACGGGCGTGCCAGGAGGAGCCCAGCTTCTTGAGCTTCGCGGCGTCGGATTTGGTGGCGGGCTCGATGTCGGCGTGGTTGTGGCCGCCCATGCGCTTGACCTTGATCATGTAGCCGGAGCGGATGTCCAGGACGTAGCCGTAATGACCCTTCCGCAGCACATTCTTGCCGCTGTCGAACCAGTCCAGGGCCACCACCTTCGACTTCCAGCTGCTGCTGCTCGAAGAGGAGGAGGACTTGGAAGAGGAGGAAGAAGAAGAACTGGCGGACAGGTACTTGGTCTTGATATAGCCCGTATAGCCGCTGTACTTCACCTGGGCCCACTCGCCCTTGACCGCCTTCACGGTCACGGTCACGCCCTTGTCGATGCGCACGTGATCGCTGGAGGAATCGGGGGATTTGTAGAACCGGGCCGAGGAATCGCTGACCGTGGCTTTCACGGTCTTGGCGTAGGCCGTGGGGCAGATCCCCGCCAGCAGCGTCAGAGTCAGTAACACGCAAATCATCTTTTGTAAACGAGAAGTCACCTTTGCCGCCCCCATATTTCAATTTTGTTTTTTCTTGATCCTATTATATTACAAATTCATTTCAAATAAAATACCAATAATGTAAACCCAAATACGATTTCTAAATATCTTCAAAACACTTCGTAATTTATGGGCGAGTCAACTTGAGTTAACCGAAATGCGCGGCCAATTCGGATCAAGTCTTGCGCAATTCGTGGCCGGATCGGTTCGAAACCGTGGCAGTTTACAGGGCAGCCACAGGATTATGAAGACATTTGACGCGACCCTTCCCATTTTGACTGCCAAAGAGGCCCAAAAGGATGCTGATATCGGGCCGAATGGACGACAGCTATTCGATTGGATAAGCGGGAATTTGTCGGGCTATGCCCGACAAATCCAGGGAGTAGGGAGTAGGCAGTAGGGAGTAGGGGGAGTTACGGCACAGCTTCTGATCTCTATTGAAAACGTGGCATTTTCCTGCGGTTTATGGGGATACTTGTTGTTCTTCATTCCATTAGATGTCCGTTCATTTGCCGTTCTCCCCTACTCCCTACTCCCTACTGCCTACTCCCTAAATCCCAATTTACAAATCATGAACCGCATAAACCCCTCCCGAATTGGAACAAAACCTTGACATTTTCCCAAAAACGCCCGCTGTGGTTTGACGGGGCGGTGGATTGCATGTATAATAAAGGCAGTATGCGAGACAGTATTCGATCATCCTCGAGAGGAGCATGCGCTATGTCAAGAAACGGCAAGAACCGGCCTTCCGTATTGAATTGGATGGGGACGCTGATCCTGTACGCCATCCCGGGCGTGAACCTGATCTTCCTGATCCTCTCCGCCATATTCGCCAAATCCGGCGCGAAGCGCAATTTCGCCATCGCGGGCATCCTGCTGATGCTGCTGTGCGCGATTCTGACCTTCGCCGCCTTTGCCATCTTCCCGGACCGCGCCATCGAGCTGGGCCAGCGCCTGCGCGAGGCCGGTGAGATCGTACACATTCCCTGACCGAGATAAACCCCTCCGCCGGACGCGCAAGCGTCCGGCGGTTTTATGTTGCGCCGTCCCCGCATACAATGGCAGGGCGGGCGTGGTCCGCGGAGGGGAGGACGGAGTATGGCCATGCAGAACGGGGAGACGGCCCAGGCGCGGCCCCACAGCATCGCGCTGACGGACCGCAGGCAGCTGAGCATCACGGGAGTGGAGGACGTAAGCTGCTTCAACGAGCAGATCGTGGTGCTGCAAACGCCGCTGGGGACGCTGACGGTGACCGGCGCGGCGCTGAACGTGTCCCAGCTGGACCTGGAGGACGGCCGGGTGGCGCTGGAGGGCGAGGTGGACGCCCTGGAGTACACCGGAGGCCGCAAAAAGGGCGTGCTGGGGCGGCTGTTCAGATGACGCTGTACGAGACGGTGGGCCAGCTCCAGGTGTTCGTCTGGATGCTGGCGGCGGGGGCGCTGATGGGCGCGTGGTACGCCGTCACCGCCTTGCTCAGGCGTCTGCTGGAGGCGGGGACCTGGCTGGGACTGTGCGCCGACGCGGCCTTCGGACTGGGCGCCGGGGCCATCTTCTGCCTGGCGCTCTACACCGCCAACCGGGGCCAGGTGCGGCTCTACGCAGTGCTGGCGGCGATGCTGGGCTTTGCCCTGTTCGCCGGCGGCGTCTATCCTCCCGGGAAAAGGGTCATTTCTGCCATAATCGTCATATTTCGTAGAATTATCGTCATAATACGGAATTATCGTTGGATTAATGTCATCTTTAAGTGACAGGAATTGCATGCGACATGTCGTATATTTATAATATATGTTTTTCTTACGAAAGCGTCGAAGACTGGCTGCGAGGGGGATGCGCCGTGCGACTGAGGATAACGCCGAAATTCTGGCTGTTCATGATCGTGACCACGGTCATCGCGTTCAGCATCAGCATCGGCGTGTTTCAGGTCCGCTATGAACAGGGCGAGCGGGAGCTTTTGAGCATCCGCGAGCACCGCGACGCGCTGGATCTGCAGGTGCGGGACCTCAACGACGAGCTGGAATATGCTCAGACCGACGATTTCGTCATCCGCCTGGCCCGCGACCGGCTGAGCCTGATCATGCCCAACGAGATCCGATACGTCAACGGGGCGAAATGAGATACCACATCACGTATAACGACAAACACCGTAGCGTCCCCGCTACGGCGTTTGATTTCATGGAGGTTTTTAACTATGAGCGAAAAGCTGTACGGCTTCATCGGCACGGGAAACATGGGCGGGGCGCTGGCCACAGCGGCGGCGCGGGCCATTCCCGGCGACAGGATACTGCTGAGCAACCGCACCCCCGCGAAGGCGGAGGCCCTGGCGGAGAAGCTGGGCGCGCAAGTGACGGACAACGTCGGCGCGGCGACCCGGGCGGACTACCTCTTCCTCGGGGTCAAGCCCCAGATGATGGCGGGCATGCTGGCGGGCATCCGGGACGCGCTGGCGGCCCGCGAGAAGCCGGTCATACTCGTGAGCATGGCGGCCGGCCTGAACATCGCGGCCATACGCCGCCTGGCGGGGGCGGACTATCCCGTCATCCGCGTGATGCCCAACACCCCCGCGGCCATCGGCCAGGGCGTGGTGCTGTGCTGTGCCGAGGGCGTGGACGACGCGGCCCTCTCCGAGTTCACCGGGGTCATGCAGGGCGCGGGCCTGCTGGACTTCGTGGACGAGCACCTGATGGACGCCGGCTCCACGGTGGCGGGCTGCGGCCCCGCTTTCGCGGCGATGTTCATCGAGGCGCTGGCTGACGGCGGCGTGGCCTGCGGGCTCCCCCGGGCCAAGGCCATGACCTATGCCGCCCAGATGCTGGTGGGGACCGGCATGCTCTACCTCCAGACCCAGAACCACCCCGGCGCCATGAAGGACGCCGTGTGCAGCCCCGGCGGCTCCACCATACAGGGCGTGCGCGCGCTGGAAAATGGCGGCTTCCGCGCCGCAGCCTTCGAGGCCGTCGTCGCCGCCTATGAAAAGACGGTGGAGATGGGAAAGTGAGGCATTAGGCATTAGGGGATGGCGGCGGGATGTTCTTCCTTCGACGAAGTCTTGTGTCTCCGCGGGTGTAACTGTAAAGGGGCGGCCAGACAAGCCATTTTTAATTCCCAATTCCCAATTCCCAATTCCCAATTCCCAATTCCTAATTCCTCATTCGTCACCCCAAGAAGAAGGAGTATCACCATGTCCACAGTACTTCTCGGCATGCTGCTGATCCTGGCGGTGGTGGGGCTGGCGGTGACGCTGGCGGCGCTGAACCGGGAGCGGGAGCGGCAGGCGCGGCTGATGCAGCGGATGCGCAAGGATTCCGAGCGCCAGGAGCGGGCCATCGTGCAGCTGTCGGAGCGTATGAACGCCTCGATGCGGCAGGTGAACCAGCTCACCACCGCCATGGAGACCCGGCAGGAGCGTATGCGCCGCACGCTGGACCAGCAGCTGGGGCAGATGCGCCAGGCCAACGACCAGAATATGGAGAAGGTGCGGGAGACGGTATCGGAGAAGCTGGACGGCCGTCTGAACGAGAGCTTCCGCCTGGTGAACGCTCAGCTGGCCGACGTGCACAAGGGCCTGGGCGAGATGCGGGAGATCAGCACCGGCATGACGGACCTTCGGAAGATGCTGGGCGGGGTCAAGACCCGGGGCGTCTGGGGCGAGGTGCAGCTGCGGGCGCTGATGGAGGAGCTGTTCGCCCCGGAGCAGTACGTGGAGAACGCCGCCATCCCCGAGGGCAGCCAGCAGCGGGTGGAGTTCGCCCTGCGCCTGCCCCTGTCCGACGGGGCTGAGCGGCTTTTGCCCATCGATTCCAAGTTTCCCCAGGAGGACTATCTGCGCCTGGTGGAGGCCCGGGAGCGCGGGGACCGGGAGGCCGCGAAGCAGTGCGCCGCCCAGCTGGATCGGGCCGTGATGGAGCAGGCCCGCCGCATCCACGACAAGTACATCCTCCCGCCCCGGACCGTGGACTTCGCGGTGCTGTTTCTGCCCACCGAGAGCCTCTACGCCGAGGTCGCCCGCATCGAGGGCCTGGTGGAGCGGGTGCAGGAGCGGCACCGGGTGCTCATCAGCGGCCCCGCCACCTTCTACGCGCTGCTCACCAGCGTGCGCATGGGGCTTCGCTCCGTGACCCTGGAGCGCCGCAGCGGCGAGGTCCTCCAGAAGCTGGCCGCCATGAAGCAGGACTTCGCCCGCTTTGACGATTCCGTCCAGCGCATGCGCATGCGCCTGGCCCAGACCGGCCAGGAGCTCGACACGCTGGAGGGCCGCGCCCGCCGCGTCGTCCAGGTCATCGACGACGTGGAGGAGGAGGGCGCGGGCTGATCCGCCAAAGATATAAAAATGGGGCTGTTGCAGCGCTTCATCATCTGCAACAGCCCCATCTATTTGCATTGCCAGTGCTTTCGGTTGAATGAACGGAGCAGCTCCATAAACAACTGCCTGTCCTCCGCCTCCAGCTTTTCCCAGTTTTCCAACAGCTCCTTCTGATCATCTGTCAGCGATACACTGGAATAACCTACCAATAAATCCGCCAGAGTAATGCCCAGTCCTTCACATAGTGCTTCCAGCGTCGGCAGCGTCGGTTCCGTGCCGCGCTCAAACATGTTCCGTATCGTGGACCAAGACATGTTTGATTCCTTCGCCAGCCGATAATAGGACCAGTTTTTCTCATGTATCAGCCTTAATAGCTTTGCTCTAACATCCATTCAAACACTCCCAATATTCATATTGTATATAAAATATGGGACATATAAAATATTAAAAAAGGGATAATTATATGTGTTATGGGTTGTAAATTGCCTTTGTTTTTGCTACAATAGCCATGTACTTTTATTTTAACAAAAGGAGGATATTAAGCATGGGCTGAGGTACTTAGATTTTGCGCGTAATTTCAGGTTTTCATGCAGTCGACAGTGAGCAAGGAAAGGGGAATTATCCATGAGGAAGGCCATCAAAGGGATCATCTGTTTGGTATTGACGGGCGCGATATGCATTGGCATGCTTTCCGCCATGGCATTTACAGAGTACAGCGACAAAAATACGGTGAAGCTGGTTCAACAGGTTTTGAACAACGCGGGCTATGACTGCGGCACGCCGGACGGTGTAGCCGGCAAGAAGACGCAGGCGGCGATCCAGGATTACCAGAGCACCCACGGGCTGCCGGTGACCGGGGTCATTGACGACGCGCTGTTGCAAGCCATGAAGCTGCCCCAGCAGGCTCTGGCTTCGACTCAGGAACAGGCTGGGGAACAGGGTCAGGCTGCTCCGTCGGACAGCGAAACGCAGAGCTCCGATCTGACGTATAAGCTCTATGCCCCTGACTATTTTGTGAGTATGATGAACGACATGTTTAAAAATGAGATGACGACCAACGCAGCCGGTTTTCTCGACAAAATGGGGACGAACCCGGAATCTATCTGCAATTATTACGCGCTTGGCAAGAGCTATTCGGGCCAGTATCCGGATTCTGAGACGAGTTATTTTCACTATCGTTCCCAGCATACCGAAATAGACATTGAAGGCATCGCAAAGGGCGATAAGCTGGAAAGTGTTTCAAAGCTCATGCTGACCTTCAAGGACAAGGATGAGAAAAAGCTGGATCAGATAGAGGCTTACTATCTGAAACAGTTTGTGTCGCTTTGCGATTTGCTTCTGGTGCCGGAGCCTGTCGAAGGTCAGCTGGATTCGATCTATGCGCTGTTCCCGGTCGGTGACGATGGCTTTGTTTCGATGGAAGAATGGGATGAATTTGGTACAACCCTGTATCAGGCAAGCGCCTATGATATTATGTATTTTTATATGGATGACAGTATGTACTTCAGTGTAGACGTTGGAGCATAGAACGCCGCGGAAAAAAGGCCAGTATGTATGTCGATGAATGCGAAAGCAGAATGACACTGTGAAGCAGCAAAGAGGCTGTTGCAGATGATATATCACTGCAACAGCCTCTTCATACCTGTTCGTCCTTTGTGTGTAAACTGGAATGTGTCGGGATGACAAGGGACCTCATCCGTCAGCCCTTCGGACTGCCACCTGTCCAGGGCTTGCCAGCCCGTTCTCGCTGAAAAGGGGCTGTAAAAAAAGTCCCACGGAAAAGCAGCCAAGCTAGAGACAGCGAGGCTGCTTTGTGGTAGAATGAAGGTGATGAAACAACAAACTACC
>CADCAS010000042.1 GCA_902799465.1 uncultured Eubacteriales bacterium
TGCCTCGGCAGGTATCACAATTGGGTTACGCCCTCTGGCTCCAGGAATCTTTGGGCTACCGCAGTTTCGTCGTTTACAGAAATCTTTGAACAGGGCCTTCGTCGTTTACAGAAATCTTTGAACAGGGCCATTCAAAACTACGCATACCTTCTTCCGATTGAAGCACCCCCGCTTCGCCGTAACCAAACCATTCCTGTTCCCTGTTCCCTCTTCCCTGTTCCCCGTTCCCTGTTCCCTCGTCGCCCCTGTTCCCCGTTCCCTGTTCCCTCGTCGCCCCTGTTCCCCGTTCCCTGTTCCCTCGTCGCCCCTGTTCCCCGTTCCCTGTTCCCTCGTCGCCCCCGTCGCCCCCGTCCCCCTTTTCCCTTTTCCCTTTTCCCTGTTCCCTCGTCACCCCCGTCGCCCCCGTCCCCCTTTTCCCTTTTCCCTGTTCCCTTTTCCCTCGCCCAACATTAACATTCCGCAAATTCAGCATCAAAAAACGCGGTTTCATGCAAAAATGCGGGAAAGACTGCCAATAGACCGCTAAATTGCAATTCTTAACAATCGGGCGGGCCGTTTTCTATTGCCTTTCCGGGGTGGGTATTGTATAATAGAAGCGATAACCGGCCGGTCCGAACCGGCTGAGCAACGGAGGAAAAACCATGAAAAAGATTCTGGCCCTTGTCATCGCTCTGACGCTTGCCCTCTCCTGCGCGGCCGCGCTGGCCGAGCTGACCTTCACCACCGGCGGCACCTCCGGCACCTACTACGCCTTCGGCAACGTGCTGGCCCAGTACATCACCAACAATTCCGACGTGGCCGTCACCGCCATCTCCGGCAACGGCTCCGCCGCCAATATCGACCTGCTGGACATCGGCGACGCCCAGCTGGGCTTCGTGCAGAACGACGTCGCGAGCTACGCCTTCAACGGCATCCGCAGCTTCGACGGCAAGCCCATCGACACCTTCACCGCCCTGTGCGCCCTCTACGATGAGACCGTGCAGCTGATCACCTGCAACCCCGACATCAAGTCCGTGGCGGATCTGAAGGGCAAGCGCGTGTCCATCGGCTCCCAGGGCTCCGGCGTGTACTTCAACGCCCTGGATTTCCTGGCCGCCTATGACATGACCCTGGACGACATCTCCCCCTTCTACGCCAGCTTCGGCGACTCCACCGAGGATCTGAAGAACGACGCCCTGGACGCCGCCTTCGTCGTGGCCGGCGCCCCGACGCCCGCCGTGGTCGACCTGGCCACCACCAAGGGCTGTTATCTGGTCTCCCTGGACGACGAGCATGTGGAGAAGCTGATGGGCATCTCCGGCGCTTACTCCAAGACCATCATCCCCGCCGGCACCTATGACGGCGTGGACGCCGACGTCACCACCGTGGGCGTCAAGGCCACCATCATCGCCAACGAGGACGTGACCGAGGACGAGGCCTATGCCATCGTCTCCACCATCTTCGAGGGCAAGGACGCCATCACCGAGGCCCATGCCAAGGGCGCTGAGCTGGATCTGGAGTACGCCTCCACCTGCGGCCTGCCCTATCATGCCGGCGCGGCGAAGTACTTCGCCGAAAAGGGCATCGAGGTCGAGACAGCCAAGTAATACCTCTTGCGAAGCGGCAGCTTCACGAAGATTTCAGGGGGCTGCGGGAAATCCACCCGCAGCCCCCTGAGTGCTCAATACACCCGGAAGGAGACTGAACCATGGCCAACGTTCCCAAGCTGAACCCCACGGACTTTGACGCCTCCACGGGCAGCGCCGCCGACGTCGAGGCGGTCATGCGCAAATTTGACCGCGAGTCCAACACCCGCGTCTGGGAGGGCACGCCCAAGATCATCGTCGGCGTGGTCCTGGTCGCGTTCTCACTGTTCTGCCTGTATGTCACGCTGTTCGCCAACCTGATGGCGCAGGTGCGCATGACCTCCTTTTTGGGGCTGGTCATCATCATGGGCTTCCTCACCTACCCGGCCAAGAAGGGCCATGTGAAGCCCAACAGCCTGCCCTGGTACGACATCGTGCTGATGGTGCTGGGCGCGGGGGCGTTCTTCTTCTACGCCTTCAACGCCAACGCCATACTGAACATGCGATTGAAGGAGCTGCTGACCAACCCGCTCTACACCATCGTCGCCGTCACGGGCATACTGGTGATGGGTGAGCTCTGCCGCCGCAGCGTGGGCCTGCCGATACTGTGCGTGGCCATATTCTTCATCGCCTACACCTTCTTAAACGGCAAGACCCTCCCCCGCACCGCCTATGAGATGTTCTACGGCGACAACGGCATCCTCGGCACGCCGGTGAGCGTGTGCAGCCGCTACATCGTGGTGTTCATCATCTTCGGCGCGTTCCTGGAGAAGACGGGCGTGTCGGCGTTCTTCATCAACCTGGCCAACTCCCTCACCGGCCGCTTCGCCGGCGGTCCCGCCAAGGTGGCGGTCATCTCCTCGGCGCTGTGCGGCATGGTGTCCGGCTCCTCCGTGGGCAATACGGTGACCACCGGCTCCGTCACCATCCCGATGATGAAGAAGACCGGCTACCGCGCCGAGTTCGCGGGCGCGGTGGAGGCCGCGGCCTCCACCGGCGGCCAGATCATGCCGCCCATCATGGGCGCGGCGGCCTTCCTGATGGCCGACTATCTGGGCGTGCCCTACTCCAACATCATCGTGCGCGCCATCGTGCCCGCCATACTCTACTTCCTGGGCATCTTCATCGCCGTCCATCTGGAGGCCAAGAAGCTGGGCCTGAAGGGCATCGACCCGGCCATGCTGCCCCGGTTCAGGTCCCTGCTCAAGGACACCTACCTGCTGCTGCCGCTGATCGTGCTGATCGTGCTGGTGTGCTCCAACACCCGCACCATGCAGTTCTCCGCCGCCGTCGCCATCGTAGTGGCCATCGCGGTGGGCTTCCTGAATAACCTCACCGGCTACTACAAGCGCGCCGCCGCGGGCAGCGCCGCCGCCGGAGGCGAGGTGGTCAGCAGCTTCACCCCCAGGACCATCTTCGACGCGCTGGAGCAGGGCGGCCGCTCCTGCATCACCGTGGCCGTGGCCTGCGGCATCGCGGGCGTCATCTGCGGCTGCATCACCGTCACCGGCCTGGCCAACAAGCTCATCTCCGCCATCGTCGGCGTGTCCGGCAACTCAATGCTGCTGGGCCTGTTCCTGACCATGATCTGCTGCATCGTGCTGGGCATGGGCGTGCCCACCACCGCCACCTACTGCATCATGGCCTCCACCTGCGCGCCAATCCTGATCCAGATGGGCGTGCCCGCCATCGCGGCGCACTTCTTCGTGTTCTACTATGGCATCGTGGCCGACATCACCCCGCCCGTGGCCCTCGCCGCCTATGCCGGCGCGGCCATCGCCAAGGGCAAACCGATGGCCACAGGCGTCACCGCCACGCGGCTGGCCATCGGCGCGTTCATCATCCCCTTCGTGTTCGCCGCCAGCCCCGCGCTGCTGTTCATTGACACCACCGCCATCCAGGTCATCGTCGTCACCATCACCGCCACGCTGGGCATGATGGGCGTCGCCGCCGGCCTCTCCGGCTACCTGCTGACCAACATGAACATCCTTGAACGCCTGCTCTGCATCGGCGGCGGCCTCGCCCTCATCGTCCCCGGCACCCTGACCGACATCATCGGCCTCGCCGTCATCGCCGCGGGCGTGGCGTTGCAGTTCTTCCGCAGGAAGAGGGCCGCGTGAGAGAAAAGGCTCGAAACATACGACGCGAGGGAGCGCCCAAAGGGGTGCTCCCCTCATACTATAGTGCAATTGCCGTGGTGTTTCCTTGACTTTGCGAGCCTGAAAAATGCATTCTGGCAACCAGTTATGCTTTCAGGCAAACGAGGGATTTGTAGGATTGCAGGAGACGACCTCTTTCGTCAGCCCTCCGGGCTGCCACCTATCCGGGGCCTACCGACCCGTTCTCGCTGAAGGGGAAGGCAAGGAACCGACGACGCGCCAGCTAAAGCCTTCCCCTTTCAGGGGAAGGTACCCCGAAGGGGCAGAAGAGGTCGTTCCCCTTTACCCCCCACACTTTTCAACATCCCACAGAACATTTACGGCATTATATACATTTTGTCGTCCAAAATAGCAAAACCCGGGGCAGGCGAATCGCCTGCCCCGGGTGGTTTTTGGGGGAATTACGGATTGTCCGCGGACACGGCCTGAGCGGCGGTGCGTCCGGAGACGAAGATCTCGACGATGGCGTTGCCGCCGAGGCGGTTGCCGCCGTGGATGCCGCCGGTGACCTCACCCGCCGCGTACAGGCCGGGGATGGCCGCGCCGTCGGCGTTGAGGACGTGGCGCTCGGTGTCCACCTTGAGGCCGCCCATGGTGTGATGGGTGGAGGGAGCCATCAGGCGGATGGTCAGCAGCGCGTTGTCCAGATCGTAGGTATCCACGTTGTAGCTGCCGTCCTCGTTCTTCTCCACGTTGCCCACGGTGCGGGAGGCGATGGCCTTGCCGCAGTCGGGATACTCGCCCTGGCCCATGACGGCCATGTCGTAGTCGCGGATGGTCTGGATGACCACCTCGGGATCGGCGGTCACGCCCAGCTCGGCGAAGAGCTCGGGCAGCTCGGCGATGGTGCGGCGATAGTAGCGGCCCGGATAGTCGCCCTCAGCCAGCTGCATGGGAGCGGGCATCATCTGCTCCTTGTTGTAGAACTCCAGGAACACGCCCTTGGTGCCGTTGACCTCCATGCCGTTCTTGAACTCGGCCAGGGACAGCACGTCGCGCTCGCTGCCCTCGTCCACGAAGCGGTGGCCGGTGGTGGGGTTGATCCAGCAGGCGTAGTTGCCGCCGCCGAAGGCCAGGTTGCCGTTGTCCACCCAGGAGATGGGCATCAGCTGCGTAAAGCCCATGCCGGTGGTCGCCGCGCCCACGGCCTCCGCCATCTCGATGCCGTCGCCGACCTGAGAGGAGCGGTTGGTGGTCTTGGTGGCGGTGGACAGGTACTCGGTGGACCAGTAGATGTTGCCCTCCAGCACCTTTTCGATGTTGGCGGCGTATCCGCCGGTGGCCAGGATGACGCCCTTGGCGGCCTTCACGGTGACGGGGGTGCCGTCGTAGTGGGTCGCCTTGACGCCGGTCACACGGCCATCCTCAACGATCAGCTCGTTGGCGGTGGTGCGGATCATGATGTTGTTCTTCTCGTTGGCGGCGTAAAGGGTGGTCATGGGCGCGGCAAAGTAGCTGCCCCAGCGGCCCATCTCCAGCTCGCCGTCGCCGTCCAGGTCGATGTTGGAGCCGACGAACTCGTTCTCACGATACCACAGCGCGCCGATCAGGGTCTGCTGGGAATCCTCGTGGAAGGTCGCGCCCTGGTCCTCCAGCCACTCCTTGAGGCCCTGGCCGCCGTCGATGAACTGGCTCACCAGGTCCACGTCGCCGTAGATCCACTCGGTCTTGTCCGCGCTCTGGCGCAGGCCGCCGTAGTAGGTCTGGAACTTGTGCAGGTTCAGGGTGGAGAACAGGGTGAGCTGGTTCTCGGGCACGCCCGCGTCCAGCTGGGGCTGGGCCCAATCCAGATAGGCCTGGATCTCGGCCTTCAGCGCCTTGAGGATGGGCAGGTATTCCTGATGGACGCCGTGCTTGGACAGCTCCATGGCGTCGCCGGCCACGAACTCGTTGTCCTTGTAGTAGTCCTCGTCGAAGGGCTCCTCGGACCAGTTCAGGATCATCTTCAGCTCGTCGATGCAGCCCTGCACGGACTTGACCTTGTCGTAGGTCTGGCCGTCGTGCGCGTAGACGCCGGTGGTGGCGTCGGGATCGGCGGGATCCCACACCAGGTAGGGCATCACGGACTGATACTGGCCGCCGGACACCAGGGTGTTGCCACCGACCTCGGCGTTCTTCTCGATCACCAGCACGGTGTTGCCGTCCTGAGCGGCCTGGGCCGCCGCGGCCATGCCCGCGCCGCCGGCGCCGACCACGACCACGTCGTACTCCAGCTCCACGGGGTCGCCCGCCTCATGGGCGATCTTCGCGGCCTTGAAGGCGTCCAGATTGGTGCAGGCGGCCTGCTCGGCGGTGTCGTTGACCGCGGTGCGCAGGGCGCGGGTGGAGAAGGTCGCGCCGGCCACGCCGTCCACGCCGGAGCCGTTGGCTTCCAGCATCTCGGGGATCATGATGTCGAAGGCCACGGTGCCCACGTGATCGGTCTCCACGCTCTCCACCACCTCGATGGCCTCGATGGCGGCGTCGGAGTAGGTGACCTTCACGGTCATGGGTCCGTTGTAGCCGTCCGCGGTGGCGGTGTACTCGCCCGCGGTGAACGCCATCGGGGCGTCCTCAGCGGGAGCCTCCTCCGCGCCGCCGGCCGCCATGGCCAGCGCCGCAGCCGCGGCTTCCTTCACTGCGGTGGAGGTGAAGGTCGCGCCGGCCACGCCGTCGATCTCGGCATTGCCCGCCGCCACCAGCTGCTCCGCCAGAGGCGCCATGGCCGCGCCGCCCACCTCGGGGGTCTCGGCGTCGCCCACGATCTCCGCGGCGGTGATCTTGCCGTCCTCGACGGTCAGGGTCACGGTCACAGGGCCGGCAAAGCCGTCCGCGGTGGCGCTGAAGCTGCCGCCCTCAGCGGGAGCCTCGGCGGGCGCTTCTTCAGCGGGGGCTTCCTCGGCGGGGGCTTCCTCGGCGGGGGCCTCCTCAGCGCCGCCGGCCGCGTTGGCCAGCGCCGCCGCCGCGGCTTCCTTCACCGCGGTGGAGGTGAAGGTCGCGCCGGCCACGCCGTCGATCTCGGCATTGCCCGCCGCCACCAGCTGTTCCGCCAGGGTGGGAATGGCCGCGCCGCCCACCTCGGGGGTCTCGGCGTCGCCCACGATGTCCGCGGCGGTGATCTTGCCGTCCTCGACAGTCAGGGTCACGGTCACAGGGCCGGCAAAGCCGTCCGCGGTGGCCTCAAAGGTCGTTCCTTCCGCCATCGCCACGCAGCCCAGCAGCAGGCACGCGCTCAACAGCATCGCAAGAACTTTTTTCATACTGCTCCTCCTTCGTTTTTACAGGTACATGGACCTGTTCTGCCAACTTCATCATAGCAGATATGGGGGTGGAAGTCAAGGGAATTGTGAGGCATTGGATTAGGCAATAGGCATGTTTTTTTTGAAGGAAACCATTCTTGTATCGTTGGGGAACGACCTCTCAGTCACCGGCTCCGCCGGTGACAGCTCCCCTGAAAGGGGAGCCAGGGCTGCCGCGACCATATCGGAATATCCGCGCCATATGCCGTTTCCCGGATAATGGCCAATGCCTGCTGCCTACTGCCTCATCATTTGACTTCTCCCCCGTTCTGTGCTATGCTATCCACAGCACAGACAAGGAGGGACATCCATGCGCATTGCGATCCCCTATTATGAGGGACTGATATTCCAGCACTTTGGGCACGCAAAGCAGTTCAAGGTGTACGAGATCGAGCAGCACCAGATATTGATGGAGATGATCGTGGAGCCGGAGGGCACGGGTCACCAGGCGGTGGCGGACTTTCTGCGCTCCATCGACGTGCGGGCGGTGATCTGCGGCAACATCGGCGAAGGGGCCATGCACGCCCTGAGCGACGCGGGCATACTGTTCTACGGCGGCGTGTCCGGGCTGGCCGACGACGCCATCACCGCGCTGGTGGGCGGGGCCCTCGCCTACGATCCCAACATCAAATGCGAGCATCACCACGACCACGACTGCGGCGGCTGCGACAGCTGCGGCGGCGATTGCGGGGACTGCGGCGACTGCGGCGGATTCGAGCATTTTTGAGCGGGCAGCGATATACACTGACTGAACACAAAAAAACGGAGCGAAACGCTCCGTTTTTTGTGTTCCCTCTCAGAAATCCGCGTTGCCTGTAGTGCGGGGGAAGGGCAGGACATCGCGGATGTTGGCGATGCCGGTGAGGTACATGATCATGCGCTCGAAGCCCATGCCGAAGCCGGCGTGCTTGGCGGTGCCGTACTTGCGCAGCTCCAGGTACCACCAGTAGTCCTCGGCCTTCATGCCAAGCTCCTCGATGCGGGCCTTGAGCACGTCGTAGCGCTCCTCGCGCTGGCTGCCGCCGCAGAGCTCGCCCACCGCGGGCACCAGCAGGTCGGCCGCGGCCACGGTCTTGCCGTCGTCGTTGAGGCGCATGTAGAAGGCCTTGATCTCCTTGGGCCAGTCGGTGACGAACACGGGCTTGCCGAAGTGCTTCTCGGTGAGGTAGCGCTCGTGCTCGGTCTGAAGATCCTCGCCCCAGGCCACGGGATACTCGAACTTCTCGCCGGAATTCTTGAGGATCTCCATAGCGTCGGTGTAGGAGCAGCGCACGAACTCGCTGTCGCGGACGAACTTGAGCCGCTCGATGAGGTTCTTGTCGATGAACTGGTTGAGGAAGGCCATCTCCTCGGGGCACTCCTCCAGCACGGCGGCGATGATGTACTTGACCATCTCCTCCTGGAGGTCCATGTCCACGGCCAGGTCGGCGAAGGCGATCTCCGGCTCGATCATCCAGAACTCCGCCGCGTGGCGGGGGGTGTAGGACGCCTCGGCGCGGAAGGTGGGCCCGAAGGTGTAGACGTTGCGGAAGGCCATGGCGAAGATCTCGGCGTTGAGCTGGCCGGACACCGTCAGGGACACGGGCTTGCCGAAGAAGTCCTTGGAGAAGTCGGTCTTGCCGTGCTCGTCCATCGGCAGAGCGTCGGGGTCCAGCGTGGTGACCCGGAACATCTCGCCCGCGCCCTCGGCGTCGGAGCCGGTGATCAGCGGGGTGTGAACGTACACATAGCCCTTGTCGTGGAAGAAGCGGTGGATGGCCTGGGCCGCCACCGAGCGCACCCGGAAGGCGCACTGGAACAGGTTGGCCCGGGGGCGCAGGTGCTGGATGGTGCGCAGATACTCCATGGTGTGCCCCTTCTTTTGGAGGGGGTAGTCCGACGGGCTCTCGCCCACCACGGTCAGCGCCTCCACCTTCAGCTCGAATGGCTGCTTGCCGTCGGGGGTCGCCGCCAGGGTGCCCTCGGCCTCGATGGCCGCGCCGGTGGTGATACGCTTCACCAGCTCCGCGTAGTCCGGCAGGCGCTCCGGCTCCAGGATCAGCTGGAGGGGCTTGAAGTAGGTGCCGTCGTTGAGCGCCACAAAGGCGATGGTCTTGGATTCCCGCTTCGTGCGCACCCAGCCGCTCACCTTCACCCCGGCGATGTCGGCCTTCGGCATTTCGGCGTAGAGCTGCTTGATCAGATAATGTGCCATAGTGCTAACCTCATTTCACACGGGGCCGCGCCGCGTTCCCCCGAGTCGTGATCTGCTGCAGCGGTCCAGCGCCGGGCTTCACCAGAAGCCGCATCCAGGCCGAACCGTTACGATTTATTCACTATTATAGCCCATGAATGTTAAGTGTAAAGGGTGAAGCGCCTGCTATCCGTAGATGTGGCTATACCGTTCCCGGCAAACTCCGATCATACGCACAAAGGCAGCGCCGCAGCTCCGACCAATGCCCAATGCCTGCAATTTGTCGGGCAAAGCCCGACAAATTTCCCCTTGACGTTTTGTTATTTTCCTGCTACTATATAAATGTAAAGTTATGTGTGTGGAACAATGCCTGCACATCAAAAAGGAGGAGATTCCTATGAACAACATCCCGCAGGTCAAAATGGGCATCCTGGCTGTGAGCCGTGACTGTTTCCCGATCACCCTGTCCGAGAAGCGCCGCAAGGCCATCGTCGCCAAGCTGAAGGAGAAGAATTTTGACATCTACGAGTGTCAGACCATCATCGAGGGCGGCATCGACGGCAACGTCAACGAGGCCTATGAGGAGATCAAAAAGTCCGGCATCAACGCGCTGGTGGTGTTCCTGGGCAACTTCGGCCCCGAGGGACCCGAGACCCTGATCGCCAAGAAGTTCGGCGGCCCCGTCATGTACATCGCGGCGGCCGAGGAGAATATCGGCGTGCTGTCCTCCGATCGCGGCGACGCCTACTGTGGCATGCTGAACGCTTCCTACAATCTGAAGCTGTCCGGCATCAAGGCCTACATCCCCGAGTATCCCGTGGGCGACGCCGAGTACTGCGCCAACGAGATCATCGACTTCGAGCCCATTGCCCGCACAATCCTGGGCCTGCAGGATCTGAAGATCATCACCTTCGGTCCCCGTCCCTTCGACTTCCTGGCCTGCAACGCCCCCATCGCCCCGATCTTCAAGCTGGGCGTGAACGTGCAGGAGAACTCCGAGCTGGACCTGCTCAAGGCCTACAAGGAGCACGCCAACGATCCCCGCATCCCCGCCAAGATCCAGGAGATGGCCGACGAGCTGGGCGAGGGCAACAAGATGCCCGGCATCCTGCCGCGCCTTGCGCAGTATGAGCTGACCCTGCTCGACTGGATCGAGGCCAACAAGGGCACCGCGAAGTACGTGGTCATGGCCAACAAGTGCTGGCCCGCCTTCCAGACCGAGTTCGGCTTCGTGCCCTGCTATGTCAATTCCCGCCTGACCGCCATGGGCATCTGCACCGCCTGCGAGGTGGACATCTACGGCGCGCTGTCCGAGTACATCGGCACCTGCGTGACCGGCGAGGCCGTCACCCTGCTGGACATCAACAACAGCGTGCCCGCCGACATGTACAAGGAGAGCATCGAGGGCAAGTTCAACTATCGCCACAACGAGACCTTCATGGGCTTCCACTGCGGCAACACCCCCATGTGCCGACTGAGCTGCGGCACCATGAAGTATCAGCTGATCATGAACCGCGGCCTTGAGGGCGGCGGAGAGCCCGACATCACCCGCGGCACCCTCGAGGGCGACATCATGCCCGGCGACATCACCTTCTATCGCCTCCAGGGCAACAAGGACAGCGTGCTGCAGGCCTACATCGCCGAGGGCGAGGTGCTGCCCGTGGCCACCCAGTCCTTCGGCGGCATCGGCGTGTTCGCCATCCCCGAGATGAACCGCTTCTATCGCCATGTGCTGATCGAGGACGGCTATCCGCACCACGGCGCGGTGGCCTTCGGCCATGCCGGCAAGGCCATCTTCGAGGTGCTCAAGTATCTGGGCATCGAGAAGATCAGCTTCAACCAGCCCAAGGGCTGCTACTACAAGAGCGAGAACCCCTTCGCCTGATCGACATAGAGACGAGGCTGTCCCAAATCGGGGCAGCCTCGTTTGTGTGTGTCGGCGGTTCAGCATGTGGTCAAGTGCCAGGAGCGGGGAGTTGAACGGTCCCGGGCTCTTTTGGGCATAAAAAAGCCTGCGAACTCAGACCAGGCAGCTCCCGCGGCGCACGTCAACTTCCGCTTATTGCTGCTGCCTTCCGACCCTGACAAGATTCACGGCATGACGCCGCACGGGACCCAGTCTTCATCACTCGCAGACCCATATATTATAACACGGTCAGGGAAGAAATACAAGGCGGACGGCGGAGGAAATGAAAATTTACAATTGGGGGGGGGTACCATTCAGCCTTCAAACTGGGATATAGCAGGGAGAATTAGGAATTAGGAATGAGGAATTAGGAATGAATAGCAGCTGCCGCCACTACGCAGCCGAGCCATTTATAACTCCTAATTCCTAATTCCTCATTTCTAATTCCCACCCCCCTTTTTCCAGCCCCAGACCTTGACACGGGCGCGCGGGGGGAATTATAATTGTTACAAACAGATGACGGGAGGCGACGGGCGCGGGGCGGCGTGATTGCGCTGTGCTCGCGCCGGTCCGATTGTCCGTCTGACAATACGCATAAGAGGAGTGCATCCCATGAACAGAGAGCAGGCCAGAGCGAAGGCGGAGGCGTTGGTGGCGAGGATGACGGTGGACGAGGCGGCGAGCCAGCTGAAGTTCGACGCGCCGGCCATCGAGCGGCTGGGCGTGCCGGCCTACAACTGGTGGAATGAGGCGCTGCACGGCGTGGCTCGGGCGGGCGTGGCCACCAGCTATCCCCAGGCCATCGGCATCGCGGCGGGGTTCGACCCGGATCTGACCCGGCGGCTGGGCGACATCTCCGCCACCGAGGGCAGGGCCAAGTACAACGCCGCCTCGGCCCACGGCGATAGGGACATCTACAAGGGGCTGACCTTCTGGTCCCCCAACGTGAACATCTTCCGCGACCCCCGCTGGGGCCGGGGCCACGAGACCTACGGCGAGGACCCCTTCCTCACCGCCCAGCTGGGCGCGGCCTATGTGAAGGGCCTCCAGGGGGACGGCGAGGTGATGAAGGCCGCGGCCTGCGCCAAGCACTTCGCGGTCCACTCCGGACCGGAGGCGCTGCGGCATGAATTTGACGCCAGGGCCTCCAAAAAGGACATGGCCGAGACCTACCTGCCCGCCTTCCACGCGCTGGTGGACGCCGGGGTGGAGGCGGTGATGGGCGCCTACAACCGTACCAACGGCGAGCCCTGCTGCGGCAGCCCCGCCCTCCAGAAGATCCTGCGGGAGGACTGGCGGTTTGAGGGCCACTTTGTGTCCGACTGCTGGGCCGTGCGCGACTTCCACGAGCACCACAAGGTCACCGCCTGCCCCGAGGAGTCCGTCACCCTGGCGCTGAAGAATGGCTGCGATGTCAACTGCGGCTGCACCTACCAGTTCGTCATGTCCGCCTACGCAAAGGGCATGATCTCCGAGGCGGACATCCGCCGCTCCGCCGTCCGGCTGTTCACCTGCCGCTATATGCTGGGCATACTGGGCGAGGGCAGCGATTTTGACAGCATCCCCTGCGACGTCGTGGAGTGCCCGGAGCACCTGGCCGCCGCTAAAAAGGCTTCGGAGCAGGCCTGCGTGCTTCTCAAAAACGACGGCATGCTGCCGCTTGAGAACATTAAGACCCTGGGCGTCATCGGCCCCAACGCCAACAGTCGCGCCGCGCTTGTGGGCAACTACCACGGCACCTCCTCCCGCTACGTCACCGTGCTGGAGGGACTCCAGGACGCACTGGAGGGGAAGGCGCGGGTGCTGTACGCCGAGGGCAGCCACCTGTTCAAGGACCGCATCGAGCACCTGAGCCAGCCCCACGACGGCATCGCCGAGGCCCTGGCCGTGGCGGAGCGCTCCGACGCCGTGGTGCTGGTGGTGGGCCTGGACGAGACCCTGGAGGGCGAGGAGGGCGACACCGGCAATGCCGCCGCCTCCGGGGACAAGCTGGACCTGCTGCTGCCCGAGGGCCAGCGGGTGCTGATGGACGCTGTGCTGAAGGCGGGCAAGCCCACCGCCATCGTGCTGATGGCCGGCAGCGCCATCGACCTGGGCGAGGCCGGGGAAAAGGCCAACGCCGTGCTGCTGACCTGGTATCCCGGCGCGCGGGGCGGCAGCACCGTGGCCGACATCCTGCTGGGCAGGATCTCCCCCTCCGGCAAGCTGCCCGTCACCTTCTATCACAACGACCAGCTTGAGCGCATGCCCGCCTTCACCGACTACAGCATGCAGGGCCGCACCTACCGCTACTTCGCGGAGGAGCCCCTCTATCCCTTCGGCTACGGCCTGACCTACTGCGACTGCCATGTCAGCGCCCGCCGCGAGGGGAACCGCATCGAGGCCGAGGTGGTCAACGAGGGCCCCATGGACACCGACGAGGTCGTCCAGGTCTACGTGCAGAACGAGGGCTCTGCCCACGCCCCCCGCAACCCCCGGCTGTGCGCCTTCGCCCGCGTCCACATCCCCGCCGGCGGCTTCGCCAGCGCGACCTTTGAGATCCCCGACGAGCGCCTCTGCGTGATAGACGACGAGGGCTCAAGCGTCATGGAGGGCACCCCCGTCTTCTACGTCGGCTTCGGCCAGCCCGATCCCAGGACCGAGGCGCTGACGGGGAAGAAGGCGGTGAAGGTCTGAGGGGAATGGAAAATGGATAAGGGAGAATGGAAAATGGAGAATGGCGGTGCAGATCCTGCGGATCTGTTTGATTAAAGTAGCTGTAGAATTAGGAATGAGGAATTAGGAATTAGGAATTGAATAGCGGCTGCCGCGCGCACTATAGGAAGCGGCAGCCGCCCATCATAAAACGACGCGATATGTACAACCAGGCAGGCAGCATATCGCCGCTCCTGAGCCTTTTCACTTTTTTCTGTAAATAGCTTCAAAACTGTGATAGAATAACAATATCACGGAGGTAAGGACATGGGCAGAAAAAGGAAAAGCGCACTG
>CADCAS010000043.1:0-28794 GCA_902799465.1 uncultured Eubacteriales bacterium
TCGCCGCCCCTGCGCAGCCTGGCCATTTATAATTCCTAATTCCTCATTCCTAATTCCTCATTCGACAAATCCCCATTGGCCGCAGGACTGAATAGTTACTTAATCTCCAGGTATTCCGCCTTCACATACCCCTCCGCGTCGCCGGTGTGGACGGGGACCCAGCCGTCGGGGTCGGGGTCGTCGGAGACGATGACGCGGCGGTTCTTCTCCAGGATCTCCACGACCCGCGCGGCGGTGGTGGGGTTTTCCCGGAGGTTGAGGGTGTTGGAGGCCACGGTGGCGAGGCGCTCGCCGTCCTTCAGCGGGGGCAGCGGCACCGGGGTGGGCAGCGGCGTGGGCCTGGGCCGGGACGCGCCGCGGGCCTCGCCGTCCTCGGAAAGGGCGGTCAGCGGGCTGTCGGGCCAGGTCATGGCCTGTATGGACACGCCGGGGTAGTAGAATTTGAGGATCTCGAGGTAGTCCATGTCGTGGGCGGCGGCCATCTGCTGCGCGCCGCGCTGGCTCATGCCCACGCCGTGGCCGAAGCGGCGCATGACCAGGCGGAAGGCGTTGCCGCCGTCCACGCCGTCCACGCGCTCCACCGAGGTCAGCTCGCAGTCCGCGCCGTTGAGGCCCAGGGACAGGCCCTCCTTGATGTCGTCGAAGATGTCCAGGGTCACCCGGTAGGTCTCCGCCGCCGATACCCACTTCTCCGGTTCCGGAGCCTCAGCCATCTCCGTCTGGGCGGGGGTGGCGGAGGGGTCGGGGGTGTCGCTGGGCGCGGGGGAGGGGGTCGCCAGGGCGCTCTCCGCCACCTGGACCCGCAGTTCGAAGGCCAGCTTGTCGTACAGCAGGCTGTCGGGGAAGCGGGGCTCCACGGGCTCGATATCCACGATGGAATCGAACTGCCACTGGTCCTCGCCGAAGCCCGCCTCGGCCATCACCGGCTTGAGGGCGTCGGTGAGCATCCGCTTAAGCTTGATGCTGCCGTCGCAGCGGGCGGTGAAGGTCAGGTCGTTCTCCAGACTGCGGGGGTTCTCCAGGTCGTAGGGGTCCGCCCGCTGGTCCAGATAGGCGTCCGCGGCCGCGTCGCCCAGCAGCTGTCCCGCCAGCGCGGTCTGGCCGCCGTTGGAGGCGGTGTAGTAGCAGCTGGCAAAGGTCCCGTCATAGATGCCCACCGCGCCCCGGGTCTCGTCCACAGCGGCGGCGACGTTGGCGTATTCCGGGTCATAGCCCTTGTAGACCTGGTCGGCGGTGGTGTCCACCAGGTGGTAGGCCCGCTTGCCCGCGGCCCACTTCCGCCGCAGGGCGTAGGTCCGCGCCGCCACCGCCTGGGCCTTGAGGGCCTCTAAGGGGAAGCTGTCGCTCATCTCGTAGGCCACAACGCCCTTGAGGTAGTCCTCGATGTGGATGGTCAGGATCACCTGGAGCCCGTTCTCCCCCGCGGCCACCGACAGGTCCCCGCAGTAGAGGTTGGGTTTCTCAGATTGGGCGATGTACAGGCCGCCCGCCTCGCCCCAGCCGTCCAGGTGCCGGGTCAGCGTCAGCGCCGGGCCCATGTCCAGCTGGAGGCCGCCCGCCTCCAGCCACACCTCGCCGTTCTGCTGCCGCAGGGTGAGCCGGGTGTCGCGCTCGAAGCAAAAGCCCCGGTCTCCCTCCACGGCGTAGATGCCCGCCAGAGTCAGATCCAGCGACTGCGGCGCGTCCAGGGAGCGCAGCAGCACCTTGAGCACGCCGTCGTCCCTGAGCGCGCAGGGCGCGAGCGCCCCCGCCTCCGGGGCGAGGGTCAGCGCGGGCAGGGTCGGCTCCGGGTCGGCGCTGGGGGCGGGGGTCGGGTCCGTCTGCCAGTCGTCCCAGCCCTCGGGCTCGGACAGCGCCTCCTTGAACCAGTCCAGCGGGTTCTCCGCAAGGCCGGGGAGCGTCCACAGCAGAATCAACGCCAGCGCGGCGGCTAGCCATCGTCTCATATCAGTCATATCGTCCTCCAGAAAGCTTTTGTTTCCAGTTATTGACGGGATTGGAGCGGGATATGCGGGAATTGTCGGGGAGAAGCAGAAATTAGGAATGAGGAATGAGGAATTATAGATGGTTTGGTCGCCCCTACAGAGTGCGCGGCAGCCACTATTCATTCCTAATTCCTAATTTCTAATTCCTAATTCCTTCGGGCAAACCCCCATTTATCACAGCAGAACTGAACAGACACAATTCCCAATTCAGCACATCCTACCCTGTCCGCCGAACTGAACAACACATACCCATCATCTATTATACCAGAAGCCTCTATGAAAAGCGTGGTGAAAAATGAACTTTTTGTGGCGTAATGTGAAGAGCGGGGGCGGTGACGCAATATTGAGCCAATTTGGCAAAGCGGTGTTCACACGGGGCGCTTGATTGTATCCATCGGGCGGGATATAATAATATGGGGGTTTGTCAATCCCACAATGTGGAAGGCGGGTGATCCCGGTGACGCAGTCGATCTACGAGATCGTGGCGCTGGGGGCGCGGTACGTGTTCGCGGCGCTGATGGTGCTGATCGTGGCGCGGGCCTGGCGCAACACGGTGATCGACAGCCGGCGGGCCCAGACGCTGCGGCGCATCTCCCCGGAGACGGGGCTGAGCGGCGAGCTGGTGGTGCTGGAGGGCGGCGACCAGGCCCGGCGGGGGATGAAGTATCCCGTGATCCGGGAGGGGATGATCGGGTCCTCACGGCGGGCGGACATCCGGGTGCGCCACCGCTCGGTGCGCCGCCGCCACGCCTACTTCCAGCTGACCCCCGAGGGGCTGTCCATTCGCGCCCACGCCGGGGCCAGCCTCCGGGACCGCCGGGGCAGGCAGGCAAAATCGCTGCTGGTGAAGGACGGGGACCAGCTGGGCCTGGGCGAGGTGCGGCTGATGCTGGTGCTCACCGAATCCGCGCCCCAGGCCCCCGCCGAGCCCCGCGATCCCGACGACGACTGGTTCGAGACCGACCCCGACGTCCTCTTCGAGACCCAGCCGGTCTTGAGGAGAACGAAGAACTGAGGGACGGAAAAGCTGAAAGTAAAGCATCCAGAGTTCCCGATTCCAAAGAGGAGTTTTCATGTCCAACTTCAAGATAGATGAGATGCGGCAGGCGCTGATGCGGTCGAACACGCGGCTTTTGCTGTCGGCGGTGATGATGTTTCAGGCGCTGGCCATGGGGCTGATCGCGTTCCAGTCGGGGACGGTGCATCCCCAGGCGCTGCTGCTGGCGGCGGCGCTGCCGCTGGTGACGGGGCTGACCACGGTGCTGATGGGCAGGCTGTGGCCGGTGGACCGGGCGATACTGATACTGGTGCTGTTTCTGTGCTCGCTGGGCATCATCACCCTGTCGGACATCGCCCGCTCGGACGTCACCCCCCGCACGCAGGCCATCTACGCCCTGGCGGGGATATTCGCCATGTTCGTGGGGGCGGCGTTCGTGCGGAGGTGGCGTCAGTGGAAGCGGTTCACCCCGGCGCTGATGGTGCTGTGCCTGATGGCGCTGCTGAGCCCCTATCTGCCGGTGGTGGGCATCGTCAAAAACGGCGCGCGCAACTGGGTGGGCTTTCGCCGCCTGTCGGTGCAGCCCAGCGAGTTCATGAAGCCGGTGATGATCCTGTGCCTGGCGGGGGGCTTCGCCAACCGGCCGCGGTTCATGCAGTGCGTGCCCACGCTGATCTTCGCGGCGGCCTGCTGCGGGATACTGCTGATGCAGCGGGACCTGGGCGCGGTGCTATTATACTTCCTGACCACGGTGCTGATGTACTACGCGGCCACCTCCAACGCCTTCATCACACTGTCCGGGCTGGGCATGGGCGCGGGGGCGGCGGTGCTGGCCTACCGAACCATCCCGCTGGTGCAGACCCGCGTGGCGCTGTGGAAGAATCCCTGGACCGACCCCACCGACAAGGGCCTGCAGCTGGTGCAATCGCTGATCGCCATCGGCTCGGGCGGGCTTTTCGGCATGGGGCTGGGGCTGGGCAGGCCCCGCAGCATACCGCTGTACTATTCCGACTTCATCTTCGCCGCCATCACCGAGGAGTTCGGGCTGGTGTTCGCCATCGGGGTGCTGACGGTGTACGTGCTCATCATCCTGCGGGGGCTCATCGTGGCCTTCAACGCCCGCACCTCCTACCACTCGCTGGCCTCATTCGGGCTTGTGGTCATTCTGGGCCTCCAGACCATGCTCATCGTCGGCGGCAACACCAAGCTCATCCCCCTCACCGGCGTCACGCTGCCCCTGGTGTGCTACGGCGGCTCCTCCCTGGTCAGCACCTTCTTTTCGATGGGCCTGCTGCTGGGCATGTCGTCGATGAACGCCGAGGACGAGGCGAAGGACATCGAAAGGCTGGAGATGCGTGAGGGGGGATGAAGCGCGCGGCCGTTGCGCAGTCCATCATTCACCCGGGGCTGTTTGAATGGAGAATGGAAAATGGACAATGGAGAATCCATGTGGAAATCCTTGCGGATTTCTTGGATTTAAATTGTGGTTAATCGTAACTGTTCAGTCCTGCGGCCAATGGAGATTTGGCGAGGCGACGGGGGACCTCATCCGATCTCCGCTTCGCTCCGGCCACCTTCCCCAGAGGGGAAGGCAAAATACCGGCTGACGCTATCCCAAAGCCTTCCCCTCTGGGGAAGGTGGCAGCCCAAAGGGCTGACGGATGAGGTCCTTCGTCATCCCGCCAATCCTTATTTATCACAGTGGGACTGAATAGATACGTTTAATCAAACAAATCCGCAGGATTTGCACCGCCATTCTCCATTTTCCATTCTCAATTCTCCCTTCTATATTCACCGCTCATCCCTCTCATTCGGAGGTACAGACAGATGAAAGAGCTTCGCCGCAACATGCGGCTTGTGGGCACGCTGGTGGTTCTGATATTTGTGGGGCTGGCGGCGTGGTTTGCCATGACGGCGTACACCCAGGGGTCGATCTGGGCCTCGGACGTGCACAACACCCGTCTGGCGGCGTCGAACACCCTGCGGGGGGACATCACGGACCGGCAGGGGAACCTGCTGGCCACCACCGCCGAGGACGGCTCCCGGCAGTACACCCAGCACACCGCCGCCCGCCGCGCCCTGTCCCAGACCGTGGGCGACATCGCGGGCATGTCGGGGGTGGGGGTGGAGACCTTCTACTCCTCGGAGCTGATGGACATCTCCACCTCCCTGCTGGACCGGCTGAGCGAGCTGTTCCACGGCGCGGACCACGTGGGGTCCTCCATACAGCTCACCATCGACGGGCGCCTGCAGGCCTACATCTCCTCCCAGTTCCCGGAGGGCTACGAGGGCGCGGTGTGCGTCGTCAACTACCGCACCGGGGAGATCCTGGCCATGGTGTCGCTGCCGGACTACGACCCCTATGAGATCATGTCCCGCTCCGACGCCAAGGTGCAGGACACGGCGTTTCTGAACCGCTGCCTCCAGGGGCTGTACACGCCGGGGTCGGTGTTCAAGATCGTCACCCTGGCGTCGGCGCTGACCAACGATCCCGGCGTCATCGAGCAGCCCTTCACCTGCGCCGGGTCCTGGGAGTATCAGGGGGGCCGTATCGTCTGCGCCGGGAACAGCGCCCACGGCACGGTGGACCTCAAGACCGCCTTCAAGCGCAGCTGCAACGTCACCTTCGGCAAGCTGGCCTACCAGCTGGGGCTGGAGCGACTGCGGGACACCGCCGAGCGGTTCGGGTTCAACGAGAACTTCAAGTTCGGGGATTTCGTGGTGTACAACTCCTCCTTCCCCAAGGCCGTCAGCGGCATGTCCGAGCTGGTGTGGGCCGGCATCGGCCAGGGGCGGGTGCTGGTGACCCCGCTGCACATGGCCATGATCACCGCCGCCGTGGCCAACCGGGGCGTGATGATGAAGCCCATGCTCGCCATGCGGATTACCAACTCCCTGGGGACCGTCACCTCCGCGGGACAGCCCACGGCCTACCGGCAGGTGCTGTCCGAGTCCGCCGCCAGCAAGATCGCGGAGTACATGTACGAGACCGTCCAATCCGGCACCGCGACCCGGGCGCAGATCGAAAACTACACCGTCTGCGGCAAGACCGGCTCCGCCGAGGTCTCAGACGACAAGTCCGTGGAGACCAACGCCTGGTTCACCGGCTTCATCCTCGACGACGCCCACCCCTACGCCATCGCCACGGTCATCGAGGGCGGCGGCGCCGGCGCGAGGATGCCCAGCGAGCTGGCCGCAAGGGCGCTGAAGGCGGCGATACAGTATGTGGGGTAGGGGGACGACCTCTTCCGTCACGCCGCTATGCGGCGCGCCACCTTCCCCTAAAGGGGAAGGCTGGTTACCGGCTGACGCAAGGCCAAATGTCCTCCTCTTACAGGGAGAACGTCGGACAGATAATCCTGAGAATGACGGGATCTCCCTCGTTCCCCAAAGGAAAGGAGCCGCTCATGCCCACTCCGCTAAGCTATGACGGAAGTCTGAAGCCCAACGCGCAGCGGCTTCGTCGCGAGATGACGCGGCAGGAGCGCCATCTGTGGTACGATTATCTGAACGCCTGCCCCGCGAGATTTCGTCGGCAAAAGCAATTCGGGCATTATATCGTCGATTTCTACTGTGCCAGGCACAAGCTGGTGATCGAGATCGACGGGTCTCAGCACTATGAGCCCGAGGAGAAGGCGCGGGATGAGGCGCGGACGGCGTATCTCAACAGCATCGGGCTGACGGTATTGCGTTTCAGCAATTATGATGTAGACGCGCACTTTGAGAGCGTATGCATGGCAATTGATGAGATCGTGCGGGGCGAGAAGGGGGATAACGAATCCCTTTAACGCCTTCGGTACACTATCTTTGACAAGAAAGGCTATTGGTGTCGCGTCAGCCGGTAACCAGCCTTCCCCTTTAGGGGAAGGTGGCTGGCCGCAGGCCAGACGGAAGAGGTCGTTTCCCACCCTATGACGACGCATAAGCGCGTTGTGAGGTGCGGCGCGGTCCGGTTCAACCGGCCTTCTCGATAATTCTATCTGCGGTTGCTTGCAAATCACTGTTGATTCTCATACAATGGAACACAGCAAACGGAAAGGACAGGAGCATATGCTTGAATTCAAGAATGTCACCAAAAAGTACCTGCGCAAAACGGCGCTGGACGGCGTGAGCTTTGCGGTGGAGGACGGGCGGGTGTGCCTGCTGCTGGGGCCGAACGGCTCGGGCAAGACCACGTCGATGAAGCTCATCGCGGGGCTGTCGCGGCAGACCTCGGGAGAAGTGCTGTTCGACGGGCAGCGCATCGGCGCGAGGACCAAGGCCCACATCGCCTACATGCCCACGGAGAACTACTTCTACAGCTACATGACCATCCGCGACGCGGGGAAGTACTACGCCGACTTCTTCCGGGACTTCGACCCGCGCCGGTTCGACGAATGGCTGCGGCGGATGGAGCTGGACCCTGTGGACAGGATCAGCAAGCTGTCCAGCGGCATGGCGGCGAAGCTGCGGCTCGCGCTGATACTGAGCCGGGACGCCAGGCTGATGCTGTTCGACGAGCCGCTCAACGGCGTGGATATCCTGACCCGGCAGCAGGTCATCGAGGCCATACTGACCGCCCGCGACCCCTCCCGCACGCTTTTGATCTCCACCCATCTGGTGGACGAGCTGGAGGACGTGGTGGACACCTGCGTCTATCTGAAGGAGGGCAGTCTGGTGGCCGCCGGGACCAAGGCGGAGACCAGCCAGGGCAAGACGCTCAAGGAGCGCTACATCGAGATCTACGGCCATGCGTCGGAAGGGGGCGAGGTCAATGCTTAAGCTGATGAAATACGAGTTTCGGAAGATGCGGACCACGCTGCTGATCATGCTGGCAGCGCTGGCGGCGCTGGAGGCGGGCTATGTGATCGGCGACAGGCTCCACGACTACCGCGTGGTGGGCGCGAGCCTGGGCCTGCTGACGGCGCTGGTGTTCGCGGTGTATGTGTACATCCTCATCGCGGGCATCGTTTCCTATTCCAAGGAGCTCAACGACAAGACCGGCTATATGACCTTCATGACCCCGGTGAGCCCGCTGGGCGTGGTGGCGTCGAAGCTGCTGTTCACGATGCTGGCGGCGGTGGCGGCGACGGCGCTGTTCGGCGGGGCGGTGTATATCGACTATGCCCACCAGTTCGGCCAGATGGACCTGGGCGAGGACGTCTACAAGCAGCTGGACTTTACCTTCACCCTGTTCACCGGCAGTATGGGCGGCAATGTCTCCCTGACCCGGGTCATACTGACTCTGGCCTTCGAGGCGGGCACGGTGCTGATCGAGATACTGCTGCTGATGTGCACCGCGTATCTGGCCATCACCCTGAGCGCCACGCTGCTGTACAACAAGAAGGGCTTCGTGCGGGTGCTGGTGAGCTTCCTGCTCTTCGCGGCGCTGAACTTCGTGACCGGCAGGGTCGGCGGGCTGGTGGTCCGCGACGCCATGCCTGAAACCACCGCGGAGCTGCTGCGGATGCTGGGCGCGCAGGCGGCCATCGACTTCGCCTTCGCGGCGGTGTTCGCCGGGGCCGCCGCCTGGCTGCTGGACAGAAAGGTGAACCTGTGATGGATGATATGGAGCGCCTGATGTCGGACTGGGACCCCTTCCAGTTTGAGGACGACATGGACTACGTCCACCTGAACCCCACGCTGGAGTGGAAGATCGCCAATCTGCCCGATTCCCCCGGCTGCTATCTGATGCGGCACGCGGGGGAGATCATCTATGTGGGCAAGGCCAAGAACCTGAAAAACCGGGTCAGCCAGTACTTCCGCCCCAGCCGCCAGCACACGCCGAAGGTCAAGGCCATGGTCTCCAAGATCGACGACTTCGACATCATGCTGGTGGACGGGGAGCTGGAGGCCTTCACGCTGGAATGCAACCTCATCAAGCTCCACAAGCCCCACTACAACATCCTGCTGAAGGACGACAAGCACTACCCCTTCATCCGGGTGGACCTGAAGGAGCGCTATCCCAGGGTGCAGCTGGTGCGGCGGCAGGAGAAGGACAGGGCAAGGTACTTCGGTCCCTTCCAGGGGGCCACGGTGGTGCGGGAGGTGCTGGACGTGGCGCGGCTGGTGTTCCCCATCCGCACCTGCGCCTACCGGCTGGACCCCGGCAAGCCCCGCCGCCCCTGCGTGCACCATCAGATCGGCCAGTGCCCCGCGCCCTGCGCCGGGCTGGTGTCCGAGGAGGACTACCTCAAGACCATCCACGGGGTCATGGAGTTTTTAAACGGCAAGTACAGCCCCGTGCTGGAGGAGCTCAAGCGGCGCATGACCGAGGCCTCCGCCGCCATGAACTACGAGCGCGCCGCGGTGTACCGGGACCAGATGCGGGCCGTGGAGGCGGTGATGCAGAAGCAGAAGGCCATCTCCACCGCGCTGGGCGACCAGGACATACTGGCCGCGCTGCCGCACGACGCCGACGCCATGGTGCAGCTGATGTTCGTGCGCAGCGGGCGGCTCATCGGCTCCGAGCGGTTCACACTGGAGGGGGCCGGGGACGAGTCCATGGGCGACGTGCTGACCCAGTTCATACTGCAATACTACGACCTGGAGAACATGCCGCCCCAGGAGCTGCTGCTGTCCGTGCAGCCCGACGAGAAGCCGGTGATCGAGCAGCTGCTCACCGACCTCCACGGGCGGCGGGTGTACCTCGTCAGCCCCATGCGGGGCGAAAAGCGCAAGCTGGTGACGATGGCCGTCAAGAACCTCAAGGACGAGATTCACAGGCTGGACATCAAAAACGCCAATTCCTACGCCCGCACCACCGGGGCGCTGGAGGAGCTGCAGGACGCGCTGTGCCTGGAAAAGCTGCCCCGGCGCATCGAGGGCTACGACATCTCCAACACCCAGGGCGCGCAGTCCGTGGCCAGCGAGGTGGTCATGGTGGACGGAAAGGCCGCCAACAGGGAGTACCGCCACTACCGCATCAAGACCGTGGAGGGGGCCAACGACTTCGCCTCCATCGCCGAGGTCATCTCCCGGCGGCTGTCTCACGGGCTTAAAGAGCTGGACGAGCGCCGCGCGCAGGGGCTGGACCCGGAGGGCGGCAAGTTCTCCTGGCTGCCGGATCTGATCCTGATCGACGGCGGCAAGGGCCAGGTGCTGGCCGCCCGGGAGGCCATGCGGGCGCTGGGGCTGGACATCCCCATGTTCGGCCTGGCCAAGCGCATCGAGGAGATCGTGCTGCCCGACGAGGAGGAGTCCATCCTGCTGGACCGCCACTCCAACGCCCTTCACCTCATCCAGCGGGTCCGCGACGAGGCCCACCGCTTCGCCATCATCCACCACCGCACCCTCCGGGGCCGCGCCTCCATCGCCTCCCGGCTCGACGGCGTGCCCGGCGTGGGCGAAAAGCGCCGCAAGGCCATACTGAAGCATTTCAAGACCGTGGAGGCCCTCATGGCCGCCGACGCCGGGGAGATCGCCCGAGTGGACGGCGTGCCCGCCGGGGTCGCCGAGGCGGTGTATAAATTCCTGCACGCGCCGCAGACGGAGGCCGATTCATGAAAGCGAGGACGAAGCCGTGTATACGATAACTGAAATCAGGGACATCGTCGCGCCCATCGCAGCCCGGTACGGCGTGGAACGCATGACGCTGTTCGGCTCCTACGCCCGCGGGGAGAACACCCCGGAGAGCGACATGGACTTTCGCGTAGACCGTGGCAGGGTGCGGGGCATGCAGATGGCCTTCCTGCTGACTGACCTGGAGGACGCCCTCCGGGTACCGGTGGATTTGCTCTCCACCAACGCGCTGGACGAGGCGTTTTTGAAGGCCATACGGGGGGAGGAGAAGGTCATTTATGAGCGGCAGTGAGAGGGATAAGGGCATACTGGAGCATATCGTGCGCTACTGCGATCAGATTGACGCCACGCTTGCCCGGTTCGGAGATGAGCAGGGCCTGTTTGCCGAGGATTTCGTCTTTCAGAATGCCGTGGCAATGTGCCTTTTGCAGATTGGCGAGCTGACCGGTCATCTCACTGACGATTTTCGCCGGACCCATGCGGAAATGCCCTGGCGTCAGATCAAGGCGCTGCGCAACATCATCGCCCACAATTACGGAGCTGTGGATGCGGATACAGCATGGGAGATCGCGCATGACGATATTCCGAAGCTGAAGACTTATTGCAGAGGAGTGCTTGAACGACTTTGAACCCCTTCCCCGCCGCTTGACGAACGGCGGGGAAAGTGCTATATTTTAGGTAAAGAAGATAACTAACAAAGGAGCATGATCATTATGGATGCCAGAATTGCCGTTAGAAACGCGCTGGAGCACGGGCTGGTCGTTCCGGCCTTCAACATTCCCTATCCGCCGATGCTGAAGGCGGTGGCGGAGGCCGTGCGGGACGAGGACAGCGTGGCGATGATACAGGTGGCGCGGCTGGAGTGGGAGAAATTCGAGTCCGTGAGCCTGGAAAACATCGCGGAGGAATACGCCAAATACGCGGTGGAGGGCCACACCCTGCTGCACCTGGACCACGTGCCGGTGATCGACGAGGATCATCGGGAGGTGGACTACATGGCGCTGATCAGGCGGGCGCTGGACGCGGGGTATCAGTCGGTGATGGTGGACGCCTCCCGTCTGGACCTGAAGGGCAACATCGCTGCCACGCGGGCGGTGGCGGAGCTGGCCCACGCCAAAAACATCCCGGTGGAGGCGGAGCTGGGCGCGGTGATGGGCCACGAGACCGCCCAGGCCACCATCCCCTACGAGGAGATCTTTGAAAAGAAGCTGGGCTTCACCGAGATCCCCGAGGCGGAGCAGTTCGTCCGCGAGAGCGGCTGCGACTGGCTGTCGGTGGCGGTGGGCAGCGTCCACGGGGCCATCGCCGACAACCTGAAGGACCAGAAGAAGCCCTCCGCGAAGCTGGACATCGAGCGCATCGCGCAGCTGCGGGACGCGCTGAACATCCCGCTGGTGCTCCACGGCGGCAGCGGCATCGAGAACGACTACATCACCCGGGGCATCAAGGCCGGCATCGCCAAGATCAACGTGGCCACCGAGATCCGCCAGCCCTACGAGCGCGCCCTGCGTGAGAAAAACGACGTGGAGTATGCCCGCGCCCAGGTCTACACCCGCACCCGCGAGCTCATCCGCGACTTCCTCCACACCGCCAACGACGCGAAGGTCATCAACGGATAATTATGCTGAAGAAAATCGATCTCACAGACAAGCGCGCCGTCATCACCGGGGCGGGCGGGGGCATCGGGCGGGCCATCGCGCTGCGGCTGGCCGAGGCCGGCATGAAGCTGGCGCTGGTGGGCCGCGACGCGGCGAAGCTGATGCGCACCGCCGCGCTGACGGGCCGCCCGCTGGACATGCTGGTGCTGCCCGCGGACCTGACCACCCCCCGGGGGATGGACGACGTGCTGCGCATCCTGGAGGGCCACTTCAAGGGCCTGGACGTGCTCGTCAACAACGCGGGCATGGCGCTGAACTGCGCCTTCGAGGAGACGACCTTAGAGGCGTTCGACCAGATCATGGCCATCAACGTCCGGGCGCCCTTCGAGCTGACCCGGCGCTGCCTGCCGCTTTTGCGGACCTCGGACATGGCCACGGTCATCAACATCGGCTCCGTGGTGTCCCACAAGGGCTACGACCACCAGGCCGCCTATGCCGCCTCCAAGCACGCGCTGCTGGGGCTGACCAAGGCCCTGGCCAAGGAGGTCGCCCCCGAGGGCATCCGGGTGCACATGCTCTCCCCTGGCGGCGTCTACACCGACATGGTCAAAATCGCCCGCCCGGACCTGTCCCCCGAGGGCATGATCGCCCCCGAGGAGGTGGCCGAATACGCCGCCTTCCTGCTGGAGCACCGCGGCAACGCCGTGGTGGACGAGATCCAGATCCATCGGGTGGGGAAGGAACCGTTTTTGTGATGATATTTGGAGCGGCTTTGGAGGGGATGAAACGGGATTTGTCGGGCTGACGTCTAAAGTGAATTGATAATGGACAATGGAGAATGGAGAATGATGGCGCAAATCCTTCGGATTTGTTTGATTAATTGAGATTGTCCAATCTTGAAGGAGTATTGGTATTTGCCGGGGGCGGAAGAGGACGTTCCCACACCCCGATAAATCCGCCTCTATCACTATACATGCTATTGAAATCAAAGAAATCCGGTGACTATTCAGTCGCCCAGGAATGACTCCCTCAGTCAGCCTGCGGCTGACAGCTCCCTCGGAGAGGGAGCCTGGACGGGGAACCCAAAAGCCTCCCTCTTTGAGGGAGGTGGCCCGCGAAGCGGGTCGGAAGGAGTCCCCGACTGAACAGTTACAAATCCGGTATCTATTCAGTTCTGCTGTGATAAGTGGAGATTGTCCGAGGCAACGGGGAACGACCTCTCAGTCACCGACTTCGTCGGCGACAGCTCGGCTGACTGAGAGGTCGTCCCCCGCAGCCTGCCAAGTCTCTGTTTGTCGCAGAACTGAACAGTTACGAAATCCGCAAGGATTTCCACAACCATTCCCCATTGTTCATTCTCCATTCCCCATTCATCAGCCACCACCTCAAAAGGAGGCCAGATTCATGGACCCCATCTATGTCACCGGGCATCGCAATCCGGACACGGATTCCATCGTGTCGGCGATGGCCTACGCCCAGATGCGCAACGCGCTGGGCGACCGCGACTATGTGGCGGCGCGGCTGGGCCGCGTCAGCGACGAGACCCAGCTGGTGCTGGACCACTTCGGCTTTGAGCCGCCGGTGCTGATCCGCAATCTGCGCAACCAGGTCTCCGATCTGCAATTCGACACCCCGCCGGTGCTGAACCGGGCGGTGACGGTGGACCACGCCTGGAAGCTGCTGCACCAGGACGAGAACATGCTGGCGCTGCCGGTGGTCAACGACGACGGCACGCTCTACGGCATGCTGTCCACCAACCGCATCGCCGTCCACGACATGCAGTCCATACTGGATTCGGAGATCGATGACATCCCGGTGTTCAACCTGGTGAGCGCCCTGGAGGGGAATCTGGTGCTGGACCGGGAGCAGCCCACGCTGAACGTGTCCGGGCGGCTGAGCATCGCGCTGCCCGCCAACGGCGAGGAGTCCATCCGCATGAACGAGCGGACCATACTGCTCTGCGGCAACCAGCCCGAGGTGATCCTGGACGCCCTGCGGGCCAACGTGGCCTGCGTGGTGCTGTGCCAGACGGGGCTGCCCGAGGAGGCTCACGGCATCCCCTGCAACAGCGTGGTCATCTCCACGCCCCACGAGCCCTACCGCGCCGCGCGGATGATCTTCCTGTCCGCGCCGGTGGGCCGGGTGTGCCGCACCACCAACCTGTGCGCCGCGAAGCTGTCCGACTACGTGGACGACGTATTGAAGATGGCCCACGACAACAAGCACCGCACCTTCCCCGTGGTGGACGAGGACATGAAGGTGATGGGCACCCTGAGCCGCATCCACCTGCTGAAGCCCCGCCGCAAGCGCGTGGTGCTGGTGGACCACAACGAGGTGGCCCAATCCGTGCCCGGGCTGGAGCAGGCCGACATCCTGGAGATCATCGACCACCACCGGCTGGCCGACGTGGAGACCGCCAATCCCATCTACATGCGCAACGAGCCCGTGGGCTCCACCGCCACCATCATCGCGGGCATGTACATGGAGCGGGGCCTCATGCCCACCCGGGGCATGGCGGGCATGATCACCTGCGCGATACTGTCCGATACGCTGATGTTCAAGTCCCCGACCTGCACCCCGCGGGACATCCAGACCGCCAACCGCATGGCCGGCATCGCCCACGAGTCCGTCGAGGACCTGGGACGGCTCATCTTCTCCGCCGCCACCTCCGAGCAGAAGTCCGCCGGCGACATTCTCTTCCAGGATTACAAGGAGTTCGCCCTCTCCGGCCACACCCTCTGCGTGGGCCAGGTGGTCACGCTGGACGCCGAGCGCGTGCTCAACCGCCGCGAGGACTTCCTCGCCGCCATGCAGGCCCGCGTGGACGCGCGGCACTACGACATGCTGCTGTTCCTCATCACCGACATGCTCCAGGAGGGCTCCCACCTGCTGTTCATCGGCGACCCCGATATCATCGAGAACGCCTTTCACGTCACCCCTGAGGATCACCACGCCTTCCTGCCGGGCATTCTCTCCCGCAAGAAGCAGGTCATCCCCGCCCTGTCCGCGTATTGGGTCAGCAATCCGGATCGGTAGGACGGCGCGGAGGCGTTCGCGGCTGTGTGGAGGCGCGGGGGGTGAATGGAGAATTGAAAATGGAGAATGGAGAATGGTTGTGGAATGTGTATGGCAACGGTTCAGTCCTGCTGCAAACGGGCTTGTAGAGATGGCGGAGAACGACCTCTCAGTCAGCCTGACGGCTGCCAGCTCCCCTGAAAGGGGAGCCAAGGGTGTCCTCTGCCGTTCCTCTTGGCTCCCCTTTCAGGGGAGCTGGCACGCGAAGCGTGACTGAGAGGTCGTTCCCAACGCGGTACAGACCCATTGAATCAAACAAATCCGCAGGATTTGCACCATCATTCTCCATTTTCCATTCTCCATTATCAATTCGGACAAAGCCCGACAGATTCCAATCCAGCGCTCCAACGAAACAGTTCCATTCCATCGAAATTGCCGAGGAGGAAGCTTCATGAAGATCATCAGCACCGGTCATCCGAGCTATCGCGTCACCGACAGGGAGCGCGCGCTGCGGTTCTACTGCGGCTGCCTTGGATTGAAGAAGAAGTTCACCATCACCTACGGGGAGCTTCTGGCGTTTGAGAACATGCCGGAGGACGATCCCTGGCGCAGGAAGATCGAGCCCATGAAGGACGAAATATGGCTGACCTACCTGGAGATCGCGCCGCACCAGTATCTCGAGCTGTTCCACCCGGAGGGCGCCACCGAGCGCTACAATTTCCCGCTGTCCGCGTCGGACCACATCGGGTACCTGCACCTGGCCCTGGAGGTGGACGACATCTTCGCGGCCTACGAGGAGCTCAGGGCCAAGCCGGAGGTCAGGATCGTCTCGGCCCCCAAGCTGGGCATCGAGCACGCCTGGCAGTTCTGGATCGAGGACCCCGACGGCAACAGCATCGAGCTGATGCAGTACGAGCCAGATGCCTGGCAGCTGACGGGGCACGGGGAGGAACGGTAAAAAGCATACAATTCAGCGCGGGAGCGAACCATCGCTCCCGCGCTGAAGCTGTATGAGAGAGTGGGGCGTTAACGCACCGCCCGTCCCGTTCCGGGAACCTTTCCCTTCCGTTTCCCGTCCAACGATCAAAGGCAGGTGTTACATATGAGCAAAAACCCTCTGTTCCGGGCGATGGACGTCGTGGTGTGGGTGACGGTGTTTTATCTGGCACGGCAGCTGCCCCATCCGTATCCCTTTGCATGGGAGGGTTTCGTGGGCGGGTACGCGCCGAAGCAGCTGGGGTATTATCTGATCTCGATGCTGTGGGTGGCGGGGCTGTGGTTTGCGCTGTACCGGGCCCGGGACCGGGCGGAGGCCGTGGATCACCGGGCGGTGCTGGCGGGCATGACCCTGATGTTCCTTGTGATAATGACGCCCTACGCCACCGGGCTGTTGTTAAGCTCCAAATCCCGGTTCGTCTATCGGTTCTTCGGCGGGACGGCGGTGCTGACCGCGCTGGCGGCATACGGCCTGCTGTGGGCGCTGGAGGCGAACCGCGGGGCGTTTGGAAGCGACCGGCGGAAGCTGCTGGTCGCCCTGAGCATAATCGCGGCGGGGCTGGGCATCAGCCTCATACGCCACAGGCAGCTCGCGGTGCTGGCGGTGAGCCTGGCCGGGCTGTGGCTGTTCGTCGCGCCGTTTGTGGGACCGAAGGCAGACGAGCGTTAAGAGCGGGGAGTTAAATGGCGGCTGATGCGGTTTGATTGAGAGTGCGTCAGCCGCTGTTTAACGCCCCACTTTCCACTTTCAACGCTTCTTCTTTCGCACGATCAGCAGTATAGCGGCGGCCACGGCCGCAAGCACGCTCAAGGCCTGAGAGACCCGAACGGGGCCCCAGTAGAGGCTGTCGGTGCGCAGGCCCTCCACGAGGGCGCGCTCCACGGCGTAGAGGAGCACGTAGGTGAGGAAGGCGTCGCCGGGGCGCTTGAAGCTGCCGCGGCGCTCGAGCAGCAGCAGGACGGCGCACACCATGAGGCACCAGATGGATTCGTAGAAAAAAGTGGCGCAGTGCCACAGCCCGTCCTGTTGGATGAACACGGCGACGGGGAAGCGCTGGAGCGCGGGATTGGTGACCGCGACGCCGTAGGCCTCCTGGTTGAAGAAGTTGCCCCAGCGGCCCACGGCCTGGCCGATGGCGAAGGATGGCGCGACCAGGTCGGCCAGGGTCAGAAAGCGCAGCCCCTTTTTCCGGGCGTAGAGCAGCCCCGCCAGCAGCCCGCCCAGTATGCCGCCGTAGATGGCCAGCCCGCCTTCCCACAGGTAGAGGGCGGAAATGGGATTCTTGGCGTAGGTCGGCCAGGAGAAGATCACGTAGTAGAGCCGCGCGCCGACGATGGCCGCGGGCACCCCGCACAGCGCGAGGTCCACCACGGTGTCCCGGGGCAGGCCGTAGCGCCGCTCCCGGGCCATGGCCAGGCCGATGCCCAGCGCGATGCCCAGCGCGATCATAAGCCCGTACCACCGCACGCTGAACCCCGCGACGGTGAAGGCGATGGGGGAGGGATTCATGGTTTGCTTTCTTCCTTTCAGGAGGAGATCAGGGAGTCGAGAGTGGAAAATGGAGAATGGAAAATGGAGAACGGAGAATGGCGGTGCAAATCCTGCGGATTTGTTGGATTGAACGTAACGATTCAGTCACCCAGGAATGACTCCCTCAGTCAGCCTGCGGCTGACAGCTCCCTCAACTCCCTCAGTCAGCCTGCGGCTGACAGCTCCCTCGGAGAGGGAGCCTGGACGGGAGCCTAGCGGGTCGGAAGGAGTCCGTGACTGAACAGTTACGATTGAACACTGTAAGCGGCGCTGTTAGGCTTAAATACGGCCTTTTTAATCCAAGAAATCCGCAAGGATTTCCACATTCATTCTCCATTTTCCATTCTCAATTCTCCATTCAAACGACAAGGACTCTATAGCCGCGCTCCACTGGCATCGTTGTGCGCTTCGAGGAGCGCGATAGTGCTATTATAATCTCAATGGCACGAAAAAGTCAACATAAGCGCATTGCATCCCGGCCGAATGTGGCGTATAATATAGAATACCATGTTTATATCATGGTATTTTGGCGTTGTATGGGTTTATCCCCTATAATATACACGAACGGAGCGTGAGCTATGCGCAGAAGGAGAGTGACCGGCAGGTTTTTCATCTTCCTGCTGATCGTGCTGGTGGCCGCGTTCCTGCTGGTGAGGCCGCTTCTGTTCTCGGGGCCGAAGGTGACGCAGATCATGATGGCCAATGCGCCCCAGGTGCAGCGGGTGGACTGCGTGCTGATCCGGGACGAGCACGTGCTGTCCTCGGACTCCACCGCCCGGGTGGAGTACATCGCTCCGGAGAACACGCTGGTCAACGAGGGGGACGTGGTGGCGAACCTGTACACCACGGGCTACTCCGAGAGCCTGCTGAACAACCTGGAGACCACGCGGTCCAACATACAGGCCTACCACAAGCAGCTTCTGAACAACATCGTGGACGCCGACCTGAACCGGCTGGACCAGGTGGTGGACATGATGGCCATAGAGTTCAAGAACCTGATCACCCACCAGACCACCGGCAACCTGTCCACCGTGACCCGGCAGCTGGAGACGGCCATGGTGAAGCGGCAGGAGTACCTGCGCCAGAACAAGCGCGGCGACAACAAGCTCACCAAGCTCTACGAGGAAGAGAACGCCCGCATGACCAGCATACAGTCCTGGCGCAAGGTGTCCAACGCGGACCGGGCGGGCGTGGTGTCCTTCTATCTGGACGGCTACGAGAACGACCTGACCCCCGCCACCCTCAACGCCCTGACCATACAGGACGTGCGCAGCGTGCTGGGCGGGGCGGCGCTGGCCACCACCCAGTCCACCCGGCAGACCGGCATCTGCCGCATCGTGGACCAGAACAAGTGGTATGTGGCGGTGCTCATCGAGGGCAGCCAGTGGACCCCCATGGTGGGCCAGGACACCTACCACATGATGCTGGAGGGCTTCGAGGATCTGGTCTTTGACGCCGCCGTCACCAACGTCCAGAAGGACCAGGGCGTGACGCTGGCGGTGTTCGAGATCACCGATCCCCTGGGGCCGCTGATCTACCGCCGCACCGGGCGGGCCCAGTTCACCATCACCCTCACCGGCCTGTCCGTGCGCACCGAGGCGCTCTACAACGACAACGGCCAGATGGGCGTCTGGATCTACGACGTGCCCGGCGGCACGTTCGTGCCTGTCGAGGTGCTCTCCACCTCGGGCAATATCTCCATGATCCAGCCGCTGGTGGACGGCGCGCTGGAGCTGGGACAGACGGTGCTGATCAAGTAATTGGGAATTGGGAATTGGGAATTAGGAATTGGGAATTGGAGTGACCGGCTGCCGCGCACACTGTAGACCGGTTAACCGTTTTATTTCTGATTCCCGATCTATCAGCAGTTTTGAGCAGTTGCGGGAAAGGACAAATCGTCCATGGGATTGAGTCGGGAACGGGACATAATTCCCAATTCCCAATTCCAAATTTCCCGAAAGGGGTTTATCATCGTGGAACGCGAAGCATTGCTGCGAAATATAGAGGAGTGGCGCGAGCGGGTCGCGGAGGCCTCGGCCCGGTGGGGCGGGGCGGAGATCTGCGGGGTCAGCAAGACCGTCGACCCGGAGACCATCAACATGGCCTGGGACGGCGGCATCCGCACGCTGGGGGAAAACCGCGTGCAGGAGCTGCTGGGCAAGCTGGACCGGCTGAACCCGGATTTCAAACTCCACCTGATCGGCCAGCTCCAGACCAACAAGGTCAAGTACATCATCGACAAGGTGGACATGATCCAGTCCCTGGACCGGGAGGCGCTGGCCGACGAGATCCAGCGCCGGGCCGCGGCCGCGGGAGTGGTCATGCCGGTGCTGGTGCAGGTCAACATCGCCCGGGAGCCTCAGAAGGCGGGCATCGACGAGGACGAACTGGAGGCCTTTGTCCGCCGCCTGTCCGGCATGGACGGCCTGCGGGTGGAGGGACTGATGGCCATCATGCCCTTCGTGGACGACCCGGAGACCGTGCGGCCCTACTTCCGCCGCATGCGGGAATGGTTTGAACGGCTTCGGGACATGGATATCCCCAACGTCCGCATGAACACGCTGTCCATGGGCATGTCCGGCGACTGCCTGGTGGCCTGCCAGGAGGGCGCCACCATGGTGCGCCTGGGTCGGGCGCTGTTCGGGGAGAGAAGCTACCGTTAGTTTTTGTTACAGTCAGCTACTTCAGGAGGGAAACGCTATGGCGCGCAATAAATCCGGCGCTTTCAATCGACTATTGAATTTCATCGGTCTGGTGGACGACGGGGACGCCCGGGACACCTACGGCGACGAGTACCAGAACGGCAACTACGGCCGCCAGGGGGCCTATACCCCCGCGCGGAACAGCCGCACCGGCTCCACCCGCCAGAGCAGCCAGACCCAGCGCCGCAGCCTGCCGGAGGCCCGGGCGAGCCGGTTTGACGACCGGAGCGCCGCCCGCAGCCGCTACAGAGAGCGCGACGAGGCGGGCTATGACGATTACGCCGAAACCCGGCGGACCTCCCGGTTCGACGATCCCGAGCCCGAGGAGGACTACACCCCCCGTCAGACCCGTTCGACGAGCCGCTATGACACCCAGGAGCGCCGCCCCGCCACGCGCGAGGCCCAGCAGCCCCGGACCCAGCAGCGGCGCATCGTCGCCCGGTCCCGCACGGTGATGTATTCCCTGCACTCCCTGGAGGACTGCTGCGAGGTCATCGACCAGCTCATCGCCAACAACACCGTGGTGCTCACCATGGACGAGCTGGACGGACGCCTGCTCCAGCGGGCCGTGGACACCCTCTCCGGGGCGGTGTTCGCGCTGCATGCCTCCATCCGCAAGGCCTCCGACAAGACCTACCTCGTGGCGCCCATGTCCGTGGAGGTCAACGACGCCTACGACGTGGAGCGGGGCTTCAGATAATATGGAGGTTGGCGCATGTTCAGTCTGTATACCGTGTTTCGGGCGGTGGGCATCTTCCTGGAGCTGATCGAGTGGGCCATCGTGATCTACTGCGTGCTGAGCTGGTTCCAGCCCCGGTTCAAGGCCTTCTTCATGCTCCGGCAGTTCATACAGCCCTTCGTGTCCCCCTTCCAGAAGCTGTCCATGAAGGTGACCCGCTATTTCGGCGCGCCCGTGGACTTCACCTGCCTGTTCGCCATCATCGGCTTCCAGATCCTGGAGCGGCTGTGGTGGTTCCTGTACCGGTTTCTGGCGGTGCGAATGTTTTAATTAAGGCGGTCCAATGGACCGATCGCATGAGGAAGCGTCATGGAGCATACCCTGGATATCAAGCGCCTGGAGGAGCTGGCGCTGCGGGCCTCGCGCTCGGGGCTGCCTCAGTTCACCCGCTTCATGGACCCCGGCGCGCTGGATCTGGCGCGGCAGGCCGCGGGGCGGCAGCGCGTGGGCGTGCGGTTTTACGGCGGCTATCCCGACGCCGAGCGGGTGATGGCCGCCTTTTATGACGGCGAAGCGCCGGAGGACTGGGAATATCCGCTGCGCGTGCTGCGCATCACCTGGAACGCGAAGTTCGCAAGTCCCGCGCATCGGGACCTGCTGGGCGCGGTGGTGGGGCTGGGCATCGAGCGCGAGGCCACCGGGGACATCGTCATGGCCACCTGGCGGGATAGGCCCTGCGCGGCGCTGTTTTCAACCGACGAGCTGGCGGACTACATTGCCGCCAATCTGGACAGCGCGGGCCGGGCGACCGTGAAGGTGGAGCCCGCGGAGGAGGTGCCCGAGCTGCAGCCGCCCGAGGGGCGCGAGCTGCGCGTCACCGTGCAGCAGCCCCGGCTGGATGCCGTGCTCGCCGCGGGCTGCGAACTCTCCCGGGCCCAGGCCCAAAAGCTGGTGGCCGCGGGGCTGGTGAAGCTCAACCACGTCCCCAACCTCCACACTGACGCCCAGGTCTCCGTGGGCGACCTGATCTCCGCCCGGGGCTACGGGCGCTTGAAGGTCCTGGACGCCCCCGGACAGTCCCGGAGGGGCCGGGAGGTGCTGGTGCTGTTCAGATACGGGAAGTAGAGCCGGGGGTGAAGGGTGAAAGTCTCCAAAGGTTAGCTTCAGGCAATGCGATAAATGGGGATTTGTCGAATGAAAAATGAGGAATTAGGAATGAGGAATTAGGAATTATAAATGGCTTGGCTGCGTAGGGGCGGCGATGCGCCACCCGCCAATTATGGCCGCCCCTACAACGCGCGGCAGCTGCTATTCATTCCTAATTCCTAATTCCTAATTCCTAATTCTCCCCGTCAAATCCCAATTTGTAGGGTGAATGGCAGCCTCCAACCCCCGCCCTACTGTAAATATCTTCAAAAATCAGCGTCCATAGCAGGATTTTGAGGCCGCTTTGTCGAAATAAGACCCAAATGCGACGAGTATATGCAGCGACGAAAGGAGTTATCGATATGGCGATCAGCGTAAGGGATATTCAGGAGAAGGAATTTGGCACCCAGGGCAAGGGCGGCTACAACGTGGAAGAGGTGGACGATTTCCTCGATGAGATCGCGGAGCAGCTGGCCGGACTGGTGAAGGAGAACCTGGAGATGAAGAAGCAGCTCACCGAGCTGGCGGCGGAGGCGGAGGCCGCGAAGCAGGCCGCCATCGAGGCCGAGAAGAAGACCCCGGACTACAACGAGAAGGGCTACTTCGACAACCTCCAGAAGTCCATGCGCGAGGCCATGATCGGCGCGCAGCGCATCGCCGACGAGACCCGCGCCGAGGCCGAGGCCCAGGCGGCCCAGATCAAGGCCGAGGCCCAGGAGGTCGCCGACGACACCCTGAACAAGGCCCAGGCCGACGCAGAGAAGATCACCGGCGACGCTCAGGGCAGGCTCGAGGCCCTGACCCAGCAGTACGAGGCCCTCAAGGCCGCCGCCAAGGCCTTCAAGGCCGATTTCTCCAGCCTCATCGAGGCCCAGTCCGACCTGCTCAAGCAGAAGACGGACCTGTTCTGATCGGACATGCCAAAGACAGCAGGGGGCGAAGGTCCCCTGCTGTCTTGCGCATATTCCCCCGGATTTCCGTCCACCCTCGGAATATGGAGGGGATGCGGCATGACGGGACGGGACCGGGCGCGTGTGGAGGCGCTCGTGGACGCGCTGGAGCGGCTGCGGGTGGAGGAATGGGCGCGGCAGATGGGGGACCGGCGGCGGCTCATCGTGGACAGCCTGCTCTCCGGGATCTTCCGGGGGCTGGGCTTCACTCTGGGCGTGGCGCTGCTGGGCGCGCTGGCGGCGTCGCTGGTGCGCAGCGTGGTGGTGGAAAATATACCGCTGATCGGCGGCTTTCTGGCGGAGGTCATACATGCGATACAGGCGAGGATGTAGGGGCTGGCAGCTGGCGGCGCTGGCGTTCATACTGGACCGGGCGACCAAGCTGTGGGTAACGCGGCGCTCCGCGGGCGGCGGTCCGCTCGAATGTCCCGCGCCCGGGGAGATCATCCCGGGGCTGGTGGCCTGCCGCCCGGTGCGCAACACGGGCATGGCGTTCTCGCTGCTGTCGAACCACCCCTGGCTGCTGTCGGCGGTCACGGCGCTGGCGCTGGCGGGCATCGCGGCCTGGCTCATCGCAAGGCCCGACGAGCATCCCCTGACCCGCGCGGGCTTCTGGCTCATCGTGGGCGGCGGCCTGGGCAACCTGGCGGACCGGCTCGCGCTGGGCTACGTCATCGACTTCATCAAGCTGGAATTCGTTCGCTTCGCCATATTTAACGTCGCCGACATCGCCGTCTGCGTCGGCGCAGGCCTGGCGCTGATCGGGCTGATGGGGGCGGAGCGGGGAAAGGAACGTCGGGACGGGGGCTGAGAATGGAGAATTGATAATGGATAATGGAGAATGGCGGTGCAAATCCTGCGGATTTGTTTGATTTGATGGAAATGATCGGACCTGTTATGATAAACCGGTATTTGTCGGGGAAACGGGGACCTCATCCGACCTCCGCTTCGCTCCGGCCACCTTCCCCAGAGGGGAAGGCTTTTGGGTCGCGCGTCAGCCAGTATTTAGCCTTCCCCTCTGGGGAAGGTGGCACGGCGCAGCCGTGACGGATGAGGTCTCCCGTCAACTCGATAAATCCCATTTTGTCACTGGATTGAACCTTTACAATCAAAGAAATCCGAAGGATTTCCACATTCATTCTCCATTATCCATTTTCCATTCTCAATTCCCAACCCCCAACCTTCCCGCCGAAAAGGAGAGGTATACAATGTCGAGGTACGAGGGCGTCGCTTCGGTGGAGGGGCAGCGGCTGGATGTGTTCGCGGCGGAGCTGGCGGGGGTGACGCGCTCCCGGGCGGGGTCGCTGATGAAGGACGGCTGCGTGACGGTGGACGGAACGGCCCAGACCAAGGCGGGCTTTAAGCTGAAGCCGGGCATGGCGGTGGCCGTGGAGGTGCCCGAGCCGGTGCCCGCCAAGGCTCAGGCGGAGGACATCGAGCTGCGGGTGGTCTATCAGGATCAGGACGTGGCGGTGGTGTTCAAGCCCTCGGGCATGGTGGTCCACCCGGCGGCGGGGAATCCCAGCGGCACGCTGGTGAACGCGCTGCTTCGGCACCTGGACAACCTGTCCGGCATCGGCGGGGAGCTGCGGCCAGGCATCGTCCACCGCATCGACAAGGACACCTCCGGGCTTCTGCTGGTGGCCAAGAACGACATGGCCCACCTGTCCCTGTCCGAACAGATCAGGGCCCACACGGTGCACCGTGCGTACAAGGCCGTGGTCATCGGGAATATGAAGGAGGATGCGGGCACCGTGGACGCCCCCATCGGGCGGCACCCCACCGACCGCAAGCGCATGGCCATCGTCCCCGGCGGGCGGGAGGCCGTGACCCACTGGCGGGTGCTGGAGCGGCTGAAGGGCGCGACGCTGATCGAGTGCCGCCTCACCACGGGCCGCACCCACCAGATCCGCGTGCACATGGCCTCCATCGGCCATCCGGTGCTGGGCGACCCGATGTACGGGCCGAAGAAGTCGCCGTATCCCGTCGCCGGCGGGCAGCTGCTCCACGCCTACCGGGTGGGCTTCGAGCATCCCCGCACCGGGGAGACGCTGATCTTCGAGGCAGAGCCCGAGGAGCGCTTCACCCGCTGGGTGGAGAAGCTGAGGGGAGGTGTATGACGATGGGTGAGGAACTGCGCCTGCCCGATCACTGCGCGGTGCGGCTGTTGGACCTGGACCCCGGCGTGGGCGGGCTGATCGCGGTGGACGAGGATGGGTTCGTCAACATCTATATCAACGCGCGGCTGTCGCGGGACGGCCAGCTCCGCGCCCTGCGCCACGAGCTGAGGCACTACGAGCGGGGCGATCTGTATTCCGACGCCGACATCCGCGAGGTGGAGCGCCTGGCCGACGGGCCGGTGGTGCTGGACATCACCGGGGCGGTGGTGGAGGACCCCGCGCCCGCCTTCGACCCGGAGGCCCTGCGCGCCGTGGGCCGGGGACTGTACAGGCCCACCGGGAAAAACGAAGCCCGCGCCGCCGCGGATCTGGCGCGGCTGCGCGGGCTTCTGATCGAGGCCGTGGCGATGTACGACGTGCTCCAGCGCCCGCCCCTGCTGCCCGCGGACCGGCTCGCGGCCCTGGCCGGGGGGCTTTGCCCGGAGGACCTGGCCTTCATCAGCTGGCAGGCGGGCGGCGCGGCGCTGCGCTTCTCGCGTGAGGATGGGGGCCGCCTCCACGGGGCCGTGTTCTACGACCGGCATGGCCGCCCGGACAGCGCCCTCGCCGCCTTCGAGCTGGACGACGCCCGCGTCACCGTCGACCTGCGCCGCCGCCAGGGACGCCTCGACATCCACGGCATCAGCCGGGAGCGCGGGGAGAGGACGGAGAAGGTCTATTAAAAATGAGGAATGAGGAATTAGGAATTAGGAATTAATAGCAGCTGCCGCGTACTCTGTAGGGGCGGCCAAGCCATTATAATTCCTAATTCCCAATTCCTAATTCCTAATTACTTCCTCGGCATCGCGTTGACCGCGAGGCCTTCGACGTCGTGGGTGGCTTCGGCGATGATCTCGGAGACGGTGGGGTGGGGGTGGATGACGTTGGAGAGGGTCTCCACGGTGCCCCCATGCTCCATGACGGCGGCGATCTCGGCGATCATGTCGGTGGCGCGGGGGGCCATGATCTGGCAGCCGAGGATTTTGCCGCTGCCCTTTTCGGCGATGACCTTCGCAAGGCCGGTGTTCTCGTTCATCACCAGGCAGCGCCCGTTCGCGGCGATGTTGAAGGAACCCACTTCCACTTCCAGGCCCTGGGCCCGGGCGGCGTCCTCGCTGAGGCCCACATAGGCGATCTCCGGGGAGGTGTAGATGCAGGCGGGGACCCGGTCGTAGCGCATGGCGCGGTCCTGCCCGGCGCAGTTGGCCGCGGCCGCCATGCCCTGGGCGGAGGCGACGTGGGCCAGCTGGATCTTGCCGGTGATGTCGCCGATGGCGTAGACATCCGCAACGGCGGTGCGCAGATGGTCGTCCACCTCGATGAAGCCCCGGCGGTCCGTCTCCAGGCCGATGTTCTCCAGCCCGCAGTCCCGGGTCATGGGGCGGCGGCCCGCGCAGACGATCACGGCCTGGGCCTTGCGCTCGTCGGCCGCGCCGTCCTTCTCGAAGCGCACCGTCCTGCCGCCGACCACCTCGGTGACCTTCGCGCCCAGTATGAACTCCACGCCCTTCTTCTTCAGGATGGCGCGGGTCTTGGAGGTGATCTCCGGGATGGCGCCGGGCAGGATCTCGGGCATCATCTCGATGATGGTGGCCCTCTTGCCCAGCGAGGCGAACAGCGTGGCGAACTCTATGCCGATGACGCCGCCGCCGATGATGATGACGTTGGACACCAGGAACTTCGCCGCGAGCACGTCGTCGCTGGTGTAGGCGGTGTCCATGCCGGGCACCGGCGGCCGGGACGGGGCGGACCCCATGGCCAGGATCAGCTTGTCCCAGGTGACCTCGCGGTCCCCGACCTTCAGCGCGTGGGGGCCGGTGATGACGCCGAAGCCCCGGATCACCTCCACGCCGTTGGCCTTCTCCAGCGCCTCGATGCCCCGCACCAGCTTGGACACCCGGTCGTCCTTGAAGGCCGCCAGCCTGCCGTAGTCCAGCTTTACCTCGCCGGTGATGCCGAACACGCCGCCGTTCTTCGCCGCCTCGTAGACCTCCGCGCCGTGCAGCAGCGCCTTCGTGGGGATGCAGCCCCGGTTCAGGCAGGTGCCGCCCAGCTCGCGGGCCTCCACCAGGCAGGTCTTCAGCCCCAGCTGGGCGCAGCGGATCGCCGCCTCGTAACCGCCGGGACCGCCGCCCAGCACCGCAACGTTGTAGTCATATGCCATGGGTTCGCCTCCTTTTGGATGGAAAGTCATTGTTAGCTTGCCCGAAAGACCGGAATCTATTGTGCGCAAGCCGGAATTGAGAATGGACAATGGAAAATGTCGGCGCAGATCCTGCGGATTTGTTTGAATGAACGCAGCTGTTCAGTCCTGTGGAATGGGGGACGTGCTTCCACTAAAAACGGCTCCGGGCATCGCCCGGAGCCGTTGATCTCCGCTTACTGCTCGGAGAACATGTCCTTGCCGACGCCGCAGAGCGGACATTCAAAATCCTCGGGCAGATCGGCGAACTTGGTGCCGGGGGCGATGCCGTTCTCGGGGCTGCCCAGTTCCTCGTCGTATTCCCAGCCGCAGGCATCACATACAAACTTTGCCATGGTTCGAACCTCCAATTCGTTATTTGTAAAGCTATTATACATGATTTTACGTCCGTTGGCAATGGGGTTGGGAAAATATTTGTGGGAGGCTGGGAATTGGGAAAAGGGAACAGGGAAAAGGGAAAAGGGGAGACGGCTGCCGCGCGCGCTGTTGGGGCGGCCAATGTGTCGCCTGTCCTGATACCGAAACAATGCGTACTATAAGGCGGGCGGCGCGTCGGCGCCCCTGCGCAGGCCGGTATTCCTTTTCCCTGTTGCCTTTTCCCTTTTCCCTCGTCCTCTTAATATCCCATTCCTTTTCCCTTCCTCCAAACCTTGCATATCCCGGTTCAATCTGGTATAATGGGCGTGGAAATGACAGACAGGAGGTTTTCATCATGGGCGGACTGAAGGACGGACTGAAGAAGCTGCAGGACAGTGCGAAGGAGCTTTTGGACAAGACTGACATCGACGACAAGATCGTGGGCGCGGCGAAGGATTTTCTGGACAAGACCGACATTGACGAGAAGCTGGCGGGTGCGGCCAAGGACCTGAAGGAGAAGGCCAAGGCGGCGCTGGAGAAGACCGACGTGGATGACAGGATCATGGATGCGGCCAAGGGCCTCAAGGAGAAGGCCCAGGAGGCCTATGAGAAGGCGCGTCCCGGCGTGGAGGATGCCTTCAACAAGGCCTCCGCCGGCGCGAAGGAGCTGTTCGACAAGAGCATCGAGGGCATCAAGGGCCCTGAGAAGCCCAAGGACGCCATGGAGCAGATCCAGGATGAGGTCGACGAGCAGGTCGAGATCATCCGCGGCGCCGCCGAAGGGACCGATCCTATCCACGACTTCTTCAACAAGAAGGAGGAGGAATAGGCGTTAGGCGTCATCAATCGCTATGCCGAAGGGATCATTCACCCTTCGAATGGGGATTTGTCGGGCTTTGCCCGACAAATCCAGGGAGTAGGGAGTAGGCAGTAGGGAGTAGGGGGAGTTACGGCACAGCCTCTGACTTCTATTGAA
>CADCAS010000043.1:28814-54985 GCA_902799465.1 uncultured Eubacteriales bacterium
TGCTTAACGTTCTTCATTCCTTTAGAACGCCGTTCATCTGCCGTTCTCCCCTACTCCCTACTCCCTACTCCCTACTGCCTACTCCCTAAATCCCAATTTATCGCATCGGCTGAATGGTAACATGCCGCCCCTGCTGATGCCTGTTGCCTGTTGTCCAAATTCCCCCTTGACATTCGCCGTTAGTTATATTAAAATAACCCCTGTACAGAAGGGACGGCGATGTCGAGTGGATGGGACGAGGCTGGGCGAGGAGCTTTGGACGACGCACCTGGAGTACATGCGCGTGTTGGACGCCATCGTCGAGCGGAGCGCCATCCGGGGCGAGAACGGGGTACTCTTGTACCTGTACCATGTGAACAGGCCCATGTATCCCGGGGAGCTGACGGAGAAGCTGGGCCTGACCACGGGCCGCATCGCCAACATCCTCAAGGAGCTGGAGCGGGAGCGGCTGATCCTGCGCACCCCCGACGTCCTGGACAAGCGGCGGGTGCGGGTGGCGCTGACCCCGGAGGGGGAGGCGCTGGCCAGGCGGCGCAACACCGAGGCGATCGGCTTTCACAGCCGCCTGCTTCAGCACATGGAGCCCGACGAGGCTCGCCGGTGCGTGGCGCTGATGCGCCGCATCGCGGCGCTGATCGACGGGGAGCTCGCGGGCAAGCCGTGAAGCAAAGGGTGCGCAAGCACCTTTTTACAGCCGCTATTCCTTCTATGAAAAGATTTTAGCAAAAGAAATCGGAGGTCCTGGCATTGACTTTGCGTGAATTGGAGCCCGGTCAATCGGCGCGGGTGGAGACAGTGGGCGGCGAGGGAGCGCTGCGTCAGCACTTTCTGGACATGGGCGTCATTCCCGGCACGGTGGTGACGCTGGTGAAATATGCGCCGCTGGGCGACCCCATGGAGCTGCGGGTCCACAGCTATGAGCTGACCCTTCGGCTGGACGACGCCGCCAACATCGGCGTCACCCCCGTGGCCGCCGCGCAGTCCGCACCCGCGCAGAATCGACGGCCCGTCAAGCATCTGGGCCTGGGCGAGGAGGGCATCTTCCATCCCAAGGGGACCGGCACGCCCCTTCCGGAGGGAGAGCTGCTGACCTTCGCCCTGGTGGGCAACCAGAACAGCGGCAAGACCACCCTGTTCAACCAGCTTACGGGCATGAACCAGCACGTGGGCAACTTCCCGGGCGTCACCGTGGACCGCAAGGACGGCGGCATACTGGGCCAGCCCAACACCCGCATCACCGACCTGCCGGGCATCTACTCCATGTCGCCCTATTCCAGCGAGGAGCTGGTGAGCCGCGATTTCGTATTGAAGGAGCGGCCGCGGGCCATCATCAATATCGTGGACGCCACCAACATCGAGCGCAACCTGTACCTGACCATGCAGCTGCTGGAGACGGGCATCCCCACGGTGGTGGCGCTGAACATGATGGACGAGCTGCGGGGCAACGGCGGCGCGGTGGACATCAACCGCATGGAGGCGCTGCTGGGGGTGCCGGTGGTGCCCATCTCGGCGGCGAAGAACGAGGGCGTGGAGGAGCTGAAGAACCACGCCGTGCACATCGCCAAATACCAGGAGCCGCCGCTGCGGCAGGACTTCTGCGGCAAGGACCAGAACGGCGGCGCGGTGCACCGCTGTCTGCACGCGGTGAGCCACCTCATCGAGGATCACGCCCAGCGCTCGGGCATCCCGGTGCGCTTTGCCGCCAGCAAGATCATCGAGGGCGACAGGCTGATCCTGGAACAGCTGGGGCTGGATCCCAACGAGCAGGAGGCGCTGGAGCACATCGTCACCCAGATGGAGGCCGAGCGCGGCCTGGACCGGGCCGCCGCCATGGCGGACATGCGCTTCTCCTTCATCGAGCGGGTGTGCGGCGAGTGCGTCACCTATCCCCGCCAGAGCAGGGAGCACCTGCGCAGCCAGCGGATCGACCGGGTGTTGACGGGCCGCTACACCGCCATCCCCATGTTCATACTCATCATGGGCCTGGTGTTCTTCCTCACCTTCAACGTGGTGGGCGCGTGGCTCCAGGAGCTGCTGGAGATGGGCGTGGGGGCGCTGACCGACCTGGCGGACGGGGCGCTGACCGCCGCGGGGGTCAACGACGCCATCCACAGCCTCATCATCAACGGCATCTTCGAGGGCGTGGGCAGTGTGCTGAGCTTCCTGCCCATCATCGTGGTGATGTTCTTCTTTTTGTCGATGCTGGAGGATTCGGGCTACATCGCCCGCGTGGCCTTCTTCATGGACAAGCTGCTGCGCAGGATCGGCCTGTCCGGGCGCAGCATCGTCCCGATGCTCATCGGCTTCGGCTGCACGGTGCCCGCGGTGATGTCCACACGCACCCTGCCCAGCGAGCGCGACCGGCGCATGACCATACTGCTGACGCCCTTCATGTCCTGCACCGCCAAGCTGCCCATCTACTGGTTCTTCGTGGCCGCCTTCTTCCCGGGGCGCGGCTGGCTGGTGGTGGTGGAGCTGTACGCGCTGGGCATACTGACCGGCGTGGCCGCTGCGGCGATCTATAAGAAGACGCTGTTCAAGGGCGAGGCGGTGCCGCTGGTGCTGGAGCTGCCCAACTACCGCCTGCCCAGCCCGCGCAGCGTGCTCCAGCTGCTGTGGGAGAAGTCCAAGGACTTCCTCCAGCGGGCCTTCTCGGTGATTCTGGTGGCCACCATCGTGGTGTGGTTCCTGTCCCACTTCGATACCCACTTCAACCTCACCGAGGACACCCAGCGCAGCATCCTGGCGATGATCTCCAGCTGGCTGACCCCCGTCATGCGGCCCCTGGGCCTGGGAGACTGGCGGGTGCCCACGTCGCTGATCTCCGGCTTCATGGCCAAGGAGAGCGTGGTGTCCGTCATGCAGATGCTCTATGCCGGCGAGGGCGGCGTCGCCGCCTCTATGTCCACCCTGGCCGCGGCCAGCATGCTGGTGTTCAGCCTGCTCTACACGCCCTGCGTCGCCGCCGTGGCCTCCGTCAAGCGCGAGCTGGGCGGCAGGTGGGCCGTGGCCGTGGTCGTCGGGCAGTGCCTCATCGCCTGGATCGCCGCCTTCCTGGTGCGGCTCGTGGGGCTGGCGCTGGGACTGGGGTAATTGATAATGGAAAATGGAGAATGGAGAATGGGGTTGACCGTCCATTCACGATTTGAGATATGGACGCACAAGGGGAACGAAGCATAACGAACACTTTTCGGGGGTAACCATGAACATCATCGACATCATCCTGATCGCCCTGCTGGCGGTGGTGATCGGCTTTGCGGTGCGGCACACCGTGAAGCAGCGCCGCGCGGGGGGATGCGGATGCGGCTGCGCCAACTGTACCGGGAGCGCAGCCTGCCACGGGGGAGGAGCGTCCTCCGCCAACGACGACCATCCATAGGAGGGTACCATGGCAAGACCGACTACCAATCAATCCATTGAGGATTACCTGGAGGCCATACTGGTCATCCAGCAGCAGAACGGCCACTGTCGCTCCGTGGACGTGGCCAACCGCCTGGGCTTCACCAAGGCCAGCGTGTCCGTGGCGGTGGGCAATCTGACCCGCATGGACTACCTGCACAAGCTGGCCGACGGCAATCTGGTCCTCACCGAGGCGGGCCGCACCTACGCCGCCTCCGTGCTGGACAAGCACCGGCTGCTGACCGGCGCGCTGATCCGCATCGGCGTCTCCGAGGACGTGGCCGACGCCGACGCCTGCAAGATCGAACACGACATCAGCGAGGAGACCTTCCAGCGTCTCCGCGAATGGTACGCCAAATACGACGAGAACTGAGGGAAAGCGGCGGGCATGGACCGCCGCTTTTTGAATGGGAAATTGAGAATGGGGAATGGGGAATGGAGGTGCAAATCCTGCGGATTTGTTTGATTCAAAGAACCTGTTCAGTCGGGGACTCCTTCCGAGCCGCTTCGCGGCCCACCTCCCTCAAAGAGGGAGGCTTTTTTGTACGGATCGAGATGCCATCAGCGCCAAAAGGCTCCCTCTCTGAGGGAGCTGGCAGCCGGAGGCTGACTGAAGGAGTCTCTCTGAGGGAGCTGGCAGCCGGAGGCTGACTGAGGGAGTCATCCCTGCGCGGCTGAACAGATACGATTTGGCCATACCATTTTATCAAAGAAATCCGCAAGGATTTCCACAGCCATTCTCCATTTTCCATTTTCAATTCGTATCTATTCAGTTCTGCTGTGATAAGTGGAGATTGTCCGAGGCAACGGGGAACGACCTCTCAGTCACCGACTTCGTCGGCGACAGCTCCCCTTGTCACAGGACTGAACAGTTACTTCAATTCTCCATTCCCCGAACGTCGTCCTGCATCGGTTAAATTTTCAAACTCCTCATCGCGCAACATGCCAGCCCTTGAAGAACGGCTGAAAATCCTATATAATGAATTCTGGATTATTGGGTGGGGTATTGCCCTGGACAGGAGGAGCGATTGACCGCATGAAGTGGATCGCGAGCGCGGCGTTCGGCATGGAGGGCATGACCGGGCGGGACCTGAAGCATCTGGGCATGAAGGATGTCCGGGTGATGGACGTGGGCGGGGCGATGTTCGAGGGCGACTTTGCGGACGCCTTCCGCGCCAATCTGTGGCTTCGCACCTGCGACAGGATCATGCTGGTGATGGCCCGGTTCGAGGCAAGGACCTACGAGGAGCTGTTCCAGGGGGTCAAGAATATCCCGTGGGAGGAGCTGCTGCCCGCCGACGCCGCCTTCCCCATCCGCGCCAAGTGCGTGAAATCCCAGCTGATGAGCCCGTCGGACGTGCAGAAGATCGGCAAGCGGGCGATGGTGGAGCGGATGAAGTCGGCCTACGGGCTGGACTGGTTCCCGGAGACGGGCGTCGGCTTCCAGATCGACATCTCCATCCGCAATGACGAGGTCACCGTGGCGGTGGACACCTCGGGCGAGCCGCTGTCGAAGCGGGGCTACCGCACCTGGAACGGCGAGGCGCCGCTGCGGGAGACGCTGGCCGCCGCGCTGATTTTGCAGAGCGGATGGCACCCCTGGCAGCCGCTGTACGACCCCTGCTGCGGCACGGGCACGCTGCTGATCGAGGCGGCGTTCATCGCCCTGGGCCGCGCGCCTGGGCTGACCCGGCGGTTTGCCATGGAGAGCTGGCCCTGCGTGCCCATCGAGGCGCTGAACGAGATCCGCCGCGAGGCGCGGCTGAAATACGAGGAGGGCTCGAAGCGGGCCATACGCATCGCCGGCAGCGACATCGACCCCGAGGCCATCGAGCTGGCCCGCCGCCACCTGAAGCAGGCGGGGCTGGCGGGGCGCATCGAGCTGTCCGTGCAGGACATGCGCGACGTGAACGTGCCCGGGGACCCCGGCGTGTTCGTGGCCAATCCGCCCTACGGCGAGCGCCTCAACAACCTCCGCGCCGCCCACGCCGTGGCCCGGCAGCTGGGCGCGCTGCAAAAGCGCCACCCCGGCTGGAAGCTCTGCGCCTTCTCCGCCGACATGGGCTTCGAGCGGGAGTACGGCCGCCGCGCCACCCGCCGCCGCCGCTACTACAACGGGCGGATCGAGTGCGAATACCGGATATTCGAGTGATCCATAGGATGGCTGCGAACCATCATCCATTTTATATGAGGTGTGATCTATGAAACCCATCTTCAACCGCGCGCCGCTGACGCCGAACGCCCTGGCCCCTCTGCCGCTGGGCTCCATTCGTCCGGAGGGCTGGCTTTTGAAGCAGCTGAACACCCAGGTGGCGGCTGTGAAGCCGAAGCTGGACGCGCTGTGGCCGGAGGACATGGCCGTGGCGACGCTGTGCCGCCTGGAGGGGCTGGTGCTGCTGGCCTGGACGGCGGACGACGCCGACCTGAAGACCCTGGCCACGCGCCACATGGAGCGGCTCATCGCAAGCCAGCGGGACGACGGCTGGTTCGGGCCCGAGGACAACGACGACACCTGGCCGCTGGTGGCGGCGATGAAGGCGCTGCGGCAGTTCTTCATGGCCACCGGGGACAAGCAGGTGCTGGTGCTGATGGACAAATTCTTCAAGTACCAGTTCATGAACCTGGCGGAAAAGCCGCTGAGGGACTGGTCCGTGGCCCGGGGCGGGGAAAACATGGAGCTGGCGCTGTGGCTGTACGACCTGACGGGGCAGAAGCACCTGATCGAGCTGTGCAAGCGGCTGCGCGCGCAGACCCTGGACTGGCCCACCTACTTCCACACCTTCTCCAACACCGTGCCCATGAGCAAGTCCCTGAAGTGGGGCCGGCTGAAGGAGGCCCTGGAGGAGGAGCGCAACGAGCGCCTGGAGGGGGAGAAGCGGCCCTATTTCCGCACCCAGTTCCAGTTCTCCCAGGGCGTGAACGTGGCGATGGGCCTGAAGGCGCCCGGCGTCATCAACCTGATCAAGTCCGGCTTCAAGGAGCAGGGCGGCTTCCGCTTCGGCTGGGAAAAGCTGACCCGGCATCACGGCCTGGCCAACGGCATGTTCACCTGCGACGCCCACCTCAACGGCAACAACCCCATCCAGGGCGTGGACACCGGCGCGGTGACGGCGCTGATGCAGACCCTGGAGACGCTGCTGGGCCTGGGCGACTTCGTGCCGGAGCACGCGGACATCCTGGAGAAGATCGCCTACAACGCCCTGCCCGCTGCCTGGAATGCCGACATGACGGCCTGCCAGGTGTGCCAGCAGGTGAACCAGGTGAAGGTCTCCGAGGAGCCGCGGCGCTGGTACGATCTGGAGGACGACGCGAACCTGTTCAGTCCGGAGGTGCGTGAGGCGGAGTATCCCGCCGATCTCCAGCAGGGCTGGCCGGGCTTCGTGGCCTCCCAGTGGTACATGACCGCGGACGGCGGCCTGCAGGCCATCAGCTACGCCCCCTGCACGGTGCGGGCCACCATGGCCAATGTGCCGGTGCGGCTGAAGGTCACCGGCGGCTATCCCTTCGCCCAGTCGGTGGAGCTGGAGGTGTCGGTGAAGCAGCCCTGCGAGTTCCCGCTGTATTTGCGGGTGCCCTTCTGGGCGCGTCAGCCGATGATCTTCCTGCCCGACGGGGAGATCATGCAGGTGCGCTCCGGGGAGACCACCTGTGTGCGCCGCCGCTGGCGCACGGGCGACGTGGTGCGGCTGGAGCTGCCCACGGTGCCGCGGGTGACCAAGTGGTATCACCAGTCCGGCGCGGTGGAGCTGGGCCCGCTGCTGATGGCCTGGCAGCCCAACGAGGACTGGGAGCGGCTGCCCTCCGGGGCCTGGCAGGTGACCACCAGCGACACCTGGAACTGGGCGCTGGTGCGGGACGAGCCCATGAAGGCCGTCTACGACGACGTGCCCGACGCCTTCGGCGTGGGGGGACCGCCGGTCAGCGTGCTGGTGAAGGCCGCGCCCATCCCCTGGGCCATGGACGGCGGCAGCTGCGCCTCCGTGCCCATGGTGCCCAAGATCGACGCCGCCAAGGCCCAGGTCATCGAGCTGATCCCCTACGGCGCCACCGCCCTGCGCATCGCTCAATTCCCGCAGGGAAGAGCGGGCAACGGCAGCGCCGAGTGACCCCTATTAACATATAAACAAATGGACCCGCCGCGCCCTGGATTCAGGCGCGGCGGGTTTGGCGTTTTGGTTTGGATGAGGCGGGGATGGGATCAGTACAAACGCCAGTTTCGGTCGATCTCATCCCGGAGGTCGATGAACATGCCGTAGAAGCTCTCCTTGGTCTGGTGGATGATGTCCAGCGCCACGTCGGGGTTATAGGCGTGGGAGACGTTATTGCGGGCGGCCAGGGCATTGAGCCAGAGGTCCTGATCCCGGAGCATGCCCGCCTGGTACGCGGTTTTGAGGATCTGCCGGGGGGAACCGGTCTGGCTCTCGGGGAAGCCCTGCTGTGCGAGGACCTCCTTGACGGCCTTCCAGGACAGTTCAAAGCATAACTCAAACAGTCCCACCAGCCCGGTCATGACGACGTTGTCATAGGGTTCGTCGTAGCGGTAGATGTCCGCCAGATTTGTCAGCGCCCGACAGAAGTTATCATACTTTTTCATAAATCACTTTGCCCTCGCGCCGTATGGCGTCACGGAGGTCCGCCTGCACCGCGCCGTCTAAATCCACGACATCGAACCGCAACAGGGTATGCGTCTCCTCGTCCACATCCAGAGTGAATGCGGGGACATTGCCGCCGGAGACGGCCAGGTCGATGTCGCTGATCCGGCGGTAGTCGCCGCGGGCGCGGGAGCCGAACAGGATTACACGCTGGAGGCCATGACGGCAGGCGATGGCCCCGATCTCAGCGATCAGCGTGTTGGAAAGTCCGCAGACCTCATTTTGAATGGCTAATCGTTCCATGCGTCCAAAATGGCGGGCATTCTGCGCTTGTGCATGTTGCCCTTTTCGCGGGCGGCGATCTTCTGGTCGGTGTCGGGGTCGCCGCAGGTGCCGAGGCGGAGGTAGTCGTGGATCTGGCGGTAGGTGAGGCCCAGCTTGACCTCGTCGGGCACGCCGGAGAGGCCGTCGTCGGGGGTCTTCTGGACCAGCTCCCGGGGCAGCTCGGGCATGGTGAGGCCCATCTGCACCACCTCGACGGAGGTGAGCGTGCCCAGGGGGTTGAAGTCGCAGGAGGTATCGCCGTCCTTGGTACAGTAGCCCACGGTGGCCTCGGAGAGGTTGCCGGTGCCGCAGACGAACGCGCCCAGGGCCTGGGCGACGTAGCGCAGCGAGGTCATGCGCAGCCGGGGCGGCACATTGACGTTGCTCTCCTCGGAGAAGGCCACGGGGAAGTCGGCGATCTCGCCGTTGGAGCCGGCCTCCACGGCCTTCAGCAGGGCGTTGTGCATCTCACTGATGTTGACGATGCGGTGGTTGATGCCCAGGCTGCGGCAGAGCTTCATGCTGTCGGAGATGTCCTTCTGGACGCCGTCGGGCATCATGACGCCGAACACATTGGCGGTGCCCAGGGCGCGGGCGCACAGCGCCGCCGCCACGGTGGAGTCCTTGCCGCCGGATATGCCCAGCACCACGCGGCTCACGCCCGCGCCGCGCACAGAATCGCGGATCTTCGCAACCAGCCGTTCGCGGGCCTGTTCCGGATCAAAAGAATACTCAGCCATGTGTCTTTTCCTCCAACATATTCATCTTCATATTGTAGTAATCCGAGGTCATGTCGATATAGTGCTTGTGGGGGTTCTCGAAGCGCTGCTCCTCGTCCCAGATCTCGTTATCCAGCTGGCGGCGCACATAGGCGGCGATTTCGCGGACGCTGGGCGCGGGGCCGGTGCGGCGGCCCCCCTCCATGACCTTGGTTTGCAGCTCCCGAAGGGTGCAGTCGCGGAAGAGGCGCTTCTTCCAGGGGCGCTCGGGGTCGATGACCACGATGCCCTTCTTCACGTCCTCGTCGGTGACGCCGTCCTGACCGGCGATGAGGTCGGCGAAGGCCTGGCCCTCGGTGTTGTACACGCGGTACACCCGCTTGAGCCCGGGGTTGGTGATCTTCTCCACGGTCTCGGAGACCTTGATGCGGGGCTCCCAGACGCCGTCCTCGCCGCTGACAGCGCACAGCTTGTACACCGCGCCGAACACCGGGTCGGACTTGGCGGTGATCATGCGCTCGCCCACGCCGAAGGAGTCGATGCGGCCGCCCTGGTCCAGTATGGAGGTGATGGTGTACTCGTCCAGGCTGTTGGAGACCACGATCTTCGCGTCGGCGTAGCCTGCCTCGTCCAGCATGCGCCGCGCCTCCCGGGACAGGTAGGCCAGGTCGCCGGAATCCAGGCGGATGCCGTAGTTTTTGGAGGCGACGCCCCGGGCCTTCATCTCGTCAAAGACCTGTATGGCGTGCGGCACGCCCTGGCGCAGCACGTCGTAGGTGTCCACCAGCAGGATGCAGTTGTCGGGATAGACCTCGGCGAACTTGCGGAAGGCTGTCAGCTCGTCCTGGTAGAACATCACCCAGCTGTGGGCCATGGTGCCGCCCACGGGGATGTCGAACTCCTGGCCCGCGGATACGGTGGCCGTGCCGGTGACGCCGCCGATGTAGCAGGCCCGGGCCCCCAGCACCGCCGCGTCGTTGTTGTGGGCGCGGCGCGCGCCGAAGTCCGACACCGCGCGGCCCGCCGCCGCCCGGACGATACGGTTGGCCTTGGTCGCCACCAGCGACTGGTGGTTCACCTGGGCCAGCAGCTCCGTCTCCACGATCTGGGCCTGCACCAGGTCCGCCACCACCGTGATGATGGGCTCGTTGGGGTACATCACCGTGCCCTCCGGGAAGGCGTACACGTCGCCGGTGAAGCGGAAGCGGGACAGGTACGCCAGGAAGTCCTCGTTGAACAGGTGAAGCCCCCGCAGATATTCGATGTCCTCCGCCTCGAACCGCATGCCCTCCAGGTACTGCAAAATCTGCTCCAGCCCCGCGAAGATGGCGAAGCCGCCCTGGTCGGGGTTGCGGCGGTAGAACACGTCGAAGGCCACCCGATGTCCCTGCTGCTCCTGGGTGAAGTAGCCGTTGGCCATCGTCAGCTCGTACAGGTCCATCATCATGCTGATGTTCCGCTTGTCAAAGATCGTCTTGTGCGTCATGGCGCTTTCCTCCATGTTTGTGTGTTTGAGTACGGGGGATGGGAGGGATTAGGGATTAGGAATTAGGGATTAGGGATTAGGAAAAGCAGGCTTGCCGTGTCCCGATTATTGCCTGATGTCTTGATTCCCTCCATACAGTCCCTTCCGGCGAATGTATTGATAGACCGGCTCGGTCACCAGATGGCGGTAGGCGTGGCGGGTCTGGATATAGCGGCGGATGTCGGTGGAGGAGACGTCGAGGGTGAACACGTCGATGGTCTCCACCCGGGCGTGCTGCTCTCGGCGCAGGGCGTCCACCCGCTGGCGGAAGGCCGCGTCGTCCTGGCCGCCGCGGGTGAAGGCCAGCAGGGTCACTGTCTCGAATATGACCTCCGGGTCCCGCCAGCGGGCCATGTCGACCAGGCTGTCCGCGCCGAGTATCCAGAACAGCTCGTCGCAGGGGTACAGCCGCTGAAATGCCCGGCAGGTGACGGCGGTGTAGCTGGGGCCGTCCCGGCGGACCTCCATGTCCGACACCGCGTAGGCGTCGCCGCAGGCTAGCCGGGTCATCTCCAGCCGGTCCTCCTTGGGGGCGATCTCCATAGGGTCCTTCAGGTAGGATTCCCCGGTGGGGATGAAGATCACCTTATCCAGCCCCGCCGCCAGCCGAGCCTCCTCGGCGATGGTCAGATGGCCGACGTGGATGGGGTTGAAGGTGCCGCCGAACAGGCCGATGCGCGCCATGTCAATAGCCCTCCCGCAGGGCCACATCCCGGATCAGGGGCTGGCCGTCGCAGTAGCGCTCGAAGTCCTCGATGAACAGGTCCACGATGCGGTCCACCGTGTAGGGCAGGGTCATGTTTCCCGCCACATGGGGGGTGAACAGCAGGCCGGGGCAGTCCCACACCGGGTCGTCGGGGCGGGGCGGCTCGGTCACGAACACGTCCAGCGCCGCGCCGCCCAGAGCACCGGCCTTGAGGCATTCCACCAGCGCCGTCTGGTCCAGCGCGGAGCCGCGGCCCACGTTCACCAGGTACGCGCCTCGGGGCAGCAGGCCGAGGCGCTTAGCGTCCATCAGGCCGACGGTGTCCGGGGTGTGGGGGAGGGACATGATCAGCAGGTCGGTCCGGGGCAGGATCTCGTCCAGCCGGGCGATGGGGTACACCGCGTCGAACAGGCCCTCCGGGGCACGTCCCCTTCGGTTGACGCCAATGATGGACGCGGGTCCGAAGGCCCGCAGCCGGATCGCCGCCTCCCGGCCGATGTCGCCGGTGCCCAGCAGCGTCACCCGCGCGCCGCGGATGGAGTGGATGGGCAGGTCCCGCCGCCAGCCGCGATTGGCCACCACCGCCTGGTATTCGCCCATGCGGCGGAACATGGTCAGCGTCACCATGACGATGTGCTCCGCGATGGTCACGCCGTAGGCCCCGGAGGAGCAGCTCAGCCGCACCCCGCTGCGGTCCTCGAGCACCGGCTTCAGATAGTTCTCCGCGCCGGCGCTGGGCACGCACAGCCACCGGGCCTTCGGCGCGGCGTCCAGCAGGCCGGCGTCGGCGGTGAACAGGATCTCCGCGTCCCCCGCCGCCTCGAGGGCCGACGCCCGGTCATCCCGGAAGCAGGTCTCAAAGCCCCGCGCCGCCGCAGCGGCCGTCAGCCGCTCGCGCTGTGCGGCCGTCAGCGCCGCGATGTGTACCAGTATGCGCCTCGCCATGCTTCACCCTCCGTTATCGCGTGTTTTTCACCACCATCTATTATAGGTTAAATGAAGATAAAATGCAAGCCCAAAGCGCGCGCAGCGAAAAGGCCCCGTGCACAACATGCACAATAATTATGGACCAATTTTACCCAATTATGCCATTGCGCGTCCGCCTCTGATTACATTATAATGAAAAAAAGCCCGATGGCGGCCATCGGGCGAAGGAAGGAGCGGGTCAGATGGTATACCGTCGGTTTGGGGACACCTTCGTGGTGCGTTTGGAGCGCGGCGAGGAGATCTGCGAGTGCCTGGGGTTGATGGCGGCGCAGGAGAACGTCGGGCTGGCCGAGATCAGCGGACTGGGCGCGGTGGACGAGCTGCTCATCGGGGTCTACGACGTGCGCGCCCAGCGCTACGCCTCCCATCCCTTCGCCGGGGTCTATGAGATCACCAGCCTGAGCGGCAATCTGACGCTCCAGGACGGCGCGCCCCACGCGCATCTGCACGTCACCGCGGGCGACATCCACGGCAACGCGGTGGGCGGACACCTGCTCCAGGCCACCGTCAGCGCCACCGCCGAGATCTTCGTCCGCGTCCTCCCCGGCCGCGTGGAGCGCTTCCACGACGAGGAACTGGGGATCGAGCTGATGGGGATTTAGGGGGATGGAGAAGGGAGAATGGAGAATGGAAAATGGAGAATGATGGTGGAAATCCTTCGGATTTCGTAACTATTCAGTTCTGCTGTGATAAGTGGAAATTGTCCGAGGCAACGGGGAACGACCTCTCAGTCACCGACTTCGTCGGCGACAGCTCCCCTGAAAGGGGAGGTCAGCCGTTAGGCTGACTGAGAGGTCGTCCCCCGCAGCCTGCCAAGTCTCTGTTTGTCGCAGAACTGAACAGTTACCGGATTTCTTTGATTGACGGGATCGGGGCGCGGGGGAAGGGCAGCTATTCAGTCGCCCTGCTAGGACTCCCTCAGACTGCCTGCGGCTGCCAGCTCCGTCGGAACGATTCTATCTAATCAGAAAGATCCATCAGATCCGCGCCGCCATTCTCCATTCTCCATTTTCCATTCTCAATTCTCCCTTACCTCTCGCTCTCCTTCAGCACCCGCCACAGGTTGAGGCCGGCGATGCCCTCGAGGGTCGTCTCAGAGTAGCCGCGGCGGCGCAGGGCGTCGAGGACGGTGGGGAAGTCGGCGGGATTGGCCAGTCCCTCGGGCCAGCGCTCGATGCCGTCGAAGTCGGAGCCGAAGCCGAGGATGTGTTCGCCGCCCAGCTCGCAGATCTGGTCGATGTGGCGCACCACGTCGTCCAGGGTGGCGGTGCCGTTGGCGCGGAGGAAGTCGGAATAGAAGTTGATGCCGATGAAGCCCTTGCGCTCGATGAGGGCCCTGACCTGGTCGCGGGTCAGGTTGCGCGGCACGTCGCACAGCCAGCGGCAGTCCGAGTGGCTGGCGATGGGCGCAAGCTCGGCCTTATCCATCAGGTCCCAGAAGCCCGCCTCGTTCAGGTGGGAGACGTCGGCCCGGACGCCCGCGGCGTCCATGGCGCGCACCAGCTCAAAGCCGAAGGGCTTGAGCCCCTTTTTTTCGCCGCCCACGGCGGGATAGCCGATCTCGTTCTCAAAATTCCAGGTCAGCGCGATCATCCGAAGCCGTGCCTTGGCCATGAATTCGTCGAAGCGGTTCAGCGAGCCCTCCAGCATCTCCCCGCCCTCGCAGGAGAGGATGCCCGTGGGGACGGCGGGCGGGTCAGCAGGCAGGTCTCCGGTCAGCACCGGGATCCCCAGCCGCGGTACGGCGGCCAGCATGTCCAGCCCGTCCTGATAGGCCGTGCCCTGGGTGCCGTGCTTGCCCGCGAACAGCGCGAAGGTTTGAAGTCCCACGCTCCCCGCGGCCAGTCTTTCCGCCGTGACCACGCACTGCTCCGGCGCGGTGTGGCACAGGGCGATCTCATAGAGGGTGTCGCAATGGGCGTCAGCTGTGAACATAGGACATTTCTCCTTTTGCGGTGGTGTGAAATAAAGAATAAGGGTATCTATTCTGTCCTGCTGTGATAATTGGGAGGTTTGTCTGGAAGAATTAGGAATTAGAAATTAGGAATTAGGAATGAATAGTGGCTGCCGCGCACGCTGTAGGGGCGGCCAATGGCCGCCCGCCATATACCGACACGAAATGTACAGCCTGACGGGCGGCGCATCGCCGCCCCTACGCAGCCAAGCCATTTATAATTCCTAATTCCTCATTCCTAATTTCTCATTCCACAAATCCCAATTCGCCGAAGGACTGAACAGGTACTTCCTCTCATAGGTTCCCGATGACGGCCACCGCCGCGCCGAGGAGGGCGCCTACGCAGACCTGGCGGCGGGTGTGGCCGACGAACTCCTTGAGGGTCTCCTCGGGGGTGAGGTCGCCGCGGCCCATGGACTCGAAGAGCTCCAGCATGCTGTTGATGACCTTGGCCTGCTTGCCGGTCTCCTGGCGGACGCCCATGGCGTCGTGCATCACCACGAGGGCCAGTATGGCGGCCACCGCGAACAGCGGGGAATCCCAGCCGACGGTCATGCCCGTGGCCACCGCCACCGCGGTCACCGTGGCCGAGTGGCTGGAGGGCATGCCGCCGTCGCCGAAGAGGCGCTCCCAGGTGAAGCGGCGGTTGATGATGAAGTAGATGACGAGCTTGGCGGCCTGGGAGCACACCCACGCCGCGCAGCCCGTCAGCAGGATGCGGTTTTGGAGCAGGGTCATCAGGTTATTCATGGACAGGACTCCTTTGCGGAGAATGGAGGCAAGGTATATGGTCTACACACCGGAGCAGGTTTTCGGCCTGTGGCGGGACATCACGCTGGGCTTGATCGACAGAGGCTGGACCCTCTCCACAATGGAGAGCTGCACCTCGGGGCTGGTGGCCTCGCTGGTCACGGACACCGAGGGCGCGTCGGCGGTGCTGAAGGGGGCTTATGTCACCTACTGCAACGCGGCGAAGGTGAAAAACGGCGTGCCCGCGGCGGTCATCGACGCCCACGGGGTCTATTCCGTGGAGACCGCCGAGGCCATGGCCCGGGCCTGCCGCGCGTCCTATGGCGCGGACATCGGCGTGGGCGTCACCGGCACGCTGGGACGGGTGGACCCGGAGAACCCCGACAGCGTGTCCGGGGAGGTGTTCTTCGCCGTGAGTACCGGGGAGAAGGTATACTCCCGCGCCGTCACACTGCCGTCCGTGGACTCCCGCCGCGCCGCGAAATTGCAGGTGGCGGGGGAGATCGGGGCGCTGCTTCGGGACGCGGTCATGCGTCGGTGAGCGCGGTCCAGTCGATCAGCCGGCAGCGCTCGGTGAACTGGGCGCGGGTCAGGCCCATGTCTTTATACTCCACCTCGCCGTTTTGGTTGTCGTAGGGGTCGGAGCGCAGAAAGCGCTTCGGCTTTTCAAACGGCGCCTGGAAGGCGCGGGCGGCGGGGAGGCGGAAGGGGTCCATGTGGCCGAAGTAGAAGTCCCAGCGCTCCGTATCCCCGGCGTGAAAGGCGGCGTTTCCGAAGCTTACGTCCACGGGGAGCCAGCCCCAGGGCGCGCAGTAGAACTGGGCCCAGTCGTGACAGCCCACGTCGTGGGGCGCGCAGTAGAGGCCGCTCTGCCACCGGGCTGGGATGCCCAGGCAGCGGCACAGGGCGATGAAGGTCACCGCGAACGCGCCGCAATCCCCCTTCATGTCCGTCAGCATATACTCCGCCAGGTTGGGGTAGGTGAAGTAGCTGCGTAGGTAGCTGTAGATGGGCCGGGTGGTCAGGGCGTCGTACACCCGCCGGGCCAGCAGGAGGGGGTTGCGCTCCTCGCCGGCGATCTCCCGGGCGAAGGCGCGGATCAGGGGCGTGAAGGCGATGTGGGGCGGCTGCTGGGACAGGGCGTCGGGCTCGTCCGCGGGGACGCCGCCCTCGGCGCGGGCCGGGTCGAGATCATGGCAGGGCATGTGGACCTCAAAGCTGTACTCCGCGAAGAACGCTTCGCCGGGGCACAGCTTATTTTCAAAGGTGATGGTCCGCTGCGCCGCGTCGGGCGATGCCACCTGTCCGGGAACGGGGCCGCAGTCCAGCAGGCGGAAGTTCTTCACGCAGTCGTACTCCACCGGCAGCGGCAGGTCCACCCGGACCGGCTCCCCGGCGCGCTCCCACTCGGGCTTGATCTGCAGCGTGTGCCGCACGTGCCAGCGCCGGGCCGCGCCGCCGTGTTGCTTCATCTCCCGGATGACGTCGTCCAGTATGGCGAAGTTCTCCCGCTTGTAGCGCAGGCGCTCGGGGTCTATGATCCGCGGCTCCAGCTCCGGGCGCACCTTGACGAGGGTGTCCAGAAACAGGCGGTGCAGCCGCAGCCCGCCGTCCAGAAGGATCCAGCTCACCCGGCCCGCGTCGATGGCCGCGTCCAGCTCTTCGGCGGTGAAGTCCCTGATCTCCTTTTGCAGCAGCTCAAGCGCCGCGTCGAAGGTGTAGGTGTAGTCCCCCGGGACGCGCTCGAGCATCTGCGCCTCCAGCTGAAGCCGCGTCCGTAGCGCCTCGGGCAGGCTTTCGTCCCCGACGCGCAGGCCGATCATCCGCCGCGCCCGGGCGTAGTCGCCGTGATCCTCCATGCGGCGGATGTCCTCGGGAAGGGGTATGAGCAGGGCGGGAAGGGTTTCGTAGAGCATGGTGAACCTCCGGATGCTGGAGTTGAATGGAGAATGGAAAATGGAGAATGGAGAATGGCGGTGCAAATCCTGCGGATTTGTTTGTTTTTTAGCAGCTGTTCAGTCCTGTGACAAACGTTGATTTGGCGGGCTGCGGGGACGACCTCTCAGTCAGCCTTGCGGCTGACAGCTCCCCTGGAAGGGGAGCCAAGGCTGTCGCATCATCGTTCCTCTTGGCTCCCCTTCCAGGGGAGCTGTCACGCGAAGCGTGACTGAGAGGTCGTTATCCTATTGATTGCTTTCCGCTTATCCTGTCAGGACTGAGCAGAACCATTTAATACTACGCGCACCATTCAGCTCTCCACTTTCCCTAAAAGATCTCCCTGTCCACCAGCGGGTGGTGGCAGGCGCAGAGGTGGCCGGGAGCCATCTCCACGAGGTCGGGCTGCTTGTGGCGGCAGAGGTCGTCGGCGCAGGGGCAGCGGGGGTGGAAGCGGCAGCCGGGCGGGGGGTTGATGGCGCTGGCCACCTCGCCGGCGAGCAGGGCGCGCGCGTCATCCCGCAGGGTGGGGTCGGGCTGGGGCACGGCCTCCAGCAGGAATTTGGTGTAGGGGTGGCGCGGCTGGCTGTAGAGGGGCTCGGTGGGGGACAGCTCGCAGATCTGGCCCAGGAACATCACCATCACCCGGTCGGAGAGGTAGCGCACCACGTTCAGATCGTGGGAGATGAACAGGTAGGTCAGCCCCCGCGCGGCCTGGAGGTCGCTCAGGAGGTTCAAAATCTGGGCCTGTATGGACACGTCCAGGGCGCTGACCGGCTCGTCGCAGATGATGAGCTCCGGGTCCAGGGCCAGGGCGCGGGCGATGCCGATGCGCTGGCGCTGGCCGCCGGAAAACTGGTGGGGATAGCGCCCGTAGAACTCGGGGCGAATGCCCACCTGCTCCATCAGGGAGCGGACCATGTCGGCCCGCTCGGCGCGGCTGCTGCCCACGCGGTGGGCGGTCAGCGGCTCCATGATGATGCGACCCACGGTCATGCGGGGGTCCAGGGAGGCATAGGGGTCCTGGAAGATCATCTGCATGCCCCGGCGGAGGCGGCGCTGTTCGCGCCCTCTAAGGGCGGACAGGTCCGTGCCTTTGAACCACACCGCCCCGGAGGTGGGGGTGATGAGGTTGAGGATCAGCTTGCCCAGCGTGGACTTGCCGCAGCCCGACTCGCCCACCAGGCCCAGGGTCTCGCCCTTGGCGACGGTGAAGGACACGTCGGACACCGCGTGGACTACGCCGTTTTTCACCGGGAATTCCTTGACCAGGCGCTCGGCCCGCAGCAGCTCATTCATGATTCGCGGCCTCCCCTCGCAAAAAGCACCGGCACAGATGGCCGCCGCCCAGGTCGATAAGCCCGGGCTTTTCCGCGTGGCAGCGCTCGGAGGCGAGCTCGCAGCGCGGCGCGAAGCGGCAGCCCGCGGGCATGGCCCGGAGGTTGGGCACGGTGCCCCGGATGTTGTACAGCCGCTGGCCCTTGGGGGTCATCCGCGGCAGGGACGCCATCAGGCCCCGGGTGTAGGGGTGGGCGCAGTCCCTGAACAGGGTGAACACGTCGGCCCGCTCGACCACCTCGCCGGCGTACATCACGTAGACCTCGTCGCACAGCTCCGCCACCACGCCCAGGTTGTGGGTGATCATCAGTATGGAGGTGCCGTGCCGCCGCTGCAAATCCTTCATCAGCCGCAGTATCTGGGCCTCGATGGACACGTCCAGGGCGGTGGTGGGCTCGTCGGCGATGAGCAGGTCCGGGGTCATGGCCATGGCCATGCCGATCATTACCCGCTGGCGCATGCCGCCGGAGAGCTGGTGGGGATAGTTGCCGAAGCGGGTCGCCGCCTCGGGAATGCCCACGTGCTCCAGCAGCTCGATGGCCCGCGCTTTCGCTGCCGCCTTGTCCATGTCGCTGTGCTGGCGGATGGCCTCGGTGAGCTGGCGGCCGACGGTGAGGACGGGGTTCAGGGAGGTCATGGGCTCCTGAAAGATCATGGAGATGCGGTTGCCCCGCAGCTTGCGAAGCTCCCGGTCCGGCAGCTTCAGCAGGTCCTGTCCCGCGAAGCGCGCCTCCCCGGCGTCCACCCGCCCGTTTTCCGCCAGCAGGCCCATCACCGACAGGGAGGTCACCGACTTGCCGCAGCCCGATTCGCCCACCAGTCCCACGGTCCCGCCGCGGGGGATGTCCAGGCTCAGGCCGTTCACCGCCACCGCCCGGTCCTTGCGCCCGTCCGAGGCAAAGGACACGACCAGGTCTTTGATTGAGAGGATGTTTTCCATGCGCTGCTCCCTTCGGGAAATGGGGAATGGGGAATGGGGAATGGAGAATGGGGAATGGGGAATGGCGGTGCAAATCCTGCGGATTTGTTTGATTCATTCTCCGTTTCCAAAATCAGGTCTTCATGTACGGGTCGATGGCGTCTCTGAGGCCGTCGCCTAAAAAGTTGAAGGCCATGACGGTGACGAGGATGGCGATGCCGGGGGCGAGGATGAGCCAGGGGCACATGTAGGCGTAGCTCTTGCCCTGGCTGACCATGAGGCCCCAGGAGGCGGCGTTGGGGTCGCCCACGCCCAGGAAGCTCATGGAGCTCTCCCACATGATGGCGCCGGGGATGTCCAGCGTGAACAGCACGATCAGGTTGGGCAGGCAGTTGGGCAGGATGTGCCGAAACACGATGCGCGGATGGCTGACGCCCATGGAGCGGGCGGCCTCCACGAATTCCTTCTCCCGCAGGGACAGGGTCTGTGCCCGGACCACGCGGGCGGTGCCCGCCCAGTTGATGATGGACAGGGCGATGAACATGTTGAGTATGGAGCTGCCCAGCGTGTACATTACCACCATCGCCAGCAGCAGCGACGGGAAGGCCAGCACCACGTCGGCGACGCGCATGATGACGGCGTCCACCTTCCTGCCCATGTAGCCCGCCATCAGCCCCAGCACCGTGCCCAGCAGCAGGGAGATCACCGAGGGCACGAAGCCGATCATCAGCGAGGTGCGGCTGCCGTAGACCACGCGCGCGAACACGTCCCGGCCCAGGTCGTCGGTGCCGAACCAGTGGGTCGGGGAGGGGGGCTTGCGCATGTCGGCCAGGTTCAGGGCGTTGGGGTCATAGCGGGCGATCACCGGCGCGAGCAGGGCCATCAGCACGATCAGCAGGATGAGGATGAGCCCCAGAAGCGCCGCCCGGTTGACACGGAACATGTTGACGACGCTGGACAGCACGCCGTCGTCGGGCTGTATCTCCGCCTCCAGCAGCTGTTTGGACAGCTGCGCGGTGTAGGCGTCCTTGCCGGTCTTTTTCATCAGACGCCCTCCTTACTCCACGCGGATGCGCGGGTCGATGATGGAATACAGCACGTCGGCGACGAGATTGCCCGCGATGATCAGCACCGCGGTGAAGATCACCGTGCCCTGCAAAAGCGGCATGTCGCGGTTGTTGATGGCCGAGACCGCCAGCGAGCCCACGCCGGGGATGGCGAACACCGATTCGGTGATCACCGCGCCGGACAAGAGCGAGGAGATCTGTATCGCCATGACGGTGATGACGGGGATCAGCGCGTTTTTCAGCGCGTGGCGGGTGATGACCGTGAAGGGGGGAAGGCCCTTGGACCGGGCGGTGCGGATGTAGTCGTTGCGCAGCACCTCCAGCAGGTTCGAGCGGGTCAGCCGGGCGATGCGCCCCGCCGAGGACCAGCCCAGCACCACCGTGGGCAGGATGTAGCTGCGCCAGCCGGACACGCCGGACACCGGCAGCACGTTTTTGAAGGTGTTTTGCAGAATCAGCGCCACCCAGAACACCGGCATGGACACGCCGAAGAGGGAGACGCCCATGCTCAGATGGTCGATCAGCGAGTTCTTCTTCACCGCCGAGAGCACGCCCACCGGGATGCCCATGATCCAGGAGAACAGCGCCGCCGCGACGGCCAGCCGGCAGGTGTAGGGAAACGCCTGGGCGATGACCTTCGTCACCGGGCGGTTCAGCTTCCAGCTCATGCCCAGGTCGCCCCGCAGCATGTCCAACACATAGCGCAGATACCGCAGGAAGAACGGGTCGTCCAGGTGCATGCTCTTGCGCAGGTTCTCCACCACGTCCTCCTTCAGGTGCTCCTTCATCATCACCGTCACCGGGTCCCCCGGCACCACGTTGAGCATGAAGAATATTAAAAGCACGATCCCCAGCAATACCGGGATCGTGATCAGTATGCGCTTGACGATGTGCTTGGCCATGGGCTACCTCCGGGGGACGCGGGGAATGGAAAATGGAGAATGGAAAATGGAGAATGAGGGACGACCTCTTCCGTCAGCCCTTCGGGCTGCCATCTATCCGAGGTCTACCGACCCGTTCTCGCTGAAAACAGTTCATTGGACTGCTTTCCGGGCGCTCGAACCCCCTGAAGGGGAAGGCTTTTGGCTGCTGCGTCATCGGTCCCCTGCCTTCCCCTTCAGGGGAAGGTGCCCCGAAGGGGCGGAAGAGGTCGTCTCCGTCCATTTTCAATGCGGATACTTCAACTGACAACGGGGGACGGAGCCTCCGTCCCCCGTTGTCGCGTATACGGTCAGTCGGTCAGGGAGATGGTGTAGAAGCTCATGTCGCTCCAGCCGTTCCAGGCGACCTTGAAGCCCTGGACCCTGGGGTTCAGGCAGAACAGGTGGTTGCGCTGGTAGAGGGGCAGGGTGACGGCATCCTGGTGCACCACGGCGTCGTCGATCTTCTGGTAGGCGGCCATGCGCTCGTCGAAGTCCACCATCACGCGGGCGTCCTCGAGGAGGTTGAGGATCTCCTCGTTGTCGTAGTTGATGGAGCGGCCCTTGGTGTTCTTCCTGGAGAAGAAGGTGTAGAGGAAGTTGTCGGGATCGTTGAAGTCGGCGGACCAGGAGTTGTAGTAGCTGGGCAGCTCGCCGTCGCGGCGGATGTCGTAGTAGCTGGACTCGTCGTACTGCTTGATCTCGGCCTTCACGCCGATGGCGGCCAGGTAGCTCTGGATGATGGAGGACACGGTCAGCGAGGTGGCGGAGTCGGCCATGATGGCGATCTCCATATTGAAGCCGTCGGGATAGCCCGCCTCGGCCAGCAGCGCCTTCGCCTGCTCGGGATCGTAGGGGATGGCGGGGGCGTCGTCGTTGTGGCTCAGCACGCCCTCGGGGATGAAGGCGGACAGCACCTTGCCCTCGCCGGCGTACAGCGCGTCCAGTATGGCCTGGCGGTCGATGGCCATCTGCAGGGCCTTGCGGACGTTGACGTCGTTCAGCGGCTCGATGGCGGTGTTGAACATGAAATAGTAGGTGCCCGCGCGGCTGCCGGACACGATCTGGTCGGCATAGCCGTTGTCCATGAACCACTGGAGCTGGCTCTCGGCGTAGTCGAAGTTGAACACGTCGCTCTGGCCCTGCTCGAACATCATGCGCTGGGTGTCCGCGTCGGAGACGATGGCGATGTCGATGCCGTCGATGGCGGGCGCGCCCTTGAAGTAGTTGGGGTTGGCCTTCAGCGTGACCTTGCTGCCCAGCTCCCATTCGGTGACCTCGAAGGGGCCGGTGCCGAAGCACACGTCGGGGTTGACGCCGAAGTCCTGAACGCCCTCGGTGGACTCGCGGTTGAAGATGGAGCCGCCGGGCGTGGCCAGGCAGGACAGGAAGGGCGCGTAGGCGGTCTCCAGGGTGAACTGGACGGTCAGATCGTCCAGCGCCTGAACGCCGGAGACGGCCTCGGCCTTGCCGTCGTAGAAGTCCGCCGCGCCGGCCACGATGCCGTAGTAGATGTCGGTGTTCTTGGCCAGGGTGGCGGGGTCCATCATGCGGTTGACGGTGTACACCACGTCGTCGGCGGTGAAGGCGTCGCCGTTGTGGAAGGTCACGCCCTCATGCAGATGGAAGGTGTAGGTCAGGCCGTCCTCGGAGACATCCCAGCTGTCCGCCAGGCCCGGCACGATCTGCGCCACGCCGTCCACGGTGTCGGTCTCCACCAGGCGGTCAAAGCAGTTCAGCGGGATGGTGTAGCTGTCGGTGGTCAGCTGAACGTCCAGCGTCTCCGGGTCGCTGGTCAGAAAGATGTGCAGCCAGTTGTCCTTGGCCTCCGCCGTCGCCGCCGGCAGGCACACGGCCAGCGCCAGCGTCAGGACCAGCGCCAGGGAAAGCAGCTTCTTCATTTCGTCGTCCTCCATATGCTTATTTGACGGGTCGTCGCCCGCGTGGGACAATGTGGGAGCTGTACGGTTCAGCCGGCCCGGGGAAGCAAAACGGCGTGTTGTCGCACCCGCCTTCAACGGTTTGTGGACTGAACGGTGACAAACTTCTTATTTAATACTATAAGCCAACCCCAGGGCGGATACAACACTATTGCGGTTAACAGTCCGTTAACCGTAGGCTGGGTTTGTTCATGATTTGCATGAGGAAAACTGATGGATAAGGGGAGGAAGATGAGGGAACGAAGGACGACAAAAGCCCCCGCGCCATGGAGCGCGGGGGTGGGACAGGGCGTGTGCTTCATGCATGCCTCGAGATATAGGATTATGTCGGGGAAATCAGGAATTGGGAATTGAGATGACCTGGCCGCGTAAGCGTGGCGATCGGCCGCCCCTGCGGAGCACGCGGCAGCAGTTATTCCTGTTGCCTGTTGCCTGTTGCCTGTTGCCTGTTGCCTGTTCCCTGTTGCCTGCCCCCTGTTCCCTGAATCCATCATCAGGACTGATCGGCTATGCCAGGGCAGCGATTCGCGCAAGAAACCATTCCTCCCCGTCGGGTCGGAAGGTGTAGCGGGCGCGGGCGTCGCTGACATCGATTTCGAGATCGTAGGCGGGGTTATTGTCGGCGTCGGCGGTGGGGAAGAGCCGCTCGAGGGCCTGGTCGCGGGCGCGGCGCTCGGCCTCGGTCTGGGCGGTCCAGCGGGCGTCGATCTGCTCGATCAGGGACAGGCCCGCGTTGGACAGCAGGGCGGGGTCGCTTTCGCGGGCGCGCTCTACGGCGTCGCGGAAGCCGGTGAAGTACAGCGTCGTCAGCAGCCTGTCGCGCACGGACAGGGCGTCCAGCCGGGCGCGCTCGTCCGGGGTGAACAGCCGCTCCAGATGGGGGACGGACACCCGGACGGTCCCGGCGTCCACGGCGGGCTGCAGGGTCTCGCCCAGGCGCTTGGCGGTCTCGATCAGGGTCAGGGCGTCGTTCGCGGCGACGCCGTAGAGTTGCCGGGAGGGGTCCAGGTCGCTGAAGGCCGGCATTTCGGGTTCCTCCTCCGGCTCGGGCTCGAGCGCGTAGCCGCAGACCTTGCAGACGCCGTCGCGGAATTCGTGGGGCGCGGTGTCGTCGCTGACGGTCTCGCCCTCCTCGAACAGCGCCGCGCCGCAGAGCTCGCAGTGCACGCGGTAGGGGCGGGTGCAAGTGATCCGGTGGCGGCGGCTGTCCACGGCGCGGACGCGGGTCGCGGCCTTGCCGAAGGTCTCCGCGATGGCCTCGTCGGGGTGCACGCAGGCATAGCCGCAGCGGGTGCAGATGCCGTTTTTCCAGGTGTGGTGCTGGAGCTTCTCCCCGGATACGCCCGTCTCGCGCGCCGCCTCCGCGCCGCACTGCGCGCAGGTGCCGTTGACGACCGTCGGGATCACGGCCCGGTGGCTCTCGGCGTCCAGCGGCTCGTAGCGGATCGCGCCCTCATGGGGCTCGCCGTCCAGGCCGTCGTGGGGGCAGTGGTAGCCGCAGTCGGCGCAGACGCCGTCGATGTAACGGTGATCCGCCAGCACCTCGGTTTCCACGGGCTTCTCACCGGCGGCATAGGTCGCGCTGTAACCGCAGTCGGGGCAGCGCTCGGACTTGACCGACAGACCGGTCACCCGATGCTGCGCGCCGTCCACGAGGGCGTATTCGGCGGCGTCGTCATACCAGGTGTAAGCCAAGTTCTCATGGGCGCAGACCGGCGCGGGGTCCTCCCCGGCAGGCGCGTCCCCGATGGGCTCATTCCCGGCAGGCGCGTCCCCAGTGGGTTCGTCTCCGGCGGGTTCGCCCTCCGCAGGCTCAGTCTCCGCGTAGTCGTCCTCCGCAGGCTCAGTCTCCGCGTAGTCGTCCTCCGCGTAGTCGTCCTCCGGGTCTCCAACCGCGGTTTCGGCCCGGTCGCCCAGGATCACGGGCGTCTCCTCCGCCAGCGCCGTCCCCGGCACCGACATCAGCAGCGCCAAAATCAGCGCCATTGCCAGCCAGCTTCGCTTCATGTCAATCCCTCCTGTTGCTTCGTTTGTTGGACGGAAATCGGGTTGTCGTTCGGGGGCGCAGGAATAAGCGGGAACCTGTTTGAATGGAGAATGGAAAATGGAGAATGGAGAATCCATGTGGAAATCCTTGCGGATTTCTTTGATTAAAACTACAAATAAGCGTGACAACACTGCTTGGAGTGTTCCAATCAAACAAATCCGCAGGATTTGTACCGCCATTGTCCATTGTCCATTTTCCATTCTCCATTTTAGATTCATCCTCGCCCGGTCAGATTCCAGAATTCCAAATCCTCCGCCGACCTGCCCTCTCCGTCCCGAAACCTTAGACGCCTTGCGTTGGGCGATGGTTGCCTGGTAAAATCTGGCAGAGCGTTGCGCGGGCCGCCTTGACTTTGCGCCCGGGATTATATACAATAAACGGAGACGATTCATTGGAGGTTGTGGTCATGGCGCGTTATCCCTGGTTTCCCATGTTTGTCGATCTGTCCGAAAAGAACGTGCTGGTGGTGGGCGCGGGGGAGGTGGCGGCGCGGCGCATCGCCACGCTGACCCAGTTCTGCGGGCGCGTGGAGGTCATCGCGCCGAGGGTGAACGGCCAGGTGGAGGCGGAGGTCCGTGCCGGACGGGTGCGGGTGTACCGCCGCTGCTATGACGAGAGCGATCTCGAGGGCCGGGACATGGTGCTGGCCGCCACCAACAACGCCGAGCTGAACGCCGTCATCGCCAGGGCCTGCCGCGAGAAGGAGATTCCCGTGAACGTGGCCAGCGACCGCGCCCTGTGCGATTTCTACTTCCCCGGCGTGGCCGTGGACGGGGAGGTGGCCGTGGGCATCACCGCCAGCGGGCGCAACCACAAGCGCGCCCGAGAGATCACCCGCCGCATCCGCGCCAGCCTGCGCAGGCGCGAGGATGACGATTAGGAGGATACATCTTTCGTAGTATCCATTCAGTTCTGTTGTGATAAATGGGGAACAGAATAGTTGCCTCAATTCGTATCTATTCAGTCCCACTGTGATAAATGAGGATTGGCGGGATAACGAAGGACCTCATCCGTCAGCCCTTCGGGCTGCCACCTTCCCCAGAGGGGAA
>CADCAS010000043.1:55038-64094 GCA_902799465.1 uncultured Eubacteriales bacterium
CTTCCCCTCTGGGGAAGGTGGCCGGAGCGAAGCGGAGGTCGGATGAGGTCCCCCGTCGCCTCGCCAAATCTCCATTGGCCGCAGGACTGAACAGTTACCTCAATTCTTTTGTTTCAATGTGTTATAAGCTATTTGCTAAAGAGCGGAAACGGCTGTATGACTTTTGCGAAAGTGTGCAGCAATATACAGTCACATTACAGAACGACCGCGTCCACTCATACCTCTTTACATCGCTGCCCGCCAGTCAGGAAATTCGTGTCGTCAGGCGCGAATTTCCGCGTCCCTTCCTGCCTCGCGCTTTCATGCGTGAGCCGTGGACACAACCTAAAATAAACTTGTGTAAAGCCGGCATAAACACTATAATAGGGGTATATCTCTTGACGAGGAGTGAATCGACATGCGAGACAGCGGCGTATTGCTGCACATCACATCCCTACCCTCCCGCGGCGGCATCGGCACGCTGGGACAGGCGGCGTATGATTTCATCGATTTCGTGAAGGCGTCGGGCATGACCATCTGGCAGATGCTGCCCATCGGCCCCACGGGCTACGCGGAATCCCCCTATCAGAGCGCGTCCACCTTCGCGGGCAACCCACTGATGATCGACTTCGACCTGCTGGAGGCCGAGGGCATCCTTCCCGAGGGCAGCTATGCGCCGCTCGAGTGGAAGGAGAATGTGGACTTCGAGGCGGTGAAGGCCCAGAACCGGGCGCTGCTGAAGCGGGCGTTTGAGCATTCCCGCGAGGCCCTGCGGGGAGACGTGGACGCCTTTGTGGCGGGCCATCCCTGGGCGGCGGGCTACGGCCTGTTCCGGGCGGTGAAGGCGAAGTTCGGCGAGGTGTCCTGGATGGACTGGCCCGACAACGACATCCGCCTGCGCAAGCCCGAGGCCGTGGCGAAGTACGAGGCCGAGCTGAAGGACGAGATCGACTACTATATCTTCGAGCAGGTGCTGTTCTTCCGCCAGTGGGAGCGGCTGCACGACTACGCCCGGGAGCAGGGCGTGAAGCTGATGGGGGACATGCCCATCTATGTGGCGGAGGACTCCTCCGACGTGTGGCTGAATCCCGAGCTGTTCGAGCTGGACGAGGACTGCCGGCCCATTCGCATCGCGGGGGTGCCGCCGGATTACTTCCAGGCCGACGGCCAGCGCTGGGGCAATCCCATCTATAACTGGAAGAAGCACCAGGAGACGAAGTACGCCTGGTGGATCGAGCGCCTGTCCGCGCTGGGCGGGCTGTTCGACATCCTGCGCATCGACCACTTCATCGGCTTCGCCAACTACTACGCCATCCCCGCCACCGAAAAGACCGCCCGCAACGGCAAGTACGAGCTGGGCCCGGGCATGAAGCTGTTCAACCGGGTGAAGAAGGCCCTGCCCAATCTGGCCATCGTGGCCGAGGACCTGGGCGTGGTCAGCAAGCGGGTGAAGCGGCTGCTGGCCTCCTGCGGCTATCCGGGGATGAAGGTGCTGCAATTCGCCTTCGACGGCGAGGACAGCCCCGACTTGCCCGAGCACCACGTGGAGAACGGCGTGGTCTACACCGGCACGCACGACAACAATACCACGCTGGGCTGGTGGGAGGGCGCTTCCGAGGCGAGCAAGGCCCGCGCCCGGAAGGTGCTGGGCATGCCCGAGAGGTCCAATGACATCCTGACCTACATCATCCGCGCCGCCTTCCTCTCTCCCGCAAACACCGCCATCGTGCCCATGCAGGACTGGCTGGGGCTGGGCGGCGAGGCCCGCATGAACTTCCCCGGCACCGTGGGCGGCAACTGGCTGTGGCGCATGCCCAACGTGGACTATGACGCCGTCGCGCCCCGCATCCGCCATATGAACCGGCTGGGCTTCCGCGGCAGCCTGACCCACGCCGACGCCGATCAGCTCGTGGCCCGCGCGGAGGAGATCGCCATGTGCGACTACCACACCGCCCTGGCCGAGGCCGATCCCGCCATGCTCCACGACGCCGTGGCCAAGGCCGCCATGCTGGACATCGCGCCCCAGTGGGCCGACGACTACAGGTGCCACCTCATGGGCCGCCGCGCCGCGTACCTGTCCGCCGAGTATCTGGTGGGCCGCGCGGTGTACAACAACCTGTACAACATGGGCGTGCTGGACGAGGTGAAGGCGCGGCTGGCGAAGAAGGGCGTGGACCTGGCCGACCTGGAGGACATTGAGGACGCCGCCCTGGGCAACGGCGGTCTGGGACGGCTGGCCGCCTGCTTCCTGGACAGCGCCGCCACGCTGGACATCCCGCTGGACGGCTACGGCCTCCGCTACCGCTACGGCCTGTTCAAGCAGAGCTTCGACGAAAACGGCGCCCAGTGCGAGGCCCCCGACGACTGGACGGTCTACGGCGATCCCTGGTCCGTGCGCCGGGACGACCTGGCCCAGCCCGTGTTCATGAAGGACCTGGCGGTGTGGGCCGTGCCCTACGACATGCCCGTCATCGGCTACGAGCGCGCCTCCATCGGCACGCTGCGCCTGTGGCAGACCGAGAGCATGAACGAGTTCGACTTCGAGGCGTTCAACGATCAGGATTACACCGCCGCCTCGAGGAACAAGAACGTCGCCGAGGACATCACCAAGGTGCTCTATCCCAACGACACCCTGAAGGCGGGCAAGCTGCTCCGGCTGCGGCAGCAGTACGTGCTGGTGAGCGCATCGCTGCAGGACATGCTGGACAGCTTCATCGAGAACTACGGCGAGGATTTCGAGCGCTTTGCCGACCTCCACGCCGTGCAGCTCAACGATACCCATCCCACCATGGCCATCCCCGAGCTGATCCGCCTGCTGATGAACGAGGATGTGGACTTCGACGCCGCGTTTGACATCGCCCGCCGGACCTTCCGCTATACCAACCACACCGTCATGCGCGAGGCGCTGGAGTGCTGGGACCTGAAGCTGATGAGCGAGCTGTCGCCGGAGCTGGTGAGGATCATCAAAAAGCTCCAGTCGAAGCTGGCGCGGGAGCTCAAAAAGGCCAGGGTGGAGAACCCCGGGTCCATGTACATCATCGACGCGGACAAGCGGGTGCACATGGCCAACCTGGCGGTGTACGGCTCCTCCTTCACCAACGGCGTGGCCGCCATCCACAGCCAGATCCTGAAGGACGACGTGTTCCGGGAGTGGTACGCCCTCTATCCCGAGCGCTTCAACAACAAGACCAACGGCATCACCCAGCGCCGCTGGCTGGGGCTGTGCAACCCCGAGCTGACCGCGCTGCTTGCGAAGAAGCTGGGCGACGACCGGTTCCTCACCGACCTGTTCCGGCTGGAGGCGCTGCGCCCCATGATCGACGACGACCTGGCCGCCGACTTCATCCGCGTGAAGCAGGAGAAGAAGCGCCAGCTGGCCGGGATCATCCGGGACCGCGAGGGCGTGGAGATCCCCGAGCACTTCGTGTTCGACGTGCAGGTCAAGCGCCTCCACGAGTACAAGCGGCAGCTGATGAACGCGCTGTCCATACTGGACATGTACTATCGAATGAAGGACGGCGAGCTGACCGACCTGCCGCCGGTGGCGTTCATATTCGGCGCGAAGTCGGCCCCCGGCTACCGCCGCGCCAAGGCCGTCATCCGCTTCATCAACCACATCGCCAGGCTGGTCAATTCCGACCCCGACATGGCCGACCGGATGCGCGTGGTGTTCGTGCAGAACTACAACTGCTCCTACGCCGAGCACATCATCCCCGCCGCGGACATCTCCGAGCAGATCTCCCCCGCCGGGACCGAGGCCAGCGGCACCGGCAACATGAAGCTGATGCTCAACGGCGCGGTGACCCTGGGCACCTACGACGGCGCGAACATCGAGATCTTCGAGCAGGCTGAAAAGGCTGCCGATCCGGAGGATCGGCAAGTCCTGGCCGAAGGCCAGGACCGCCGCGCCGTCCAGAACAACTTCGTTTTCGGCGCAAAGGTGGAGGAGATCAACGCCATCAAGGCCGAATACGATCCCAATGTGATCTACGAGGCCGACCCGAGGCTCAGGCGGGTCATCGACGCCCTGGGCGACGGGACCTTCGAGCCGGAGGACGCGCCCATGCAGGAGGGCGAGCTGGTCGAGCTGCGCAATTCCCTGCTCAAGGGCGCCAGCTGGCACCAGCCCGACCACTACTTCATCCTAAAGGACTACGCCTCCTACATGGGCGCCAAGCTCGACGCCCTCCGCGCCACCAAGGACAAGGCCGCCTTTGCGAAGATGTGCCTTAACAACATCGCGGGCGCGGGCAAGTTCTCCTCGGACCGCACCATCGCGGAGTACTGGAACGAGCTGTGGGGATAAGTGGATACGACAAACGACGGACGCCCATCGGGCGTCCGTCGTTTGTTGGGAGAGGCATTAGGGATCAGGCATTAGGCATTAGGCATTAGTCGGGGTTACCGGGGGGCGACCTCTCAGTCGCCGACTGATGGATGCTGTAGTCATTTTAACATGTACGCGGCAGCCTTGGCTCCCCTCTCAGGGGAGCTGTCAGCCGCCAGGCTGACTGAGAGGTCGTTCCTCCGTCGCCCCTAATGCCTGATGCCTTACTTCCCCACCGCCACGCCGTTGATGTACAGCGTGAACCCGTTGAGATCGACATTTTCGAGATCGCCGTTCAAGGCGGTGATGAAGCTGTCGCCGGTGAGGGTCCAGGCGGCGTTTTCGCCCAGGTTCACGGTGACGGAGGACACGCTGTCGCAGGTGATCGCGCCGGTAATGGCCTGGTTTTTGAGGTTCAGGGTCACGTTGCCGCCGTTCTTCCCGGCGCTGCCCCAGGCGTCGGCGGAGGCGTCCAGGAACACGTCGCTGTCCTCGGCGTAGGTGAAGTCTACGTTCTCCAGGTCGATGGTGGTGGTGACGTTGGTCACGTGGAACATGCTGCCGGTCCCGGCGGTCATGGAGCCGCCCGTCATGGTGAAGCGGGAGCTGCCCTCGCTGGCGTCGCCGGACATGGACTGGTAGATCATCACGTTGGTGCGCTGGGTGGACTGGCCGTTCAGCGTGGCGTTGCAGCCGGAGATGTCCACGTTGTTCAGCGTCACGGCGTTGCCGCCCTCGATGACCACGGCCTCGGAATTGGCGGCGGACAGGGTGGCGTCGGAGACGGTGATGTCCGCGGTGGAGTAGATGGCGGGGGAGCCCACGCCCGAGGCGGCATAGGTGCCCTGGGCGACGTTCACGGTCCCGCCGCCCCGGTCGGAGCGGATGGCCGCGGAGGAGTTGCCGGTGGTGGAGACATCCAGGTTGGTGGCGTTCAGCGTCGCGCCGCCGGTGGTCATCAGGCCGCCGGAGTTGTTGCCGGTGGTGCGGATGGTGGAGTTGGACACGTTGACGGTGGTGCCGCTGCCGGTGCTGAACACGCCGTTGGCGTGGCCGCCGTCGGTGGCGATGTCCGCTTCCTCAAGGGTCAGCGTCGCGCCGTCCATAGCCAGCACCGCCGCGTTCACGCCGTTGAAGTCCGCGTTGCCCGCGCTGCTGGAGCCGGTCTTGGTCACGGTGGTGTGGGTCAGGGTGACCGTTTCGCCCTGCACCAGCACCGCGTTCTCGCCGTCCGCGCTGGAGTCGTAGGAGGCGCCGTCGCCGTCCTCGGTCACTGTCGAAGCCGCGGTATAGGCCACGGCCTCGTCCGCCATCCCGGGAGCGCCGGGCATCTGTCCGTCAGTGGGCATCGCGGGCGGGGTCATGCCGTTGGGCTGCTGTCCGTCAGTGGGCATTTCCGGGGGAGTCTGGCCGTCCTGCTGGCCGTCGGTGGGCTTTTCAGGCGGGATCATGCCCTCCTGCTGCTGACCGTCGGCGGGCATTTCCGGGGGAGTCTGGCCGCCCTGCTGCTGGTCATCGGCAGGCTTTTCAGGTGGAGTTTGGGTGTTCTGCTGCTGGTCGTCGGCGGGCTTTTCGGGCGGAGTCTGGGTGCTTTCAGTGGGAGTGGTTTCGGAAGCGGTCTGGGTGGCGCTGATGGTCTCGTATTCCTGGGCGGTGATGACCCCGGAGAGGAGCAGCTCGTCCAGCAGGGTGATCCTGAGGCCGTCGCTGCGGCGCTCGGGCAGCTGGCCCTGGGCGGGCTTTTCACCCTCCATGTAGGCTTCGATGCTGTCGCGGGTCTCCTGGGAGATGACGCCCTCGGTCACCAGGGCGTCGAAGTCGATCCGGACCGGCTCGTCCATGCGCGCATCCATGCCGTCGGGCTGCTGGTTGTCCATGCCATTGGGCTGCTGGCCGTTCATGCCGCTGGGATTTTGGCCGTTCATGCCATTGGGCTGCTGGTTGTTCATGCCGCCGGGCATCTGGTGGTTCATGCCGCTGGGCTGCTGGTTGTCCATGCCATTGGGCATCTGGCCGTTCATGCCGTTGGGATTCTGGCTTTTCATGGCATTGGGCATCTGGTTATTCATGCCGCCCTGACCATCCTGGCTGGGAGCCGCGTCCGACTTCTGCGGATTCTGGACAGGGGTCTCGCCGTTGTTCATGGGAGCCTGCTGCTGATTGCTGGAAGGGGCCTGCTGCCGGTTGTCTGTGGGAGCCTGCTGCTGATTGTCCGCGGGGGCCTGCTGCCGGTTGTCCGTGGGGGCCTGCTGGCTGCTGCGGCTGGGAGCCTGCTGCCGGTTGTCAGAAGGAGCCTGCTGCTGGCTGTTGCCGGGGGCCTGTCGGCCTTCCTCGCGCCGGGGTTCGCGCTCGGTGCGCTGCGTCTGCTCGCCGCGGGACTGGCTGTCGTCGCGCTGCGTCTGTTCGCCGCCGCGGGACTGGCTTTCGCCGCGCGGGGCCTCCTGCCGGGTCTGCTGACGCTGGGGGGACATGTTCTGGGGGCCGCTGGGCTCGGCCAGGGCCATCGTGGGGGTCATCAGCATCGCGCTGGTCAGGATTGCAGCAATGAGCTTTTTCATGGTGTTTTCCTCCTAAAATGTGTTTTGTCGTGGCGTCATTTTCGCCCTTGCATCTATGTATTCGCGGGTCGGGCTGGGAAAAGTGGGGGAAGGGAAAATTTTTTTGAGGCATATTTCAAATCCCCGCTTCCGGCGTGCACGCAGTTTTCCTTCCGGTCTATCTTCCCTGCAGGGGCTGCATGCCGCCGCGCTCCTGGGGGCCTTCCCGGCGGCCTTCGTTCGACGGGGCGGAGGAGGCTTCCTCGCGGGGGACGGACTCGGCGCGGGTGTCCGCCTCGCGGGGCTCGAGCATCTGCACGATCACGGCGGCCTGATTTTCGGGCTCCGATTGGGCGGGCTTGTTCTCGGGGGTTGTCGGGGGATCGGCCTCGGCGGGCTGGCTTTCGGTCAAGGATCGGGCGTCGGTCCCGCCGGGTTGGTTTTCGGCGATTGATCCGGGTTCGGCTTCGGCGGGCGGGTCGTTGGGCATTGTCTGAGGCTCGGCTTCCGCGGGCCGGTCATCGGGCGCGGGCTGGGACTCTGCTTCTTCCGGCTGATCTATGGGTTCGGGCTTCTCCTGGGGCTCGGCTGCGGGGTTTTCATGCGCGGCCTGCGGGTCGGGCATTTCGTCGCGGGCGTAGCGCTGGATGCTGTATTCCAGCTCGGGCTCCCGCTCGGCGGCGCGGCGCATGGACTGGTCCACCTGCTCGGACAGGCGCTCCTGCCGCTTCTCGCCGTCGGCGGCCACGTTGATCTGCACGGCGCTTCGGTCCGCGCCGTCCAGGTAGCCCTCGTCCTCCAGCAGGGTCAGGGTGCGGTCCACGGCGTCGGCGATGGGCACGAAGCGTATGCCCTGCCGGGTCAGGTCCTCCACGATGGGTTCGGCTTCGGCATTGGCGGCGCGGACCTCCAGCACCCTGTCCCGCTTGTTGAGGGTGTAGACGATGGCGGGGTCGGCGTCCAGGCACACCTCGGCGCAGGCCACGTAGTTGCTGTCGATCCACAGCCCCGCGCTGGCCCCCGCCAGCACGACCATGGCCGCGGCGGCGGCGACCCACTGGCGGGGGGAGGGGGCGGCGTGCTCGCGGTAGTCGATGACGTCGCCCACGTTGAACCGTCCCCGGGCGATGCGCACCGTGCCGTCCCGGACCAGCACCGCGGCCCTCTTGCCGCGGGTCTCCAATACGATTGCGTTCATAGCGTTCTTTCCTTTTTGATGTAGTCCATGTATTCCGACAGCTTCGGATAGTCGCCGTCCAGGATCTCGGTGGCGGCGATGATGTAGCGTCGGTGGCGCTCGATGAGCTTGCGCGCGAGCTCCAGCGCCTTCACGATGGCGCTGACGGGCAGGCTGCGGGTCCTGCGCATGGTCAGCACGCGCTCGGCAAGCTCCAGCATCCAGTTCACCGCCCGTGCGCAGCACCTTTTCGTCTTTTCAGCCTTGGGCGAGGCCTCGGCCAGGTCGAAGAAGCTGAAGCCGTAGGCGTTGAGCACGCCGCCCAGCGCGGCGATCTCGTCCCGCACGTCCCGGCCCTTGTCCTCCTGCGCCAGCTTCTGCTGGACCTCCCGGAGCATGCCGGCAGGCGCGTCCTCCGCGTCGTCCCAGGTCATGGAGCTGCCGATGGACACCTCCCGGGATCGGCGGGCGCTGCGGTCAAAGTGGTCCAGCAGGCGGCGGCGGATCACCAGGGCCGCGAAGCCATTGAAATCCCCCGTGCCGTCGAAGGCGCGCACCGCCTCCCAGAAGGCCACCAGCGCCACCTCGTAGGCGTCGTCGCTCTCGGTGACGAACCGCCCGCACACCCTCGAGGCGCAGCGCAGTATGAAGCGCCGGTTCTCCGATACAAAGCGCTCCAGCAGGTCCTCGTCCACCTGTGCCCGCAGCGCCCGCGCGTTCTGATCGTTCCTCAGTTCCACATGGCTTCCCCTTCCCCGGTTGATTCTGAAACCAGTATACCCGCGCCGCTTGAATGAACCTTGAAGCCGGCTTGTTAATATATTCGGAAGGAGAGGCGGGAAAAGTGGGGGGATTTGAAGAGCTGGGATTGGAAAGCTGGAGTTACCATTCACTCTTCAAATGGGGATTTGAGGGAGATAATGAGGAATTAGGAATTAGGAATTAGGAATGAATAGCAGCTGCCGCGCGTTGTAGGAACGGTCAATGGCTGCCCGCCATATATCGAAACAATACGTACTGCCTGGCGGGCGGCGCA
>CADCAS010000044.1 GCA_902799465.1 uncultured Eubacteriales bacterium
TGGGCTCCCGTTTGCCAGGCTGAATGCAGCCCCCATCTTTGCCAGTTTAAATGCAGCCCCTCTTATCCTTCCCTCTGCGTTTACTTTGGCAATTGAGGTCCCTCATAATACTACGTTAAATGAAGAAGAATCCATGAAAAAACGGTTGCGTTTTGCTTTCAGGCGTGCTATAATACTTGAGCATATTGTGAGATACAAGGGTCGTTCGTCGGACGCGGACGGCCGCAAATCTTGAGGAGGATGTTTCATGACCGCACTGTCCATTATCGTCGATATCGTACTTATCCTGATCTCCATCTTGCTGATCGTCGTCGTCCTGATGCAGGAGGGCCAGCGCCAGGGTCTGGGCGCGATTGGCGGCGGCGCTGAAACCTTCTTCGGCAAGAACAAGGCTCAGTCCATGGAGGGCAAGCTGCAGCGCATCACCCGCATTGCGGTGACCGCGTTCGTGGTGCTGGCCATCGTGGCCACCATCCTGACCTCTCATATCAACAACAATCCCGTGACCACCGCCGCGCCCGCCGTGGTGGAGGAAGCCGCGGACGCCGTCGAGGAGACCGCCGCTGAGGCCGCCGACGCCGTCGAAGAGACCGCCGCCGAGGCCGCTGACGCCGTCGAAGAGACTGCCGCGGAGGCCGCCGAGGCCGTGGAAGACACCGCCGCCGAGGCCGCTGAGGCCGCCACCGAGGCTGCCGATGCCGCTGCCGACACCGCCGAGCAGGCCGCCACTGAGGCCGAGGCCGCCGTCGAGGAGGCCGCCGGGAACAACGGCTGAGCATAAACACCCCATAGCGCGTGGATGGAAAGCAGTAGGCGTCCCACCGCGTCCCCAGAGAGCCGCCCAAGGCTGAAAGGCGGCGTCGCGCGGCGCTGAACTCGTTCCGGAGCGTTCCCATCGCGGGCGGCTGCCGCCGTTACCGGCATCGAGCGGATTTCCATCGGAAATCAATAAGAGTGGTACCGCGAAAGGCAAATGTCCTTCCGTCTCTTAATGAGACGGAAGGTTTTTTCAATAAGGAGGTGTGTTGGCATGAGGCCGGTTAGCGAGGAAGCGCGACAGAACGCCATCGCGATGCAGTTTCATGCGTATCATGAAGAGGCTCAAAAAACCATCAGGAATCCGGATCAGCTTGAAAAGGTCTTAATGGATATCGAAGCCAAGCTGGCCGCGATCCCCGCATTGGGTACTCAATTATCCGAATTGCCGGTTGTCGTTTCTATGCTGAGAAGCTACATCAAGCGCGATTACACGGATATACCAACGGGTGTCATCTGTGCGATCGTCGCCACATGCGCCTATATCGTTGCGCCAAAGGACTTGATTCCGGACAACATATCCATAATAGGTCATCTCGATGATGCCGCTGTGCTGGCAATATGCCTTAAACTGATCAGCGCGGATCTGGAAGCCTATAAGGCATGGAGAAGCAATAATTACAGTATATAGAGGAGCGTTTCAAACATGAGCAACATTCCCGCCTACAATCCCTCCGACATCGAGGTCAAATGGCAGCGGCACTGGGACGACACCCGGGCCTTCTGCGCGGAGGCCTCCCATGAGAAGCCCAAGTTCTATGGCCTTGTGGAGTTCCCCTATCCCTCCGGCGCGGGCATGCACGTGGGCCACATCAAGGCCTATTCCGGCCTCGAGGTGGTCAGCCGCAAGCGCCGCATGGAGGGCTACAACGTGCTGTTCCCGATGGGCTTCGACTCCTTCGGCCTGCCGGCGGAGAACTACGCCATCAAGACCAACACCCATCCCCACGTCATCACCACCCGCAACGTGGAGCACTTCAAGGACCAGATGAAGCAGATCGGCTTCTCCTTCGACTGGAGCCGCGAGATCTCCACCTCCCTGCCGGATTACTACAAGTGGACGCAATGGATCTTCCTCAAGCTGTTCGAGCACGGCCTGGTGTTCCGCGCCAAGACGCTGGTGAACTACTGCCCCCACTGCAAGGTGGTCCTCTCCAACGAGGACAGCCAGGGCGGCAAGTGCGACGTGTGCCACTCCGACGTGGTACAGCTGCCCAAGGACGTGTGGTATCTGCGCATCACCCAGTACGCTGACAAGCTGCTGGAGGGCCTGGAGAGCGTGGACTATCCCGAGTCCATCAAGCAGCAGCAGGTGACCTGGATCGGCCGCTCCACCGGCGCGTTCGTGGACTTCACGCTGGACGGCGTCCCGGAGCAGCTGGAGATCTACACCACCCGCCCGGACACCCTGTACGGCGTGACCTTCATGGTCATGGCCCCGGAGCATCCGCTGCTGGACAAGTATAAGGACAGGATCGCCAACTGGGACGCCGTGGAGACCTACCGCGACGCCTGCGCCAAGAAGACCGAGTTTGAGCGCACCCAGCTCCAAAAGGACAAGACCGGCGTGAAGCTCGAGGGCCTGGAGGCGGTCAACCCCGTCAGCGGCAAGAAGATCCCGATCTTCATCGCCGACTACGTGATGATGGGCTATGGCACCGGCGCCATCATGGCCGTGCCCGCCCACGACCAGCGCGACTATGAGTTCGCGAAGAAGTTCGGCGCGGACATCATCCAGGTCATCGAGGGCGGCGATATCTCCGTCGAGGCCTATACCGGCGACGGCAGGATGATCAACTCCGACTTCCTCAACGCCTACGACAACAAGAAGGATTCCATCGCCGCCATGCTCAAATTCCTGGAGGAGAAGGGCGTGGGCCGCAAGGGCGTCCAGTACAAGATGAAGGACTGGGCCTTCAACCGCCAGCGCTACTGGGGCGAGCCCATCCCGCTGATCCACTGCCCGAAGTGCGGCACCGTGGGCGTGCCCTACGACCAGCTGCCGCTGACCCTGCCCGACGTGGAGAACTTCGAGCCCGGCACCGACGGCCAGTCGCCGCTTGCCCGCATTGAGTCCTTCGTCAACTGCACCTGCCCCAAGTGCGGCGGCCCCGCCAGGCGCGAGACCGACACCATGCCCCAGTGGGCCGGGTCGAGCTGGTACTTCCTGCGGTTCGTCGATCCCCACAATGACAAGGCCTTCGCCTCCATGGACGAGATGAAGTACTGGATGCCCGTGGACTGGTACAACGGCGGCATGGAGCACGTCACCCGCCACCTGCTGTACTCCCGGTTCTGGCACCGCTTCCTCTACGACATCGGCGAGGTCAACACCCCCGAGCCCTACGCCAAGCGCAGCTATCAGGGCCTGATCCTGGGCTCCGACGGCGAGAAGATGTCCAAGTCCAAGGGCAACGTGGTGGACCCGCTGGACATCGTCAAGCAGTACGGCGCGGACACCCTGCGGCTCTACGTGCTGTTCATGGGCGACTACACCGCCGCGGCCCCGTGGAACGACGACTCCGTCAAGGGCTGCCGCCGCTTCCTGGACCGCGTGTGGAGGCTCATGGACATGCTCACCGACGAGGCGGGCGTCTCCAGGGACCTGGCCTTCGACGTGCACAGCTGCATCAAGAAGGTGTCCGAGGACTACGAGAAGATGAAGTTCAACACCGCCATCGCCGCCATGATGACGCTGGTAAACGCCTTCTACGCCAAGGGGAAGGTCACCCGGGGTGAGCTGCTGGCGCTGGTCAAGCTCTTAAATCCCGTCGCGCCCCACATCACCGAGGAGATCAACGCGCTGTGCAAGCTGTCCGACGCCGAGCTGATCCGCTCCCAGTGGCCCGAGTACGACGAGAAGGCCCTGGTCAAGGACACCGTCGAGGTCGCCCTCCAGATCAACGGCAAGGTCCGCGGGCGCATGAACGTCCCCGCCTCCCTCACCCGCGACGACGCCCAGGCCTACTTCATGGCCACCGACGAGGTGCAGAAGCTCATCGCCGGGAAGAACATCAAAAAGCTGGTGTTCGTGCCGGGCAGACTGGTCAATATCGTAGTGGGATAAGACCACGGCTCACGCATTCATGCGTGAGCCTGTCGCGCAAAATCTGCGGATTTTGCGCGAGGGAGGAAGGGACGCGGAAATTCGCGCCTGACGACACAAATTTCCTGACTGGCAGGTACCGATTCCCAGTCGAAATCGCAGGCGATTTCTTTGTGGGAATCCACATGCTTAGGCGTTGCCGGTACATGTGATGGAAATAGGTATAATTCGTAACCTTTCTCTTAGATCCCAATCCGTCTTATCATTCATGCGTGGGCCGTGGGGATAAGGCCCGTTGCCGCCGCCTCAATCATTGAGGCGGCGGCACTTGCATTTTGGGCGGATATCGTGTATGATAGAGGTGAACAGACGCGCGAGGAGGTGTCTCTATGGCAACGTCAACGCTGTTCGACAATATCGTCGTGAACAATCCCAGGGCACTGGAGGAATATGTGGAGTTCCGGGAGCGAATGGCGAAAGAACCCATCAAACCCAGCCCGGGGTCGGGGGTTTGCAGAGACCCGGAGAAGATCAGGCATTTTATGGACATGGCGCTGAAGAATCTGAAGAAGAAAGATGAAGAACGTTGAGGTTTGGAATATACTTGACCTGGTCAAGCATTACGGAGAGGATAAAGTCGCCGAAGTCCTCTCCCGTTTTTCTTGTGAGATGGACAGAAACGGGACACCGGTTCCACTCAGCGACGACATTGAACGCTTCATAAAGAAAAACGCCGTCGCATTTGCCCAGAAAAAGCTGTCTGTCACATACCTTGTCGGCGATATGGATGACGGACAAATACTGGGCTTTTTCACCCTCACCCACAAGCCCGTCTCCTTTCCCGCCGAGGGATTGAGCAGGACCGTACAAAGGACCATGGAGCGCTACGCGGCGCTGAATCCCGCGACAAACGCCTATCTGGTGTCCGGATTTCTCATCGCCCAGCTGGGCAAGAACTACGCTGTGGAGAACGGCAACCGCATCTCCGGGGCGACGCTGCTGGGGCTTGCGGAGCGGGAGTTGATGGAGCTTCAATACCGTGTGGGCGGCGGCATCGAGTATCTGGACTGCGAGGCCAACGCCAGCCTCATTCGCTTCTATGAATCCCAGGGCTTCCGGCTGTTTGGCGAGCGCGTCAGCGACACGGACGGGCGGTACTATCTTCAATACATGAAGTTCTTCTAAATAAAGGACGCCTGCCGAAAGCACATCGGCAGGCGTCCTTATTATTCCCCTTTTCGCCGGTTTCGCTTGACGGCGATGAGCTGGGGCGGGTCGTTGGGCTGGTTCATGTAGCGGCGGAGCAGGGCGTCGAAGCGGCGGGGATCGAGGGTCTCGGCCCAATGGGTGAGGGCCTCCAGCTCCCGCGTGCCCTCGGGATGGCCGGGATAGACGCAGACGGTGAGGAGCCCGTCGGGCTTCAGCAGGCCGAGGGCGGCGTTCACGGCCAGAAGTGTGGTCTCCGTGCGGGTGGTGACGGCATGGGCCGCGCCGGGAAGCCAGCCCAGGTTGAACATGACGACGTCCACCGGCCCAGGCACGGCCTCGGCCATGCGCTCGTGACCCAGGCAGTTCAGCTCGGCCCGCTGGGCGACGCCCGCGTCCTCCAGGCGCTGCCGGGTGCGCGCCACGGCCTCGGGCTGCACGTCAAAGGCGTAGACCCGACCCGCCTCCCCCACCCGGCGGCACAGCCAAAGCGTGTCCTGCCCGTTGCCCATAGTGGCGTCGACGGCCCGGGCCCCGTCGCGGAGCGCGGGTTCGATCAGCTCTGCCGCCCAGAAGCGGGCGGAGCGAAAGTCATTGGCCATCATCACATTCCCCCAATCCATTCGGCGGCGAGCCGCGCCGTCAGCAGCGTAAGCACCCCCAGCATCACCCACCGGATGAGCCGCGCCCCGCGGGTCAGCGCCAGCTTGGCGCCCAGCCAGCCGCCGGCGACGGAGCAGCACATGGCCGGTATCGCCAGCGCGAACAACACGTCCCCCGCCGCCACCCGGGTGACGAGCGCCGAGATGTTGCTCAGCAGGTTCACGGGCTTGGCGGTGGCGGAGGCCGTCACCATGTCCATGCCCAGCAGGTGGGTGAACAGCAGGATCAGAAAGGTGCCGGTGCCGGGTCCGAAGAAGCCGTCGTAGAAGCCGACGACCAGCCCGATCAGCCCGCAGAGCGGATACTGCCGCGCCGTCACGGGCCGGGAGGTCTCGGGGCCCCTGCCCTTCATGAGCACCAGCGCCCCCACTGCAGGGATGGCGAACACCATGAAGCCGTGCATCACCCGGCTGCCCAGGGCCATGGCCGCGCGGGTGCCCAGCCACGACCCCGGCGCGGCCAGCGCCGCCGCCACCAGCGCGGGCTTCACCAGCAGCCTGCCGCTGCGGTAGTAGCGGACGGTGGCCGTCAGCGTGCCGAAGGTGGAGGAGCACTTGTTGTTGCCGGAGGCGAAGTCGTAGTTCAGCCCCGCCAGCGTATAGGCCGGCAGGGAGATCAGTCCCCCGCCCCCCGCGATGGCGTCCACCAGCGCGGCTAAAAATACCATCGGCAGCACGATCAAATACATCCGCGGCGTCACCTGCAAGATGTACCCCTCCCCTATGCGAAAATACCTGTGACTGTTTGGAGTAAAACAGGAATTAGGAATTAGGAATTAGGAATTGAAAAAGCCCGGCCGCCCCGACAACGCGCGCGGCAGCCGCTATTCCTTTTCCCTTTTCCCTATTCCCTTTTCCCTACATTACCTACCCCCGCCCGCACAAACACCAGTATTATACCAAACCCCACCTCCCCGTGCGGTTATGATTCTGTTACACATCTTTTTATCCCCTCGGGATTGCCATTGCGGGACGAATCATGTATAATAGAAGCAATATTATACTAACTCATTCATCATATTTGCGAAGTGTGCTGTCTGCCCACCCGCCGGGGCGGAAAATATGGTATGATGAGCGCATCAGCACCGAGGTGATCCAGCATGTCGAACTCCAGCCGCATCCGGACGGATGAGCTGCTGACGCTGCTGTTCAAGGCGCGAAGCCTGGAGCAGTTTTTGCAGCGCAGCGAATCCGCGTATCTGACCCTCTCCTTCGGGGCCTATCTGCGGGCGTGGTGCGCCCAGTGCGGGAAGGTGCCGGAGCAGATCATACGCCGGGCGAACCTGGAGAAATCCTACGGCCACCAGCTGTTCAAGGACAAGCGCAACCCCTCCCGGGACACGGTGCTGCAGCTGGCCTTCGCAATGGAGGCGGACCTGAGCCAGACCCAGGAGATGCTGAAGGTCGCCCGCCGCAGTCCCCTCTATCCCCGGGTGAAGCGGGACGCGGTGCTCATCTATTGCCTCCACAACCGCGTATCCCTCGTGGACACGCAGATCATATTGCAGGATCTGGGCCTGCCGCTGCTGGGAGGGCGAGACAAATGAACGAGCTCAAGCGCATCGCCGCCGACATCGAATCCGCCTTCGACGCCAGCGGCTATCCAAGGGAATTTCTGGCGGCCTTCGACCAGCTGGAGTGCCTGGCCAGCCACGCGGGGCGGGAGACCTTCCTGGTCCAGCCCAAGGGCGGCGGGGCGCTGGCGGTAGCCACCTGCTACGACCGGACCGTCCTCCCCTTCCACCCGGATATCGGGCTTTTGCAGGGGCTGGAGCATCCCGGCCTGCCCCGGTATCTGGCTGTGTACCAGAACGACCAGACCCTCTGCGTGGTGCGCAGCTACATCGAGGGCAGCACCCTGGCCGACTGGGCCGGGGAGCGGCAGCTGGGGCTTCAGGAGATCGCCGCGCTGGGCATCAAGCTGTGCGACATCCTGGAGGCGCTGCACACCCACGTGCCGCCGGTGGTCCACCGGGACATCAAGCCCGAAAACATCATCGTCAGGCCCGACGGCTCCCTGGCGCTGATCGACCTGGACATCGCCCGGGCGGTGCGGGGCGACGCCGGGTCGGACACCGTGTGCTTCGGCACCCGGGGCTACGCGCCGCCGGAGCAGTACGGCTTCGGCCAGACGGACCCCCGCTCGGACATCTACGCCCTCGGCGTGCTGCTGCGCTGGCTGGTGACGGGCAGCACCCGGTTGAACGCCAACATCGCCTTCGATCCCGCGCTCACCCATATCATCGCGCGCTGCACCGCCTTCTCCCCCTCGGACCGCTACGCCGACATCGGGCAGGTCCGCAGGGCGCTGACGGGGGTGGGCAGACGGCGGCTGCGCGTCAGGCCCCGGGCGCTGGTCCTCGGCCTGCTGGCGGCGGGGATGCTGCTGTGCGCGGGCTTCGCCGCGGGGCGGTTCACCGACTGGTTCCGACCCGTGGAAAAGCTGACCTTCGAGGAGCCGCTGATCGAGCGCGCCGCGCGGCTCTGGATCGGCAAGGAGCGCGGCCCGCTGACCCCGGAGGACCTGGCCCAGGTCACGCGCCTCTACATCTACGGCACGGAGGCCTTCGGCGACCCGGAGCCGTTCTACCAGTGCAGCATTGACCGCAGCGTCGTGGGACCCATCCGCACCCTGGACGATCTCAGCCGCCTGCCGAACCTGGAGGAGGTGCACATCGTCCACCAGGGCTACGTGGACGCGGCGGGCATCGCGGGAATGCCGAAGCTGCGGACCGTGGAGCTCAAGCACCTGCGCCTCTCCGGGGCCGCGCCCGTGGCCGACGCGCCGTCCCTGCGCAACGTCGTGCTCTTCAGCGACGGCCTCACCGACGTCACCGTCCTGCAAAACTGCCCCTGGCTGGAGGAGCTGGACATCGGCCTCAACGATATCACCTCCCTTTCGCAGGTGGGCAGCCATCCCAACGTCAAGACGCTCGGGCTCATGTGGCTGGAGTTGCCCGACCTGAACGACATCGCCCAGCGCATGCCCAAGCTCCAGGCCATCACCCTCCAGCACAGTCAGATCGGCGACCTCTCCGGCCTGAAGGACCTCCCCAACCTGAAGGTCGTCTACGTCCTCCCGGAACAGCTCGAAGCCGTGCAGGCCCTTTTCGAAGGCACCGACGTGTCGATCAAGGTGACGGAGAACTGAGGGCAGCCGCGCATTTCAAGGGAGGGGATCTAAGGGAAAAGGGAATAGGGAAAAGGGAAAAGGAGAACGGCTGCCGCGCACTCCGCAGGGGCGGCAATGCGCCGCCCGCCATGAAATACGTATTGTTTCAGTATATGGCGCACGCGGCAGCCGTCTCCCTTCGTTCCCCTTTTCCCTTTTCCCTATTCCCTTTTCCCTTATACTCAGGTGGGCAGCCAGCCCACCTTTTTTGTCGCCCTTTTATGTATAATACATGTAAACACAGCGTGAAGGAGGGGTATCCCATGGAGAGCGGGGCTTGCATGAACTGCGGGGCGGCCAACGCGGAGCACGACCTGCGGTATTTGGTGGTGGACGTCAGCGCCACTTCCACCACCCAGCGGGTGAGCTACAAGACCACCCGAACCACCACGGTGACCACGGAGCAGTTTTCAGGGGCGGACCGATATGTGGTGTGCGACAGCTGCATTCAGAAGAGGCGGCGCTCGGACGCCGTGCTCCGGGTCATACTGGGCGCGATGGCGGGATTCGTGGGCGGCATACTGATCTTCGCCATGATCGACTTTTTCAACAAGGGCTTCTTCAACGCCAACGTCCCCGTGATCATGGCGCTGTGCGGGGTGCTGGCGGTTGGCGTGGCCATTGCCCACTGCGTCAGCGCCCTGCGCGAGCCCGTGCCCTTCGTGGGCCAGGCCATGCTGCGCAAGGCGCGGGGCAATGCCGCGCTGGGGAAGGTGTACGTGCCCGCGAGCCGGGAGGCCTACATCCCCAGGGGACGGAGCGGCCCGGATCTCAACGTGTTTCACCAGAAGCTGGGGCTTCGCACCGCCGTGGGCGACGCACTGTTTTTGCAGGTCATCGCGCCGGGCAAGGGCGACCAGTTCGTCGACGAGGCCCTGAACCAGACATCCGGGGAGGGATGACCATGATCATCGGAAACGGCAGCGACTTTCGGAACATGCTGATGAACGCGAAGGGCACCTGCCCGAACTGCCAGCAGACGCTGACCTTCGGCGCGGCGGCGCAGCTGGGGCGCGACCACGGCATCAGCGACAACGTGGTGATGTGCGGGAACTGCCATCGCGTGTTCGAGGTGAACCTGGGAATGGGCGGCATGACCCTGACCAGCGACGTCACCGCACGGTATCCCCAGATCAAGCCGAAGCGGACGGGCGGTCTGTTCGGCTGGCTCAGGAAAAAGTAGAGGAGGCATCTTCATGAAAAAGCAGTTGGTATCGGTCCTGCTGGCGCTGTGTCTGCTGGCGGGCCTCTCCGCGCTGGCGGACGGCGGTCAGGCGGACGTGACCTTCATGGACAAGACCTATCACTATATCTACAAGGGCGCGGAGATCGTGGACGGGGCGCTGGTGGTGAAGGCGCACGGCGACGACGGCGTGCCCGTGGTGGGCCTCGTGCCCCACACCCCGGTGCTGGCGATTGCCGAGATCGGCGGCGAGCGGGTCATGCCCCACAACGTCAATGTGCACATCAACGGCAGCGTGGCGGACTTTGAATTCACCTACGACGCCGCCGATCTGCCCGACGCGGTGTGGCTCTATCCCGACGGCAAGGAGGAGGGCGCGGCGCTGCTGTGGACGGCGGGCGACCCCGTCCCGGAGGCGGAGGAAAGCGAGACCGCCGCGGAGGCAGAAGCGGATGAGACCGCCGCCGCGGCCCCCGCGAGCGTTCCGGCCTTCAATCCCCCGGTGATCACGCCCCCGGTCATCACACCGCCGGTGATTACGCCCCCGGTGATTACGCCCCCGATCGTGCCGCCGGTGGTCGTGCCGCCCGTGCTGACCTCCCAGGGCACGCCCTCTTCGAGCGCCGACGCCGCGGAGCCCACGGAGGCGCCCACCGAGGCGCCCACCCCGGAGCCCACCGAGGAACCCACGCCCGAACCCACCGAGGCGCCCACCCCCGTGCCGACGCCCGTGAAGCCGGACACCGAAGCGATCCTCGACGCGCTGGGCGTGGAGGCCTATCGCACGGCCTACGCCGCCATGCAGGCGGGCGAGGTGGTGCAGAAGGGCAGCAAGGGCGACGCGGCGCTGGGCGTGCAGCAGCTGCTCGCGGCGCTGGGGCAGGACATCTCCGCGGACGGCAACGCGGGTCCCCGGACCATCGCCGCCATCCAGGCGACGCAGACCGCATTCGCCCTGCCCGCCACCGGGTATGTGGACGCGCCCACCTTCGAGAAGCTGCTGGCCTGGGCGCTGGTGCTGAAGGACGCGGACACGGCCGAGGAACTGCTGGCCGAAGGCATGGCCCCCGGGGAATTCGACTACCTCAAGGGCTGCGCCTACGCCGCCAAGGGGCTGTACCGCTTCGCGGAGCTGGCCTTCGCCGAGAGCGAATACGCCGACTGGGAGGCGCGCGCCGCGGCCTGCCAGCAGCCCTGGCCCAAGACCGGCCAGCTCTACAAGAACCCCGCCGTGTCGGGCTCCTCCACCGAGCTGACGGTGAAGTACAACGGCGAGCCGGACATCGCCATGCTGGTGAAGATCTACACCCCCGACGACGTGCTGGCCCGGACGCTGTTCATCGCGGGCGGCGGCAAGGCCACCACCTCCCTGCCCGCCGGAACCTACATCATCAAGGACGGCACCGGGCGCACCTGGTACGGCGAGGAGCAGTCCTTCGGCGACCTGGGCAACTACGAGATCATGACTTTCCAGGACGGCAGCCAGCAGGTGGAGCTCAAGCGCGGCTACACCTCCACCATCACCATCAACGTCCAGGAATTCAACCCCGACGCCGACAGCGTGGGCTCGGATTTCGAGCTTTGGGGCGACTTTTAACAGAGAGGATGTATAGCATGAAGAGACTCGCGGCTTTGATACTGGCGCTGTGTCTGGCGCTGTGCGCGGTTGGTACGGCGGAGGCGGTACAGTGGCGGGACTACGCGCTGAACGCGATCTGGCTGACCAGCGACCCGGCGGACATCAACATCCCCAACCTGCGCACGGACGGCGCGTTTGCGCTGATCCGCATGCAGCCCGACGAGGGCACCGTCGCCTATGACACCATCAACACCTACGCCGGGGACGACATGAAGCTGATCCTCTCGGACAGCACGGAGGTCCCCGCCGCGTCGCTGATGTATCACAAGCTGATCCAGCCCGAGGGCGGCGGCTTCCCCAAGATGGACCCGGAGCAGGACAACTTCGACCTGCTGTTCTTCCTGGAGGGCAAGGACGTCTCGGCGCTGGAGGGCGCGGCGCTCCAGGTCACAGACGGGGACGCGGCCCAGCGCATCCCCCTCGCGGACATCCCCGCCACGCTGGAGGCGGCTCCGGCGGAGCCCGAGGCCAAGCCCACCCTCGCCGGGACCTGGAAGGGCCCCTGCAAGGGTCCCAACGGCCCCTTCGATATGGTGGCGGAGATCGACGAGAACGGCAACGGAATCATGACCTTCCTGCAAAAGGGAAACCCCGTCATGATGCTGCCCTGCTCCTTCAACCAGTCCCTCAACCGCCTCAGCATCAACTTCAAGGCCAACGGCCTCGACCGCATCGACGCCGACTACACCCTCTCCGGCGACACCCTCTCCATCACCATGGACGAGTACTTCACCGGCGGCGGGAAATATACCTACACCGCGGAGTGTGAGCGGCAGTAGGTTAAGCCACGTTCACAGGTGGATCGGTGTGATGGAATGAATACAGGCATCAGGCATTAGTCGGAGCTGCGGCAGGCCACAGGCTTTCTATTATATCAGGGTAACTATTCAGACGTCCAGGGAGAACTCCCTCAGTCAGCCTGCGGCTGACAGCTCCCTCAACTCCCTCAGTCAGCCTGCGGCTGACAGCTCCCTCAACTCCCTCAGTCAGCCTGCGGCTGACAGCTCCCTCGGAGAGGGAGCCTGGACGGGAGCCTGGAAAGGAGTCCGCGACTCAACAGGAATGTATCAGAGATTCAAGGCTTGCCGCAGCCTGACCAATGCCTGTTGCCTGATGCCTGTTGCCTGTTGCCTCAATCCCCCCTAACCCACTCCTAACCCAATATCAATGCCTCCAACCTTTATCGCGAGGTCCTGCTGTGTTATACTGGCAGGGCTTAGCGGCAGACAGTTCGAGACCATCCTGTCTATAAACAAAACTAAGGGCGGAGACAAAACGCAGTGTTTGTCATGGACATACCTTAGTAGAGGTATGTCCTTTTTTCACACAATGGAGGTGACGAAAATGGATATGAAGAATCTGACCCAGACCCAGAAGCTGACGATCTCGGGGGCGGTGATGGCGATCTACATCGTGGTGATGTACTTTACGCAGTCCTTCGCCTTCGGCCAGTACCAGGTGCGCATCGCAACGGCCATCTATGGGACCGCATATCTGTTTCCGTTCCTGGTTGTGCCGCTGGGCCTGTCCAACCTGCTGTCCAACATGGTCATGGGCGGACTGGGATTCTATGACATCGTGGGCGGCGGCGTGGTCGGCCTGCTGACCGCGGGCTGCTGCGCCCTGCTGGGGAAGCGGAAGGTGACGGAATGGTCCGTGATCCTGCCCATCACCCTGATCCCGGCGCTGGTGGTGTCGATCTGGCTGAGCAAGCTGATCGGCGTCCCCTATATCGCGCTGGCGGGCTCCCTGCTGATGGGCCAGGCCATCGCGGGCGTGGTGGGCGCGCTGCTGGTGAAGGCCCTCAAGAACATCTGGAAGGAGCGCTGACGATGGACGAGCGCAAACAGGAGGGGCTGACCCTGCTGGGCGGCAAGAAGACCGTTTACAGGAGCGACTATGCCCCCGAGGTGCTGGAGACCTTCATGAACAAGCACCCCGGCAACGACTACTTCGTCAAGTTCAACTGCCCCGAGTTCACCTCCCTCTGCCCCATCACCGGGCAGCCGGATTTCGCCACGATGTACATCTCCTATATCCCCGGCGAGCGCATGGTGGAGTCCAAGTCGCTGAAGCTCTATCTCTACAGCTTCCGCAATCACGGCGACTTCCACGAGGACTGCGTGAACATCATCATGAAGGACCTCATTCGGCTGATGGACCCCAAGTACATCGAGGTCTGGGGCAAGTTCACCCCCAGGGGCGGCATCTCCATCGACCCCTACTGCAACTACGGCAAGCCCGGCACCCCCTGGGAGCAGGTGGCCTGGCAGCGCCTGAGCCAGCACGACCTGTACCCCGAGAAGGTGGACAATCGGTAAGGAGCTGTGCAGAAATTATTCATACAGAATGCGAAGGATGAATTCGTCAGTGCAAGGCGGAGGAGGGAGGCGTGCCGGGGCACGTTGACCGACGACTTAACCGGTCAGTTTAGTGATGGCTTGGCATTTGCCGGGAGTTGAACAGGTTCCCAAAACTTAGCATTATCCCCTATTGAACACCGCCGTCTGAATATGTTACACTGTTCAGGCGGCGGTCGTATTATATGCCCGGACCGCGGCATTCCCAATTCCCAATTCCCAATTCCCAATTCCCAATTACAGAACTCAGGGGGTCCCCATGCAGTCCTTCAAGCAAAAGTACATCGGCGACCGGGCGTTTTACGGGATGGTGCTGGCCATCGTGGTGCCCATCATCATCCAGAACGCCATCACCAACTTCGTCAGCCTCCTGGACAACGTGATGGTGGGCCAGGTGGGTACGGAGCCCATGTCGGGCGTGGCGGTGGCGAACCAGCTGATGTTCGTGTTCAACCTGTGCATCTTCGGCGGGCTGTCGGGGGCGGGAATCTTCTCGGCCCAGTTCCACGGCGCGGACAACCAGGAGGGCGTGCGCAGCTGCTTCCGCTACAAGCTGTATCTGGGGCTGGGGCTCTCGGCGGCGGCGATACTGCTGTTTCTGCTGCGGGGCGAGGCGTTGATCGGGCTCTATCTGCACGATGTCGACGGCGACAAGGTGGCCGAGACGCTGCGCCACGGCATGGCTTATCTGCGGGTGATGCTGTGGGGGCTGCCCGCCTTCGCCGTCTCCCAGGTCTACGCCAGCACCCTCCGCGAGACCGGCGAGACCGCGCTGCCCATGCGTGCCGGCATCATCGCCGTGGGCGTGAACCTGGTGTTCAACTGGATACTGATCTTCGGCCACCTGGGCTTTCCAGCCCTGGGCGTGGTGGGCGCGGCCATCGCCACGGTGCTGTCGCGCTACGTGGAGCTGCTGGTGGTGGCGTGGGTCAGCCACCGCGACCCGCAGCGCTTCCGCTTCGTCAACGGCCTCTACCGCACCCTCTCCGTGCCCGGCGCGCTGGTCAGGCGCATCACCGTCAAGGGCATGCCGCTGCTTCTGAACGAGGCGCTGTGGTCGCTGGGCATGGCCACGCTGACCCAGTGCTACAGCCTGCGGGGGCTGCACGTGGTGGCCGCCATGAACATCTCCACCACCGTCTCCAACCTGTTCGCCGCCACCTTCCTGTCCATGGGCTCCGCCACCGCCATCATCGTGGGGCAGTCCCTGGGGGCCAACGACCTGGAGGGCGCGCAAAAACAGGCCTGGAAGCTCATCGCCTTCAGCCTGTTTCTGTCCGTGTGCGGCGGCATACTGCTGGCGGCGGCCTCGCCGTTCGTGCCGCGGCTCTACCGCACCGAGGCCGACGTCCGTGCGCTGGCCACCCAGCTGCTGACCATCTACGCCTGCTGCATGCCGCTGTTCTCCTATTGCAATTCCGCCTATTTCACCCTCCGCTCCGGCGGCAAGACGCTGGTCACCTTCGTGTTCGACAGCGGCTACACCTGGGTGGTGGCCGTGCCGCTGGCCTGGTGCCTGGTCCACCTCACCACGCTCGACATCCGCCCCGTCTACCTCATCGTCCAGCTCGCCGACATCATCAAGGTGATCTTCGGACATGTGCTGATCAAGCGGGGCGTGTGGGTGAACAATATTGTGGGGTATTAGGAATGAGAAATTAGGAATGAGGAATTAGGAATTAGGAATGAGGAATTAGGAATTATAAATGGCCTGGTTGCGTAGGGGCGGCGATGCGCCGCCAGCCAGGCAGTACGTATTGTTTCGGTATATGGCAGGCGACCATTGGCCGCTCCTACAGTGCGCGCGGCAGCCGCTATTCATTCCTAATTCCTAATTCCTAATTCTTCCAGGCAAATCCCCATAGATCACGGCAGAACTGAACAGATACATTCCTAATTCATCTTCCAAAGAGCTGCACCCAGTACATCACGCCGCCGTGTTTCAAGGCGCAGACGCCGATGGAGCCGTAGGAGGCGCGGAGGATGTTTTCGCGGTGGCCCTCGCCGGAGGACAGCCAGGCCGCCACGACCTTGTCAGCGGTGCGCTGGCCGCGGGCGATGTTCTCGGCAAAGGCCGAGGAGGACACCGTGGACCAGGCGGAGCCGTCGGGGCGGGTGTGGGAGAAGACGCGGGTCAGCTCCTCGGCCCGGACTCGGGCGGCGCGGTTCAGCTCGGCGTCCATATGCAGCGGCTTCAACCCCTGGGCCGCGCGGGCCTCGTTCACCAGGTCCACCACCCGCTGCGCCAGGTCGCCGCGCTCCGTACCCGGGGCGGCGGTGGGCCGCGCGGTGGGGGCCAGCGTAGGTCTTGCGGTGGGCGCGGCTGTCGGCCTTTCAGTCGGCGCCTGCGTGGGCTTTGCGGTGGGCGCCTGCGTGGGTTTCTCGGCAGGTGCCTGCGTCGGCATCCCGGTGGGGATCGCCGTGGGGTCCGCGGTGGGAATGGTCGTGGGCGCCGCTGTGGTCGGTGCCTCGCCCTGTACCGTGGCGGTGTAGCACCCGGCGTCAGTCCTGAGCCTCAGCCTGAAGGTGCCGCTGGCATCGTCCAGCGACAGGGTCAGGCTCCCCGCGCCGCCGCCCACCTGACGCACGCAGATGGGCCAGTCGCCCCGATACACCGTCAGGTCGCATTGGCCCGCCGGGGCCTGCCACTCCACCACCAGCGCGTTCCCGTCCAGCCGCCCGGACACGTATCCCTCCGCGCCCGCCGCGCCTATCAGCAGCGCCGCCAGCGCGAGTATTACAGCAAGCATTCGTTTCTTCATGATTTTCATCCTCTCTGTGAAATAGATTTGAAATATATTTCACAGATATTTTATACATAACAGACAAATCTGTCAAGTGGATTATGTGCAATTGGTACAAATTGGCAGATTAGGGAGTAGGGAGTAGGCAGTAGGGAGTAGGGGGAGCTACGGCAAACGCTCTGTTTTCTTCTGAGAACGCCGCATTCTCGTGGGGGATAATGCGTTGTCACTTTTCTGTTTTCCTCTACCTGTAAATGGGTTGGCAGTATGACGGGGGACCTCATCCGACCTCCGCTTCGCTCCGGCCACCTTCCCCAAAGGGGAAGGCTTATGGGTTTTGCGTCAGCCGGTATTCAGCCTTCCCCTTTGGGGAAGGTGGCAGCCCGCAGGGCTGACGGATGAGGTCCCCATCACCCGACAGCTTCCTGATATTCAAGCACAAGAGAGAGCAATAAACCAAAAGGATACTTGACGTTTTTACCACCTACAGAACGCCAAAGTATTGCCGTCCCTCCCCTACTCCCTACTGCCTACTCCCTACTCCCTAACACACAAGGAGGTCTTTTCATGTCTGAATCCATGCGCGCGGACGCGGCGCTGGCGGCGCGGGGGCTGGCGGAGAGCCGGGAGAAGGGCCGGAAGCTGATCGAGGCGGGGCTGGCGGCGGTGAACGGCGCGGTCATCGCCAAGCCCGCGCAGAAGGTGACGGAGGCCGACGTGCTGACGGTACTGGGACAGGACCAGCCCTGGGTGGGCCGGGGCGGCCTGAAGCTGGAGAAGGCGTTGAAGGTGTTCGGAGTGGACCCTTCTGGGCGGGTGTGTCTGGACATCGGCGCGTCCACGGGCGGGTTCACCGACGTGCTGCTGCAAAACGGCGCGGCACGGGTGTACGCGGTGGATGTGGGCGCGGGCCAGCTGCACCCCAGCCTGCTCCGCGACCCCCGGGTGGTGAACATGGAGCACGTCAACGCCCGGGCGCTGACCGCGGACATGTTCGACCCGCTGCCCACCCTTGCGGTGATGGACGTGTCCTTCATCTCCATCAAACTCATACTGCCCGCGGCGCTGGGGCTGCTGGGTCCCAGGGGGCGCATGGTCACCCTCGTCAAGCCCCAGTTCGAGGCGGGACGCGCGAACATCGGCAAGCGGGGCATCGTCTCCGGAGCCGCCGTCCACGCCGCGGTGCTCCGGGACCTCGCGGCCTTCGTCCCCACCCTCGGCTGGACCCTGCGGGGGCTGGACTTCTCCCCCATCGCCGGGGGCAGCGGGAACATCGAATTCCTGGCCGACCTCGCCCCCGACGGCGAGCCGATAGCGGACGCCGTGATCGACAGCGTGGTGCGGAAGGCGCATCAGAGCATCCGGAATTGAAACAACGCCGACAGGAGGAAGCATCCTCTCTGTCGGCGTTATATCGTTTAATGTGATGCGGCAAGTCTCGGGAGCATCTGGTTCAGCCAGGCCTCGCACTCGCCGATCCACCCGGCCACGTGGGGGTCGGGCAGGCGTCCCTTCTCGGGCTGTTCGACCTCCGCGTTGGCCAGGGAGAGGCCGTGCTCGCCGAAGGGATAGACGTGCAGCTCAAACGGCACGCCGGCCCGCTTCATGGCGGTGGCGAACAGCAGGGAGTTTTCCACGGGCACATCCCGGTCCGCGGCGGTGTGCCACAGGAACGCGGGCGGGGTGTCCGGGGTGACGTGCTTCTCCAGGGAGAAGAAGTCCCGCCGGTCCGCGCCGGTGATGTTCTCGATGCTCTCGGCGTTGCAGAGCTCCGGCTCCGCGGTGATGACCGGGTAGCACAGGATCAGCCCGTCGGGCCGGTTCAGGCCAAGGGTCCTCCAGTGGACGCCCAGCGTGGCGGCGAGGTGGCCGCCCGCGGAGAAGCCACAGACGAATATGGGCGCGCCGTCGGCGCTTTCGCGCAGCTCACCCACGCGCCGGGAGAGCTGGCGCACCGGCTCCAGCCCCAGGGGCGGGGTGGCGTCGTCCTCCCTGATGGTGTAGCGCAGTATGCTGGTCTTGCAGCCCATGGCCTCAAAGGCGCGGGCCACCGGCTCCGACTCCCTGGGGGAGAGGTGCCGGTAGGCCCCGCCGGGGCAGATGATGACGGCAGCTTTCATGCTCATTTGTACAGCAGGCCCGGCAGCCACATGAAGGACTGGGGGAAGTAGGTCAGAATCAGCAGCGCCACGGCCATGGTGATGTAGAAGGGCACCATCTTCTTGGCCAGCGTCTCGATCTTGATGTTGGATATAGCCGAGCCTATGAACAGCGTGGAGCCCACGGGCGGGGTCAGCAGGCCGATGCCCAGGTTCAGCACCATCACCACGCCCAGATGGATGGGCGACAGCCCCATCTGCATCCAGATGGGCAGGATGACCGGGGTGAGCATCAGGATCAGGCAGGCCATCTCGATCAGGCAGCCCAGGAACAGCATCAGGACGTTCAGCAGGACCAGGATCAGGATCTTGTTGCTGGTCAGCGTGAACAGGCCCGTGGCGACCTTCTCGGGGATCTTGAGGTAGGTCAGCAGATAGGTGAACGCGCCGGACACGCCCAGCAGGATCAGCACCTTGCCCAGAGTGGTGACCACGTTGATGAAGATGTCGGGGATGTCGCGGAAGCGGAAGCCCTTGTAGATGAACAGGCCCACGACCAGCGACCAGACCACCGCGCAGGCGGCGGACTCGGTGGTAGTGAAGATACCGGCAATGACGCCGACCACCACGATCAGCACGGCCAGCATGCCCCAGACGGCCCGTCCCAGCGCCTTGAGGGTGCCGATGGGGCTGAAGCGTCCGGTGGTGGGGATGTTCATCTTGTTGGCGTAGTAGGCCGAATAGATCATCAGGGCGATGGACAGCACCGCGCCGGGCACGTAGCCCGCCACGAACAGCTGCCCGATGGAGACGGTGGTGGTGCCCGCCGCCGCCAGGGTGTAGATGACCATGTTCTGGGAGGGGGGCACCAGGATGCCCTCGACCGAGGAGGCCATGGTCAGACAGGTGGAGAAGGCGCGGTCATAGCCCTGCTCCTCCATCATCTTGATCTCGATGGGGCCCAGGGAGGCGCAGTCCGCCGAGGAGGAGCCCGAGATGCCGCCGAAGAAGAACGAGGCCACCACGTTGACCATGGCCGCGCCGCCCTTGAACCAGCCCACCAGCTCCTTGGAGAAGTCGATCAGCGTCTCGGTGATGCCGCCGGCACTCATCAGCTCGCCCATCAGTATGAAGAAGGGCACCGCCAGCAGCGTATAGGAATTCAGGTTGCTGACGAATTTCAGCGCCATCTGCATGGGGTTGATGCCCAGGTAGAGGAAGTCGATCAGGGACGCGATGCCGATGGAATAGACGATCGGCACCCGCAAAAATACCAGCAGCAGGAAAACGCCCAGCAGTATGATGGTCGCTATGGTCGCGGTGCTCACTTCGTCTCACTCCTTTCAAGCCACTCGCCGATGACGGCGAACAGGTTCAGCACGCCGGTCACGGGCATGGAGATGTACATCACGGAATAGGGCACGTTCACGCCAGCCATGTTGTTCTTCGCGCCCTTGGCCGTCAGCGCGCCACCGTAGTAGATCAGGAAGAATGAGAACACCACGATACAGACCGTGGACAGGATCTCGGTGATGAATACGCCCTTTTCGCCGAATTTGTCGTCCAGCATCGTCACCCGCAGGTGCTCGTTTTTGCGCACCACCAGCGCCGAGCCCAGCAGACTCATCCACACCAGGCACAGCAGCGAGAAGGGTTCGCCCCAGATGGGGGATTTATTGATGACATAGCGGCCAAAAAAGATGGAGAAAACCACCGCCACCAGCGCCGCCAGGATGATCACGCAGGCGTATTTCACCAGTGTGAACACCACGGCGTCCACCTTTTTCCACACATTGCGAAAACCGGACAAAGCTGACTCTCCCTTCCATTTGGATCGGGGTTGATAAAGGGAAACGAACGGGATGAATTGGGAATTGGGAATTAGGAATTGAGATAGTGGCTGCCGCGCGCGCATGGGGGCGGCCAATGGCCGCCTGCCATCTGCCGAAACAAAGCATACCTGCCGACGGGCGGCACTTCGCCGCTTTTGCGCAGCCAAGCCGTTATTAATTCCTGATTCCCAATTCCTAATTCAATGAACGTATCTATTCAGTTCTGCTGTGATAAGTGGAGATTGTCCGAGGCAACGGGGGACGACCTCTCAGTCACCGACTTCGTCGGCGACAGCTCCCCTGAAAGGGGAGCCAAGAGGAAGACAGAGCGTCAGCCTTGGCTCCCCTTCCAGGGGTTCG
>CADCAS010000045.1:0-10034 GCA_902799465.1 uncultured Eubacteriales bacterium
ATACTTGAATCCATGTTACGATGTAGCGCCGTATACCTGACCGGTATGTACGGTGCAACGGGAGGGGCGAGGGCTATGGCACTCCCTCTACCCTATTGCTCCTTAATCATCCTCCCGATAGAGCTCCGGCGCGACCTTTTCCATGTACATCTTCGCGTTGACGTAGGCCCGGCATTGCGCGGCGGCTTCGGGCCACTCGGGGCGGTCCTCCAGCAGGGTGAACTTGTCGAAGGCGGTGCGGGGGGCCTTCATGAGGATGCGGCGCGCGCCGTTGGAGATGCGGGGGGCGGGGGAGGGGCAATCGAGGCACACCGCCCCGCCCAGATGGGCGTCGAAGCGGCAGTCGCCGTCGATGGGCCGTCCGCACTTCGCGCACACGTCCATCCGGGGCGCGAGGCCGTTGAGGGCCAGGAAGTGCAGCTCAAAGGCGAAGGTGGTCAGCTCCGGGGGCTGCTCCCCCCAGTTCAGGTGGGCCAGCGCCCGCAGGGTCATGACGAACAGCTCCGGCTGCGGGGTGTCGGGCATGACGGAGGCGTCCAGCAGCCGCAGCCAGTAGACGCCGTGGCGCAGCCGGTCGTAGTCGGTGCGCAATTCGTAGTAGCTCTCGCTGATCTGGCACTGCTCCACCGAGAAGCGCTCCCGCCGCTGATAGAGCTGGAACTCCCCGTAGGTGAAGGGCTCCACGGCGTTCATCAGCGGCGACTTCGGGCGGCGGCAGCCGCGGGCGATGGCGTCCACACGGCCCAGCTCCGGGGTGAACAGCGTCACCATGCGGTCATAGTCCGAGTAATCCGCCCGCCGCAGCACCAGCCCGGGGGTGTTGATCTGGCCCATGCTTATTCCTCGTAGCCCAGCGTGCGCAGGTCGCCGGCCCGGTTGCGCCAGTCCTCGCGCACCTTGACCCACAGCTTGAGCATCACCTTGGTGCCCAGCAGCCGCTCGATGTCGGCGCGGGCCTCGGAGCCGATCTTCTGGAGCATCGCGCCCTGCCTGCCGATGATGATGGACTTGTGGGACGCCTTCTCGCAGTACACGTCCGCGTGGATCTCGGTCAGGGTGTCGGACACCTTCTTGATCTGGAGCATGTCCACGCCGATGCCGTGGGGGATCTCGTCCCGGAGATTGCGCAGCGCCTTCTCCCGGATGATCTCGGCGCACATCACCCGCTCGGGCTGGTCGGTGATCATGTCGTCGGGGAAGTACTTCGGCCCCTCGGGCATGGCGTCGATGAGCATGTCCTTGAGCAGGTCCACGTTCTCCCCGGTCCGCGCCGACACGGACACGATCTGGTCGAATCCGATGTCGTGCAGCGTGGCCAGCTGGGGCATCAGCTGCTCCTTGGATACGATGTCGATCTTGTTCACCGCCAGGAACTTCGGGCAGCGCATTTTCGCGATGTCCTCGATCACCGCCATGTCCCCGTGGCCGATGCGCTGGCCGTCAACCACGCAAAGCACCGCGTCCACGCCCTCTTTGGCGTCGTCCGCGGCCTTCATCATGTATTCGCCCAGCTTCGTCCGGGGCTTGTGCAGGCCGGGGGTGTCCACGAACACCAGCTGCCAGTCCGCGCCCGTGGCTACGCCCAACAGCTTGTTCCGGGTGGTCTGGGGATGGTTGGAGATGATGGCGACCTTCTCGCCCACAAACCGGTTCATCAAACTCGACTTGCCCACATTGGGCCGCCCGAGTATGGCGATGAAGCCGGAACGGAATTTCTTGTCTGCCAAGGCTTTTATCCTCCGTTGTAATGATAAGATACGGAATGGGGAATGGGGAATTTACGGAATGGGGAATGGGGAATTGGAAATTGGGAATTAGAGTTAGTGGCTGCCGCGCGCATATATCAACGCTATACGTATAGCCTGGCGGGTGGCGCATCGCCGCCCCTACATATCCAAGCTATTTATAATTCCCAATTCCCAATTCCCAATTCTCAATTTCTAATTTCCAATTTCCATTCTCCATTTTCAATTCTCAATTAGTATCTATTCAGTTCTGCTGTGATAAGTGGAGATTGTACAAGGCAACGGGGAACGACCTCTCAGTCACCGACTTCGTCGGCGACAGCTCCCCTGAAAGTAGGCTGACTGAGAGGTCGTCCCCCGCAGCCTGCCAAATCTCTGTTTGTCACAGGACTGAACAGTTACCTCAATTAATTTGTAGCGTTCACGCCCAGGTCCTCCGGCGACAGTCCCTCGGGCAGCAGCTCGCCCAGGGTGCGGACGGTGTAGCCCTTGCCGTACTCGCCCACGATGACGGGCATGGAGGGGTCGGAGAACTCGCGGAGCACCTGTCGGCAGATGCCGCAGGGCCAGGCCACGGCGGTGGAGCCCACCACGGCGATGGCCCTGAAGCGGCGCGCGCCGTTGACGATGGCGTTCCCCGCGGCACAGCGCTCGGCGCAGATCGTGGCCCCGTAGGAGGCGTTTTCAAAGTTGCAGCCCTTGAAGGTGCGCCCGTCCTCGGCCAGTATGCACGCGCCCACCTGGAATTTGGAATAGGGGCAGTAGGCCATCTGCATGGCCTCGCACGCCTGCTCAAACAGGGCGTCGCAGTCGATGTCGCGGGTGATGCCCAGCTTTTGAAGGGCCTTTTCCTCCATATCGCGCATTTGTGCCTTCTCCTCCTCGTTCATGTGATCGTAGCCCATCAGGTGGAAGGCGGAGTGAGCGGCGAGATAGCACAGCTCCCGGGTCAGCGGGTGGCCGTACTCCTCAGCCTGCTGGGCGGCGCGGTTTAAGTTGATGACGCAGTCGCCCAAGTTCACCTTCCCCAGATAGGGGTCGTATTCCCGCCTCAGCCGCTTGGGACAGCGGCCCGCGGTCCTGCCCGCCGGGAATTGCACGGTGGGGAAGGACAGCACGTCGGTGGGGCGGTCGATGCCGCGCAGGTCGCGGTTGAGGGCCTGTATGCCCGCGTCGTCGGTGATGCGCACCGCGAAGGCCGCGCCCGTCACCCCCTCGGCGTCAAAGCATGCTCCTGCCACCCGGTCCAGCAGCGCCTCCAGGTCCGACAGCTTCTCCGGCATCGGGATGTCCCACTGCAGCTCAATGTTCATCCGCCGCGACCTCCTTCGGGGCCTCCGCAGGGGCCGGTCTCTCCGCCGGGGTCGGCACGGCGGGCTTTTCAGTCGGGGCCTCCGTCGCCCTCACCGGCGCGGGAGTCGCCACAGGCTTCACCGGGACGGGTACTTCCACAGGCTTCGCCGGGGCGGGCGTCTCCACAGGCCTGACCGGAGCGGACGCTTCCGCAGGCTTCGCCGGGGCGGGTGCCTCCACAGGCCTGACCGGGGCGGGCGTCTCCGTCGGCTCTGCCAGGGCGGATATTTCCGCAGGCTTGACCGGGGCGGGCTCCTCCTTAGGGACCTCGTTTCGCGGCGGGATGGCCACGTCGGGGTACTCGATGCGCTCGTGGAACACGCCGGTGAGCACGGTGGAGAAGGCGCTGCATATCTTTTCCAGGTCGCCGAAGGTCAGGTCGGACTGGTCCAGCTGGCCGTCGTCCAGCTTGACGCGCACCAGCTTGCGGATCAGGGCGTCCACCTTCTCCGGGTTGGGGTCGGGGATGGAGCGCACGGCGGCTTCGATGCTGTCGGCCAGCATGACCACGGCGGCCTCTCGGCTGTGGGGGCGGGGCCCCTCGTAGCGGAAGGCGGCGATGTCCACCTGATCCTGCCCATAGAGCTTCACGGCCTTGTCATAGAACCACAGCACCACCCCGTCGCCGTGGTGCTGGCGGATGATGTCCAGCACCGGCCCGGGCAGCCGCGCCTTCTGGCCCATGGCCGCGCCGTCGCGGGGATGGGCGGTGAGGATCGCCGCGGACACCCGGGGGTCGGTGCGTTCGTGGGGGTTGTCGCCCATCTGGTTCTCCTTGAAATAGGCGGGGCGCTTGAGCTTGCCGATGTCGTGGTAGTACGCGCCCACGCGGGCCAGCAGTCCGTTTCCGCCCACGGCGGAGGCGGCGGCCTCGGCCAGGTTCGCCACTATGATCGAATGGTGATAGGTGCCGGGGGCCTCCATCAGCAGGCGGCGCAGCAGCGGCTGGTTGGGGTTGGACAGCTCGATGAGCCGGGGATTGGTGGCCAGGTTGAAGATCCACTCCAGCAGGGGCTGGAAGCCGATGCACAGCACGCCGCTGAGCAGGCCGCTGGCCATGGCCCACAGGGCGTTGGTCAGCACAGTGTAGAGCTCGGCGGAGTTGATGAGGCCCACGGCCAGCGTCACCAGGAAGTTCCCCGCGCCCACCAGCACGCCGGCCAGCAGGGTGGAGGTGCGCTGCTGACGCCGGGACAGCACCAGCAACACCACCGGCCCGGACACCAGGCTCATCATCACCACGGAGAACATCGCCACGGTGAACAGGCCGTTGGACGCCCCCGCCAGCAGGGACACGGTCATACCCAGGGCCAGGTTGAAGTACAGCGCGGCGCGGGCCTCCACCAGCACCGCCAGCAGCAGCACGCCCAGCGACACGGGCATCAGATAGGCGCTCCACTGGCTGATGGCCAGCGACAGCACCACCACCAGCACGCAGATCAGGCTGATGAGGGCCAGCGTCTTGGGCCGGATCAGCCTGGGCGCGCACCGCAGCAGATAGAGCCCCAGGGACAGCACGATCAGCAGCAGCACCAGCGCGATGCCCGCCAGAAGCGGCACGTCCACGCTGTCCTCCTTCAAAAGGCCCAGGGAGGAGAGCATCTGGTACTGGGCGTTGGTGACGATCTCGCCCCTGCGCACGATGACCTCGCCCTTGACGCGGATGACGGTGTCCACCGCCTCGCGGGCCTTCTCACGGTTCTGCTCGGTGGCCTCGTCGTCGATGAGCATGTTGGGCTTGATGCACATCCGCGCCAGCTCCGTGGCGGCGGCCACCAGCGGCGGGGTGTAGCCCGCGGAGGACAGGCTGCGGGATACGGACGCCACGGCGGCGTTCTCCTGGCCCTCCAGCACGGCGCTGTTCATCAGATCCCGCACCAGCTTCTGGCTCTCCTCGGACAGCTGCTTCAAAAGCGCCGGGTCCGCCTCCAGCAGACCGGCGTACTGCTCCCGGGTCAGCGCCAGGTTGAGCGCGCCGTTGAGCTGATCCAGCTCGGCGTCGCCCATGGACAGCGCGTCCAGACCCTGGTGGGTCCGCAGCGTATCGTCCAGCGCTGTGAAGCGCTCGGCCAGCTCGCTCATCACCTGGGCGGTCACCCCGGCGTCGGCGCTCTTGTAGCTGGGCTCCACCTGGGCGGCGGCGGCCTCCCGCTTCTGCTCCGTGGTCACGTTGTCCTTGACGTCCTTGGTGGCCAGGATGTCCATGGTGGCGGGCACGCCCACCCGGATGTCGTGCTGCTCCGGCGTCACGCCCACCAGCAGAAGCGCCACCAGCACCATGTAGGTCAGCGCCACGATCCCCGCCGATTGCAGCATCGGCGCGACCTGGACCCCGGCCCCCTGTTTCTTCTTGATATTCATAAGGCTCCTCGTGTGAGTGAGTGGATAGCGTCATGGTTCAGTCCTGTCGGAGAAGGGAAATCGGTCGGGCAGAGCCCGAATTGATAATGGAGAATGGATAATGGAAAATGGATAATGGCGGCGCAAATCCTGCGGATTTGTTTGATTCAACGTATCTATTCAGTTCTGCTGTGATCAATGAGGATTTGTCAGGATGACGGAGGACCTCATCCGACCCCGCCTGCGGCGGGGCCACCTTCCCCAGAGGGGAAGGCTTTGGGGCGCGTCAGCCGGTATTCAGCCTTCCCCTTTGGGGAAGGTGGCCGGAGCGAAGCGGAGGTCGGATGAGGTCCTTCGTCGCCTCACCAAATCTCCATTGACCACAGGACTGAATAGTCACGATTCAACAATATAAGCGGCGTTGCTTCACTTGTTCACGCCATTGCAATCACAGGAATCCGTAAGGATTTCCACACGCATTTTCCATTCTCCATTTTCCATTCTCCATTCAAATGAATCCCATCTCCCGGCACGAACCGAACGGATGCGCAGCGCTCCGCTCTGTTTTCAGTTTCTCGTTCTCGCTCTGAACCGCATTTCGCGTTCGCGCTGGGCGGCGGCGTTTTTCTGGGCGTACTTGTCATAGGCGCGGACGATGGCCTGAACCAGCTCGTGGCGCACCACGTCCTTATGGGTGAGCTGGGCGATGGCGATGTCGTCCACGTCCTTTAAGACCTCCAGCGCCTCCACCAGGCCCGAGCGCTTGCCGGTGGGCAGGTCGATCTGGGTGACGTCGCCGGTGATGACCATCTTGGAGCCCATGCCCATGCGGGTGAGGAACATCTTCATCTGCTCGCTGGTGGTGTTCTGGGCCTCGTCGAGGATGATGAAGGCGTCGTTGAGGGTGCGGCCGCGCATGTAGGCCAGCGGGGCCACCTCCACCGCGCCGCGCTCCAGCAGCCGCTGGTAGGCGTCCACGCCCATCATCTCGTGCAGCGCGTCGTACAGCGGGCGCAGATAGGGGTCCACCTTCTGGGCCAGGTCGCCGGGCAGAAAGCCCAGCTTTTCCCCGGCCTCCACGGCGGGACGGGTGAGTATGATCTTCTCGATCTCCTTGTTCTTCAGCGCCACCACCGCCATGGCGATGGCCAGATAGGTCTTGCCGGTACCGGCGGGGCCCACGGCGAAGGTGCAGGTGTTCTGCTTGATGGCGTCCACGTACTGCTTCTGGCCCAGGGTCTTGCACTTGACCTGGCGGCCCCGGTAGGTGATGGCGATGACGTCCCGCATGATCTCGCCGATGCGGTCCGCCTTGCCCTCCGCCGCCAGGCCGATGGCGTAGCGGATGCGGGTGCGGTCCACGCTCTCGCCCTTGGCCACGATGTCGGCCAGGGTCTGGAGCGTCAGCTTCGCCAGCTCCACCTTGTCCCTGTCGCCGGTGATGGCGATCTCGTTGCCGTGGGCGTACAGCTCCACCCCCAGCTCGTCGCGGAAGATGGGCAGGTTTTCCTCCCTCAGGCCGAAGATGCCCATGAACTGCTCAGACGTGTCCAAAACCATGCGTTCGGTGTTCGTCAGCCCCGTGTTTTCCAATGCTTTAGCCTCCCTGTCGCAGCGCCTCCCAGGGCACCGCGGTGTCGATGTAGATCTCGCAAACGGCGTTTGCGCGCAGTATATCCTCGCTGGGCTGGGTGTAGCGTATCCAGCTCTTCGCCAGCCTGTATCGCTTCGTCCCGACCGCGTTCAGCCGGGCGTTCATGTCGGCCGTGGCCAGGGCCACCAGCCGCTGGGACAGCAGCTCCTTGTCGCCCTGCTCCAGCACCAGCTCCGTTTCCCGGGCCGTGACCCGGCGCACCTGCACCGGGATGAACAGCCCGCCCACCGGCAGGGCGTCCACCGTCTCGGACTGGCGCTCGAAGCGCTCGCCCCCGGTGATGGGCAGCTGGAACCACGGGGTCACCAGCGCAGCCGCGGCGGAGCGCCGTCCGGTGTAGCGCACCTGCTCCGATCGCAGCGGACCCTGGGCGTGGCCCTCCACCCAGGCGCGGATGACCACCTGGCCCAGCGCGGCGATGGGGCGGTCCGCGTCCCTGGAGACCTTCTCCGCCCCGCGGATGACCAGCTGCCCCCGCTGAACGGTGTCCCCCGGCTTCACGCAGGCCTCCCCGGCCTCGGCGTTGACGGACAGCACGATGCCCGCGCGGTCGGCATACAGGTCCCGCGGCGCGTCCACGTCGTAGATCTCCGGGGCCTCTACCTCCGGGGCGGCCTCGATTTGCAGCACCACGCCCCGCACCCGCGCGGCGGCGTAGCTCAGGCCGTCCATCCCGCTGAGCAGCTCGTCTGCCAGCGTTTCGGTGTCGATGTCCCGGGGGATGCCGGGGCGGATGCCCCGATCCTCCAGCCATTCCAGTACGGCCTCCGCGTCGCCCCGCTGGGCGGCGTCGCCGGTGAAGCGCACCTCCACCCGCCACAGCCGCCCCAGCGCGAGCGCGCACAGTATGGCTGCCAGCGCCACGCCCACCGCGAGGGTCCAGCGCCGCCGAAGCCACTGCCGCACGACGCTGCCGCCCCGGCGGGAGATCACCTCCGCGGGAATGGAAAACCGCCGGCACAGCCTGAGGAGCCGCCGAGCGTCCCGCTCGCCGACTTCCACGGTGAGGATGTGGTCGTTCCCGACGGACAGGCGCTTGAAGGTGATGCCCTGGTCCAGGGCCCGCTCCGTCAGCTTTTCGGGCATCAGCCCCCGTATGCGCAGCCGCACGTCGCCCCTCACGGCGCATCGCCCCCTTCGCAGGGGAGATCCACCCGCTGAAGCGCGCCCTTCACGATCAGCGCCCCGCGCCGCGCCTCGCACAGCGCGAGCCCCCGGCCCGTCACCGTCATGGGGCCCTGCCCCGTGGCCAGACGGACGCGGGTGTCCGTCAGCTCCAGTATGCCGGTGTAGTTCTCCACCAGCAGCCGGTTGGCGCCGATGGCCGTGGCCCGGGCGCAGCCGCCCGCCAGATCCCGGGGCCATTCCAGCGCCCCCGGCGGGTTGGGCCGCGTTCGGAATATGGAACGCCGGGGAAACCCGGCATTGCTTCCCTTTCCCCTCATGCGCGTCCTCCGCTTGCAGCAGATTCGACCGGCGTCACCCGGTCAACATACCATATGCGCCGAGGGGTCCCTTCATCCAAAACGGAAAAACTATTTTTACCCAACTATATTATACACGAACACATGAAGAAAATGCAAGCTGTGATGTGAATAATTACGCATTCGGGGTGGAAAGGGACGCGGGAAGGGGATAAAATGGAGAATTGAGGATGGAAAATGGAGAATGATGGTTGAGATCCTTCGGATTTCTCTGCTTCGATATCGGCTTCAATCCCCAAAGGAGGATTCTATTTGTTTGACATCAGTGATCTGACCGCCAGGACCGGCGCGGGTCTTGCGCCCATGGCGGGGGTGACGGACGCGGCGATGCGGCTTTTGTGCCACGAGCAGGGCGCGGCCTGGGCGGTGAGCGAGATGCTGTCGGCCAAGGGCTGGGTCTTCTCGAAGGGCAAAAACCGCAACGCGCTGGATCTGCTCAAGCGCCTGCCGGGGGAGGGGATCGCGGGGCTTCAGCTGTTCGGCAGCGAGCCGCGGTACATGGCCGCGGCGGCGAAGGATCTGGAGGGCTGGGGGTTCCAGTTCATCGACATCAACTTCGGCTGTCCCGCGCCCAAGATCACCGGCAACGGCGAGGGGAGCGCCATGCTCCGGGACCCGGCGGGCGTGGCGGCGGTGGTGAAGGCCACAGCGGAGGCCACGTCCCTGCCGGTGACGGTGAAGATCCGCTCCGGGTGGGACGAGGAGCACATCAACGCCCCGGAGATCGCCCGCATCTGCGAGGACAACGGGGCCCGCGCGGTGGCCGTCCACGCCCGCACCCGGACCCAGCAGTATTCGGGCCGGGCGGACTGGTCCGTCATCGCGCGGGTCAAGGCGGCGGTGGGGGTGCCGGTGTTCGGCAACGGCGACGTGCGCTCCGGCGCGGACGCCGTGCGAATGATCGGCGAGACCGGCTGCGACGGCGTCATCGTGGGCCGCGCCGCCCAGGGCAACCCCTGGCTGTTTCACGAGATCGCGGCCGCCCTCCGCGGCGAGACCGCCGCGCCGCCCACCCCGGCCCAGCGGGTGGAGATAGCCCTGCGCCACTTCCGGCTGGAGGTGGCGCTCTACGGCGAGAAGCGGGGCATGCTGGAGATGCGCAAGCACATCGCCTGGTACGTCCACGGCATGCCCGGCGCGTCCCGCTTTCGCGACAGGATCAACGCCCTGGACTCCGCCGATGCCGTGATGGAGGCCCTCGCCCGCTTCGCCGAGTCGGCGGACCTGTAGCCCTTCTCCTTCGCCCGCGCCCGCGGACTCCCCTCGCCAAAGCGCAAATTCAGAAAAAGCATTATATGAAACCGCTTCCTGCCTGTCTCAACAGGAATGAAGGGCTCCAAACGTTACCATTCACCCTGCAAATTGGGATTTAGGGAGTAGGCAGTAGGGAGTAGGGAGTAGGGAGTAGGGGAGAACGGCAGATGAACGGCGTTCTAAAGGAATGAAGAACGTTAAGCA
>CADCAS010000045.1:10051-38092 GCA_902799465.1 uncultured Eubacteriales bacterium
GTCAGAGGCTGTGCCGTAACTCCCCCTACTCCCTACTGCCTACTCCCTACTCCCTGGATTTGTCGGGCAAAGCCCGACAAATCCCCATTTATCGCATTGCCTGAATGGTAACCTCCAAACGGCAATTTCGCCCATCAGCGTCTAGGCCGTGGCAGCTTGACGAGTGTGTGCTTTTCGAGGCGCTCCTTCTGCTTGTCGATGTCGGCCTTCAGGCGCTTCATGTCGTCGGTGGCGGACTGGGCGTCGTAGAGCATGTCGATCAGGGCCTCCTGCTTGTCCATCAGGTCGGCGCGGATCATGTAGGCGGGCTCGAGGGTCGCCACGGCGCGGTCCTTCTGGGCCGCGAAGCGCCGCTCAGCCTCCTGGTGCATGCGCTCGGCCTCCGCCTTTACCTCAGCCAGGCGCTGCTGCACCCGCTCGGTGCGGTACACCACCTCGGGATAGGCGTCGGAGAAGCGCTTGTAGAAATAGGAGCGGTTGGTCAGCAGCTGTCGCACCTCCAGACTGATCTGCTCGGTGTTGTCCGCGTCGCTGCTGTCCACGCCCGTCTTGACCAGCTTCAGCACGAAGTAGGAGATGACGAAGTCCGCGGCGATCACGGCCAGAAGCGCGATAGCCACGGTCCTGCGGACGGTCAGCGAAACGCGCCCCAGCAGCTCGAACAGCGCCGGGTTCACGATGTGGATGATCGCCACCCCCGCCAGGCCGAACAGCACCAGATTCCCGATCCAGATGCGCCCGTGCAGGTTCATGGGCTTCTGGCTGTAATCCCACCACCGGGCGTGAAAGATCTTCTCCAGCACGAGGCTGGTCAGGTACTCCACCGCGCCGCAGATGACCAGCGACAGCGCGAAGGTCATCACCATGCCGGATTCGATGCTGGCCAGATTCCCAACGACCACCGTGATCAGCACCACGCCGAAGCCGTAGATCGGACAGATCGGCCCCGTCAGGAAGCCGCGGTTGATAAATCGGTGATACTGCCGGTATTTCAGCGCCACCTCCATGCACCATCCGGCAAAGCCGAAGATGAAAAACTGCAATATGATATTGCTCCAATACTCCATGACCCGACCCCTTCCAACTGTTCGAGACTCCGAGTGGGGATTGGCATTTGAGCAATTGGGCTTTGTCGTGGAGAATTAGGAATTAGAAATTAGGAATTAGGAATTGATAGTGGCTGCCGCGCACACTGGAGTGGCCAATGGTCGCCCGCCGAATACTGAAACTATACGTAATAACTGGCGGGCGGCGCATCACCGCCTCTACACAGCCAAGCTATCTCAATTCCTAATTCCTAATTCCCAATTCCTAATTTAACCCCGTCAGATCCCCGTCTGTACCCCTATGCCGGATGGCTATCCCCGTGTCCGTGAATAGCCCCATTATACCCAATGCCCCAGAAAATGTCCATCGGTGCGACGGGAACGAAACATATTGTTAACGTAGGGCGGGGCGGCGGTTGGGCGTGCAGGGGAAAAGAGGACGAGGGAAAAGAGAATAGGGAATAGGAAAAAGGAATGGCTTGGCCACTCGGGGCGGCGATGCGCCGCCCGCCAGGTACTCCGAATTGTATCGGTATATGGCAGGCAAACCATCGACCACCTCAATAACGCGCGGCAGCCGTTCCCCTTTTCCCTTTTCCCTATTCCCTTTTCCCTTTTCTCCGTCCTATCCCCTCGTCCCCCTCCGGTCATGCCCGTTGGTGCGGTAGTACTCGGCCTTGGCGGCGTACATGCCCTGGTCAGCCTTCTTCACCAGCTCCGCGGCGGTGATGTCGGGGTGCTCGCAGGCCAGGGCGAAGCCGGCGGAGAGGCTGAGATCCTGGATGGTGTCGCCGGTCCACTGCCGGGTCTGCTGCTTGAGGCGCTCAAGCGCGGCATCGGCCCGGGGGCGGTCCATGTGGGCCAGCACCACGAACTCGTCGCCGCCGGTGCGGTAGCATTCGCCGTCCTCGCCGATGGCCGCCTTGAGGCAGCGGGCCGCGCCGACGATCAGCTCGTCGCCCGCGTCGTGCCCCACGGTGTCGTTGACATTTTTCAGCCCGTTGATGTCCACGGTGAAGGCGACCAGGTCCTCGGGCAGCGCGGTCAGGTCGCCGAACTGCTCCATGGCCCGCATATAGGCGTGGCGGCTGAGCGCCCCGGAGAGGGCGTCCTCCATCAGCTGGTCGCGCTGCTTTTGCATGCGGTCGTCGGCGGCCATCTGATAGAATTCCGAATAGTGGATGAACATCAGCGCGGCGCCCAGGGTCAGCGCGATGTAGACGGTCCGGTATTCCCCGCCCAGCGCCTCCTGCATGCCGATGCCCGCCAGCACCAGCAGCAGCACGGAGTACAGCGACGTCCGGTTCTGCCTGCGATAGGACTGGCCGTACACCAGGAACTGCGCGCCGAGCAGCACGACCACCACGATGTAGACCGCCGCGTAGAGCGGATAGAGCGGGCCGTGGGCGTAGTGATTCTGGGCGTCCACCACCACCATCCAGCCGTTGAAGAGGGACACGATCTGGAATATCATGTTGCCGACGAGCACATACCTCAGGGCCGTGCTCCAGCGGCTGCGGAGCTTCATCTGCGCCACGATGGCCCCGCCCACCATCGGCGTAAACACGTAATCCACGCACTTCACCACCGACAGCACCCATCCGGGGATGGCGGTGTTGCCGCTGAGCTGCACGCCGACCCATTCCGCGAACGACGAGAAGGCGATGATGCCGTAGGTCTGGTAGAACCGCCGCTTGTCCTCCCGGGGGATCCAGCTGTTTTCCCAGACCAGTATGCACAGCACGCCCAGCGCCATCCACGCAAGCGCGCACAGCGCGGTATAGTAGCTCACCATGTCACGCCCCCTCCCTTCAAACGGTGTCGTCCATACTTCATTGTAAACTGTATTGCAGGTATCTTTCAAGGGGAGGTTCCAGAACGACACATCTTTTTTTTCAGAACTTATTGCTTTTTTAATTGCCTTACGTTAAGATAGTAATTAATATGAGGTCTTGGGCGCGCGTTTTCCCGTTGCGCGCCCATCCCCGCGAAAAGCGATGGAGCGTTGCGGCATGAATACACGATTTGCGGAGACCCTGCGGCGGCTGCGGACGGCCAAGGGACTGTCACAGAAGGAGCTGGCGAAGCGGATGTACGTCACCCGCCCCACGGTGGCCCGTTGGGAATCGGGGAGCCGCATGCCCGACGCGGCCATGATCTCCCAGCTGTCGGAATGCCTCGGGGTGGACGTGAACACGCTTTTGAGCGCGGCGGCGGCGCGGGACGAATCGCCCAACGTCATCATGGTGGACGATCGAAAGATCATCCTCACCGGGGGCCTGCCCATATTGAAGGAGACCATGCCCAACGCCACCGTCACCGGCTTCACCCGGCCCTCGGAGGCCGTCGAGTACGCCCGGGCAAACCGGGTGGCGCTGGCCTTTCTGGACATCGAGCTGGGCAAGGTCAGCGGGCTGGAGCTGTGCCGCACGCTGCTGGAGATCAACCCCCGCACCAATGTGGTGTATCTCACGGCCTACAGCGAATACTCCTTTGACGCCTGGAGCACCGGGGCCAGCGGCTTCATGCTCAAGCCCATCACGCCGGAGGGAGTCCGGGCACAGCTGAAGATGCTGCGCTATCCCTTCGCCTCGGGAGGCGAAGCGCTATGAGCGACTGGCTGACCCTGCTCTATTGCGGTCTGTCCGGCATGATGACGATGCTGGTGGCGCTGGGCATGGGCGCGACCGCCATACTGCCCGGCATCGACCGCTGGAGCAAGCGCTTCTTCATCAGCTTCTTCGCCGTCCTCCTGCTGTGCGTGATCGTCGGCCTTGGGGATGGGATGGTTGCCGGGAAGCCCGGGCTGGTGGCGTGGGGGCGGGCGGTCATCCTTTTGGAATACCTGCTCATCTCGCCCCTGATCCCCATGCAGGCCTTCTACCTGCTGCACTGCTGCGGGGAGGACTGGCGGCGCAGCGCCCTCTTTCGCGCCGTGGCGGGGCTGTGGGGCGTATTTCTCATATTGCTGGGCGTCGCCCAGTTCACCGACTGCTTCTATTATATCTCCCCTGAGAACCGCTTTTGCCGCGGCGAATGGCACGCGCTGCTGATGCTGCCGATGGTGTTCGCCATGATCGTCAATCTGGCGGGCCTGATCCGTCGGCGGGGCAGGCTCTCCAGACGGTACTATCGCGCCTTCCTCATCAACATGGTGCCCCTGGTGGTGAGCGAGGTGGCCCACATGCTGATCTACGTGCCGGTGTTCGTCGACATCAGCATGGTCGTCAGCGCCACGGCGATGGTGGGCATCATGCTGTTTGACCAGATCGGGCAGTACATGCGCCAGCAGGGGGAGATTCGGCGCCAGCACGCCCGGATCATGGTGCTGCAAATGCGGCCCCACTTCATCTACAACACCATGATGAGCATCTACTACCTCTGCGAACAGGACGCGAAAAAAGCCCAGCGCGTGACGCTGGACTTTACCGCCTACCTCCGCAAAAACTTCCATGCCATCGCCAGCGAGGAAACCATCCCCATCTCCGAGGAGCTGGAGCACGCCCGGGCGTACCTGGCCGTGGAGCAGGCCCAGTTTGAGGACCACCTCTTCGTGGACTACGACACGCCCCACATCCTGTTCCGCGTGCCGCCGCTGACCCTCCAGCCCATCGTGGAGAACGCCGTCAAGCACGGCATGGACCTGGATTCCGAGCCCCTGCGCATCTCCATCCGGACCCGGGAGACCGAATACGGCAGCGAGATCCTCGTGGAGGACAACGGTCCCGGCTTCGACCCCGCCGTGGCCCGCACGCCCAACACCGCCCTGGCCAACATCCGCGAGCGCCTCGAGATGATGTGCGGCGGCCGCCTGGAGATCACCCCCCGCCCCGAAGGCGGTACGGCGGTGAGGATACTGATTCCGGGGAAAGCGGGACGGAACGAAGGCGGATGAAAGGATAATCGGGAATCAGGATCGGCGCTGAATTGAAAATGGAAAATGGAGAATGGAGAATGCATGAGGAAATCCTCACGGATTTCGTATCTATTCAGTTCTGCTGTGATAAGTGGAGATTGTACAAGGCAACGGGGAACGACCTCTCAGTCACCGACTTCGTCGGCGACAGCTCCCCTGGAAGGGGAGCCAAGGCTGACGCTCTATCTTCCTCTTGGCTCCCCTTTCAGGGGAGCTGTCAGCCGTTAGGCTGACTGAGAGGTCGTCCCCCGCAGCCTACCAAGTCTCTGTTTGTCGCAGAACTGAACAGTTACCTTTAATCAAACAAATCCGCAGGATTTGCACCACCATTCTCCATTTTCCATTCTCCATTCTCAATTAAAACAGGCTCTCTTCCATCAAACCCCCGCGATCATCTACCCTCCTGCCTGCATCGGCAGCCTGACCGTAAACGTGGAGCCCATGCCGGGGGCGCTGTCGACCTCGACGGCGCCCTGGCAGAGGTCCACGATGCGCTTGACGAGGGACAGGCCCAGGCCGTTGCCCTCGGAGGCGTGGGCGGTGTCGCCCTGGTAAAACTTCTCGAAGATGCGGCGGCGGGTGGCCTCGTCCATGCCGGGCCCGGCGTCCCGGACGGCGGCCACGGCGTCGCCGCCCTCCCGGTGCAGGGTGACGCGGAGGGTGCCGCCGGCGGGGGAGAACTTGATGGCGTTGCCCAGCAGGTTCACCCACACGTGCTGGAGCATCTCCTCGTTGCCGTAGAAGGGCAGCTCGTCCAGCTCCAGATCCAGCTCCAGGTCCTTCTGGGACCACTGCTTTTCCAGCAGCAGGATGCACTTGCGCAGCTGCTCGTCCAGCCGGTAGGTGGTCTGGTCGGTGACGATGGTCTGGTTCTCCAGCTTGGACAGCAGCAGCACGTTGCCCGACATGTTGGCCAGCCGGTCCGACTCGGACACGATGATGCCCAGGTACTCCCGGCGCTGCGCGTCGGTAAGGTCGTCCCGCTCGAGCTGCTTGGCGAAGCCCCGGATGGACACGATGGGCGTCTTGAACTCGTGGCTGAAGTTGTTGATGAAGTCCTTGCGGAACAGCTCCAGCCCGCCCAGCTCGCTGGCCATGTCGTTGAAGGAGCTGACCAGTCGGCCCATGTCGCCGGTGACGCCCTCGTCGTCCACCCGCACGGAGAAGTCCCCCTGGGAGACGTTGTGCATGGCCTGCACCAGGTCGTTGATGGGCTTGAGCTTGCTGCGCCCCATGCTGGCCGCCAGGGTGGTGATGAAGAATACCATCAGCATCGGGATGGTCAGCAGCCGCGCGTAGGGGTTGACCAGCAGGCCCACCACCAGCAGCAGCGCGTAGGCCGCCGCCGTCAGCAGGCCGGAGGTGATGATGACGCCGATCAGAAACACCATCAGCGTCATGTACACCGAATCCCGCCTGCGCCCCTCCGGCGGCGTCCTCGGAACCATGGCCTTCATGGGAAGACCCCCTTTATACTTGAAATGGAAAGCGGTTTAATAAGTGGAGAGTCGGGAGTGGGGAGTTAAACGGTGCGCTGTCGCACGCTCTATCAGACAGCGTCAGCCGGTGTCCGGAAGGGAAGTCAGGAAGCGCGGCACATGTGGAAAGACCGCGCGGCAGCCTTGGTTTCCCTTTCAGGGGAGCTGTCAGCCGCCAGGCTGACTGAGAGGTCGTTCTCCGCTGCCCCGGCAAATTCGGATCGGCCATTGGCTGAGACCGTCAACTCTCCTTCCGCACCGCCTTGTAGCCCAGTCCCCGCACGGTGGCGATCTCGAAGTCGGGGTTGTCGCGGAAGTGGTCGCGGAGGCGGTTGATGTGGACGTCCACGGTGCGCTCGTCGGTATCGGAGTCCATGTCCCAGATCTCGTCCATGAGCTGGCGGCGGGTGAAGATCTTGCCGGGGTAGGACAGCAGCTTGAACAGCAGCAAAAACTCCTTCTTCGGCAGCACCCGCGATCCGTCCGGTGTGGTGACGGAGAACTGGTCGTAGTCCAGCACGGTGCCGCCCACGGTGAGCTTGTGCTCGTTGGCGATGCGGCTTCGGCGCAGCAGCGCGGCGATGCGCAGGATCATCTCCTCCTCGTCCACCGGCTTGACCATGTAGTCGTCCGTGCCGATCTGGAAGCCCCTGTGCTTGTCGGCGGGCTTCTCCCGGGCGGTGACCATCAGTATCGGCAGGTCGCAGCCCGACTCCCGCAGGGTCTGCGTGAACTCGTAGCCGTCCATGCGGGGCATCATGATGTCCAGCAGGATCAGGTCCACGTGCTTTTTGTCCAGTATCTCCAGGGCCTCCACGCCGTCCGCGGCCAGTATGGGCTGGTAGCCGTGCTGCGTCAGCACCGCCTCCATCAGCCGCCGGGTGTTCGCGTTGTCCTCAACTACCAGTATGTGAAACATGTCGGCCTCCTCAGTATAATCTCTCCTTATCATTATGACACGCCGATGTAAATTGATTATGAACGGAAGGAGAATAGGCATCAGGCATTAGTCGGGTTGGCGGCGGAGGCTGTGCTCTCTGCCGCATCCTTCGCGTCCACCCAATATAGCTTTCGCAGGTATATTCAGCCACGTTCCCAAAAGCGTGCAAACGCTGCGCCGTAACCCCGACTAATGCCTGTTGCCTGTTGCCTGATGCCTCTCCACTATTGCACCCTCCCGCAAGGATGTGGTATAATACGAACAACATGTTAAGAGTCGAACGGATCGACGGAAACGGGGGTTGGAATGAAGGAACAGAAGAATACGGCGGCCTTTGTTGCCAATGGCGCGATCATCGCGGCGCTGTATGTGGTATTGACGATGGTATTCGCGCCGATCTCCTTTGGCGCGATGCAGGTGCGCGTCGCCGAGGCGCTGACGATTTTGCCGATGTTCACCCCCGCTGCGATACCGGGACTGTTCATCGGCTGCCTGCTGGCCAACATTCTGGGCGGCGGCATCGCGCTGGACGTGATCTTCGGCAGCCTGGCCACGCTGATCGGTGCGGTGGGCGCCTGGCTGCTGCGCAAAAAACGCTGGCTGGTCCCAATCCCGGCCATCGTCGCCAACACGCTCATCATACCGCTGGTGCTGCGCTACGGCTACGGCGTGGACGTGCCGCTGGTATTGCAGATGGTGTACATCGCGGTGGGCGAGATCCTGGGCTGCGGGGTGCTGGGGCAGCTGCTGGCGTCGGTGCTTAACAGCCGCGACGGCATCTACAAGAGGACGTGAAGAGAGAGGAGCATGAGAATGTTTGAGAGAGCGCTGTACCGATCCGACATGCTCAGATGCGCCCTGTGTCAGGACGCGCCCTGCGCCGCGGCCTGCGGCAGGCTGGACCCCGCGGCGCTTCTGAGGAGCATCTGGTTTGACGACGAGAAGACCGCCGCCCAGAGGCTTACGGCGGCGCTGCCCTGCGCGGCCTGCGACGCCCCCTGCGAGGCGGCCTGCGTGCGCCCGGGGGAGGTGCCCATCCGCGGGCTGATGCTTCGCCTTCGGGACGAGGTCGCGCCCCGGCTGGAGGTCGCCCCGCCGGAGGACGAGTCCCGGCTGCGCTGCGACCTGTGCGGCGCGCCGCTGGAGAATCCCTTCCTGCTGTCCTCCTCGGTGGTGGCCAGCACCTACGACATGTGCGCCCGGGCCTTCGACGCCGGCTGGGCGGGCGCGGCCTTCAAGACCATCTGTTCCTTCGACATCCACGAGGCCTCGCCCCGCTTCTCCGCCATCAACGGCGCGGACGGCAGCATCATCGGCTTCAAGAACATCGAGCAGCTCTCGGACCACAGCGTGGCGGAGAACATGGACATCTTCCGCCGCCTGAAGCGGGACTATCCCACCAAATTCATCCTCGCCTCCATCATGGGGCAGGATGAGGCCGAGTGGACGACGCTCGCGCGGCTGTGCGAGGAGAACGGCGCGGACGGCGTGGAGCTGAACTTCTCCTGTCCGAACATGATGGAGGAGGGCCTGGGCTCGGACATCGGCCAGGTGCCCGAGCTGGTGGAGTGCTTCACCGCCGCCGCCCGCCGGGGGACCCGGCTGCCGCTGCTGGCGAAGCTGACCCCCAACGTCGCCGCCATGAGCCCCGCGGCGGAGGCGGCGCGCCGCGCCGGCGCGGACGGCATCGCGGCCATCAACACCATCAAGAGCCTCATCGGCGTCAATCCTCATACCTACGTCTCCGCGCCCGCGGTGCGGGGCAGGTCCGCCGTGGGCGGCTACAGCGGCAACGCCGTCAAGCCCATCGCCCTGCGCTTCATCGCCGAGCTGGGACAGAATCCCGCGCTGCGGGGCATGCACCTGAGCGCCATGGGCGGCATCGAGACATGGCTGGACGCGCTGGAGTTCATCCTGCTGGGCGCGGGCAGCGTGCAGATCACCACGGCGGTGATGCAGTACGGCTACCGCATCATCGACGACCTCAAGGCGGGCCTGAACCTCTACCTGGCGGAAAAGGGCGTGGAGCGCCTGGCGGACATCGTGGGACTGGGGCTGGACTCCGTTTCCGATACCACCGACGTGCTGGAGCGCGACACGGTGGTCTATCCCAGGTTCGACCGGGACAGGTGCATCGGCTGCGGACGCTGCGCCATCTCCTGCGCGGACGGCGGCCATCAGGCCATTCGACTGAACGACAGGCGGCGGCCTGTCCTCAACGGCAGACAGTGCGTGGGGTGCCATCTCTGCGTCCTCGTCTGTCCCCAGCGCGCCATCTCCGCGTCGGGCAAGCGGGTGGCGCGGAAGCAGGCGGAGGGATAAAGTGAAGCGATATAGCCCACTGTTCAACGTTTTACTTATGATGCAAAGTGACTATTCAGTTGCTCAGGGATGACTCCCTCAGTCAGCCTGCGGCTGACAGCTCCCTCGGAGAGGGAGCCTGGACGGGGCCCCAAAAGCCTCCCTCTCAAAAGCCTCCCTCTTTGAGGGAGGTGGCCCGCGAAGCGGGTCGGAAGGAGTCAACGACTGAACAGTTACGATGCAAAAAACAGCCTCCCATCCGGCGTCGGACGGGAGGATGATTTACAGGGTCAAATCTCGATCACATGTCGCTTGTAGGCGTTGACGACGGTGGTATTGCCGTACTGTCGGACGCGCTGGAAGCTCAGGGCGGCGTATTGGGGATGGACGTGGCCGTGGATCATGTATTGCGGCTGCCATCGGTCCATGAGGTCGTTGAAGGTCTGAAAGCCGCGGTGGGGGAGGTCCTCCTGGTCGCCGACCCCGCGGGCGGGGGCGTGGGTGAGGAGGATGTCGAAGCCCCTGCTGCGGTGGAGCTTCCACCAGAGCTTGCGGGCCCGGCGGTTCATCTCCCTGTCGGTGTACATGTGGGGCGCGGAGGGGCGATAGCGCATGCTGCCCCCCAGCCCCAGCACCCGCACGCCCTCGTGGGTGTAGATGGTGTCCTCCACGCAGATACAGCCCTCGGGCGGCTTCTGGACATAGCCCGCGTCGTGATTGCCGTGGACGTACAGTATGGGCGCGTGCGCGAAGCAGGTCAGAAACGACAGGTATTCCGCGGGCAGGTCGCCGCAGGATAGTATCAGGCCGATCCCCTCCAAAAGAGATCGGTCCAGATAGTCCCAAAGCGCCTTGTCGGCCACGTCCGAGAGCACAAGTATCTTCAAGGGAAGCCTTCTTTCAGAGTAACTGTTCAGTATTGCGGCAAATGGGGCTTTGGCGGGGAGAATTAGGAATTAGGAATGAGGAATTAGGAATGAATGGCGGCTGCCGCGCGCATTGTGTACAGCCCGGCGGGCGGCGCATCGCCGCTCCTACGCAGCCAAGCCATTTTAATTCCTCATTCCTAATTCCTAATTCCTAATTCAACAAACCCCTGCTTATCGAGGCAGGACTGGACAGATACCTTTCAGAATGGTATGCCACGTGACTGTAAAGCTCTGCCAGTATATGCAATGCCTAATGCCTATTGCCTAATCCCTAATCCCTGATCCCTACTTCTCCTCCGCCTTCCAGCTGAACCGGGAGGCGTCGGGCATATGGACCTCGCGGATGCCCTGGAGCTCCACGAGGGCGCGGGCCTGGGGCTTGAGGGCGCTGGTCTCGGGGAAGCCGCCCACCACGTTATCGGTGAGCCAGTCCATGGCCACCACGTCGGCGGGGGAGAGGCGTCCGTCGGCGGGACAGCGGGCCACGCCGGCCTGATCGCGCATGAGTCCCTCGAAGGGCCAGAACACGCCCTCGCGGATGTGGGCCTTGACCAGCTCCACCAGCCGCCGCAGGCCGGAATCCACGTCCTCGGACATGACGATGTCCAGCGCGTCGGAGGAGAGTCCCCACCAGTAGTTGACGGCCTTGGCGGCCTCCGCGCCGTCCTCCTTCCAGTTGCCCTTGAGGACGCTGCGGGTCAGGGACTCGTAGAGCCGTCCCCAGTCGAACACGGGGATGGCGAGGCTGCGCTTTTCCCCGTCGTGGATGGCGTACAGGCCGTATTCCACCGCCTGGTGCCGCGGCGCGGACACGTCCAGGCTGGACACCACGTCGATCCTCGGGTCGGCGAAGGGGTGCTCGGGGTCGAAGTCCTCCAGGGTGGACCAGGCGAGGATCACCTTGGCCCGGGGGTTGACCATCCGCGCGCCCATGGCGAAGGCGTTGATGCTGGAGGCCATGCCGCAAATGGGGTAGTCCGCCAGGTAGCCGATGTGGCCGGATTCGGTCATGGCCCCGGCGATCATGCCCACCAGGAACTTGGCCTCGTACACGCGCAGATAGTAGGAGCGCACCCGCTGCCAGGAGGCCAGCAGCGAGCAGTTGAGTATGCGGGCGCTGGGATGCTTCACCGAGGCCTTCATGGACGCCGACAGCATCACCGGGGAGGTGGTGAAGATCAGGGCGTTGTCCTCGTCGATCAGCTTTTCGATCTCGGCCTCGTACTGGTCGGGGTCGGCGCACACCCGCGTGGTGCAGATCACCTGCGTGCCCAGGGCGTTCTCCAGGTCGATGCGGCCCAGGTCGTGCCAGTAGATCCAGCCGGACTCCTCCGGCTCCTTGCTGTAGAGGAAGGCCACCTTCACGAAGGTGGGGCCGAACAGCGTGGTCATCAGGCTCTTGCCCTGCTTCATGGCGGTGGGCTGGAGCACCAGCTCCACGTTCTCGTGATCCCTGTCCTTCTCGAACTCGCCCCACAGCGCGCTGACCTCGCCCTTGATCTCCCGGTCGAACTTCTTGGGCGCGTCGGCATAGCCGATGGCCTTTAAGTAGATCAGGAAGGCGTCGCCGGTGGTGAGGGGCAGGCGGCGGCTGCCCTCCCGGTCCTTGTAGGCCGCCCGGAAGCGCATGTAGGCCGCCTCGAAGTCGTGCCGCTCCTCGCTGGTCCACTTCACGCCGGGGGTGTGGCCCGTCAGCGCGTACAGCTGCGCAAACGAGCCGGGCTTGGTGAACCACAGGTAGTTGATGCCCGTGTCGGCGTAGAAGGGCAAAAACTCGAAGTACATCCGGTTCTCCGGGTCGTCCGTGCGCGGGGGCATGATCCGGGTGACGTCCGCCTCGATGGCCACGGCGTCCAGAAACTTCATGACGCTGGCCCGCTTGTTGCCCTCCACCAGGTAGAACTGGTTCAGGTATTCATAGGCCTTCACCGGCTGGCGCATGCCGTCGGCCACCACCGCGTTGTACAGGGTGGACCACTTCTGAGAAAACTCGCTGCCCTGGTCCAGCAGGGGCATGAAGTTGGCCGCGAAGGCGTTGGTGCGGCCCTTGGACACCGTGCCCACCACCTTGTCGATGGGCACCTGTTGAATGCCCAGCGGCTGCCGGGAGAGCGCGTTCAGCTCCCCCTCCAGCTCCTCCAGCACCGGCAGGAAGGGATTTTCCCCCTTCTGCATCCGCGCGTGGTATTCCTTCAGCGCCAGCTTTCTGGCCTTGGCGTATACATCTTCGCTCATGCTCAGTCAATACTCCTGATCGTTTATTGCGCTTGATTGTATACGGGGTGTGTAAAGTGTGCAAGGGGGAGAGGGTTATGTTGTCGGGCGGGAAGGGGGAAGAGGGAAGAGGGATTAGGAATTAGGGATTAGGGATTAGAAATAGCGGCTGCCGCGCGTCTCTTAGGGATCTGAAACAGTTTTTCACGGCTGATTGGTTTGGGGAACGACCTCTCAGTCAGCCTGTCGGCTGACTGAGAGGTCGTTCCCCGTCCTGCCGACACATTCCTCCATTCTCCATTCTCCATTTTCCATTCTCCATTCTCCATTCAGCTCCATGCCGCCCTGTCGCACGATACCCAAAAGCAGCGCCGCCGCCGGATTACCGGCGGCGGCGCTGTTTCAGAACTCCAATGGCGGCTCGATGGGCTTGGCCATGGGGGCGTTATCGGGGGTGAGGGGGACGGGCTTGATCTGCTCGCCGCAGTGGGGGCAGAGGTATTCGTCGTCCTCCTTGTCGTCCAGGGAGGTGAAGAACATCCGTCCGCACTTGGGGCAGAGCTTGCCGGCCAGAGCTTCGGGGTCCTCGTCCCCGGCGGCGTCCGCCTCCACATCCTCGTGGGGGCGCAGCAAATGCAGCTTGTCCTCGTGGTCGCCGAAGGCGTCGTCGAAATCTTCGTCGTCATCGTCGTCGTCGAAGAAGGGGAAGTCGTCGTCGCCGGCGCGCTCGCCCTCCAGCTCCGACAGATCGTCGTCGATGGATTCAACGTAGTCGTTCAGGTCGTCCAGGAGCTCGTCCATGGTCTCCACGCGGTCCGTGAGGTCGCCCAGCAGGTCCACGATGCCCGACAGCAGCTTGCCGTTGGCCGTGGACGAATCGCAGTCCATGCCCTCCATCAGGCCCTTGAGGTAGCCCACCTTCTTGCTCAAATTCTCCATCGCTGCACCTCCGTTCATACTATCTTATGCGTGACGGGATAAAGTCATGCGCGCCAGCCATGCGATCCCGCCGGTCAACCGGGAGACTGCATGTGAAATGGACAATGGATAATGGAGAATGGAAAATGACGGTACAGATTCCGCAGGATCTGTCTCAACCGCCATTCTCCATTTTCAATTGTCCATTCTCCATTATCATCGAAGCCGGAGCGCGGAATCAGGCCGCGGCTCCGCGCTTCAACGGCGATCAGGCGCGGCCCAGGTACATGCCGCCGTCGCGGGTGTCGATCTTGAGGACCTCGCCGGTCTCGATGAACAGCGGGACCTGGAGGGTCAGGCCGGTCTCGAAGGTGGCGGGCTTGGTGGTGTTGGCGGCGGTATCGCCCTTGAAGCCGGGCTCGGTGTTGGTCACCTGCAGCTCGACGAAGTTGGGGGCCTGGACGGAGAAGGGCACGCCCTTGAAGAAGCGCACGGTCACGTTGGTGTTCTCCTTGACGAAGGGCATGGCGTCCTCCACCTGATCGTGGGTCAGGGGCAGGTCGTCATAGGTCTCCAGGTCCATGAAGTGATAGAAGTCGCCGTCGTTGTAGGTGTACTGCATCTCCTTGGTCTCGATATAGGCCTTCGGGAATTTCTCCGTCGGGTTGAAGGTGCGCTCGATCACGGAGCCGGTGACGACGTTCTTGATCTTGGTGCGCACGAAGGCCGCGCCCTTGCCGGGCTTGACGTGCAGGAAGGACACGATGGTCCACACGCCGTTGTCCATCTCAAAGGTCACGCCGTTTCTGAAATCGCTTGCGTTGATCATGGGGATCAAACCTCCTCAAAATAAGTCTGTGTGGGATGGAAGTGGTTACAGCTCGATCAGATGCTTCGGGGCGTGCATCGCGTTGATGACGCCGTCCTCAGTCATAATCACCGTGTCCTCGATCCGGCAGCCGCCGAGACCGGGTATATATACGCCGGGCTCCACCGTAACCACATGACCGGGCTCAAGCACGGTCGCGTCATTGAAGCTGACCCGGGGCTGTTCATGGATGTACAGGCCGACGCCGTGGCCCAGGCTGTGGCCGAAGGCACCGGGATAGCGGGCGTCGATGTATTCCCGCGCCACGCGGTCCACGTCGCAGCACCGCTTGCCGGGACCGATGAAGTCCAGCGCCAGCTGCTGCGCGTCGTGAACGGTGTCGTAGACGGCCTTCAATTCGCTCGATACCCTGCCGAAGGCCACCGTGCGGGTGATGTCGGACAGGTAGCCGCGCCAGGTCGCGCCAAAGTCCAGCGTCAGCAGCTCGCCCGCCTGGATGACGTGGTCCGAGGGCACCGCGTGGGGCAGGGAGCCGTTCACGCCCGCCGCCGCGATGGTGTCGAAGGCCGTGCCCTCGCTGCCGAGCCTCAGCATCTCGAACTCCAACTCGATTTTTGCCTCGATCTCCGTCATGCCCGCGTGCAGCCGGGGCAGTATGTTGATGAAGGCCTGGCTGGCGATGCGGGACGCCTCGCGGATGCAGGCGATCTCCTCCGCGTCCTTGATCTGCCGCAGCTTCTCAGGGATGCCGTTCAGGGGTTGAAGCTCCACGCCCTCGAGCGCCTTCTGAAGGGAGAGAAAGTCGTCGTGGGTCAGGTAGTCCGTCTCCACGCACACCGTCCGGGCCCCGTCCTCCGAAGCCAGTGCATACGCGACGTCCTTCTCCTTGCGCTCCGCCGTGGTCCGCTCGATCGCCCAGCCCGGGGACTGCCGACCCGCCGCCTCGATGTAGCGGAAGTCCGTCACGATCACCCTCCGCTGCCGGGATACGTACAGGCACCCCTCCCCGGCATAGCCGGACAGATAGCGAATGTTCTCAGGCCGGTGGATCAGCGCCGCGTCGGCCTCCAGCCGCTCAAGAAAGGCGTTCAAATGCTCCAAGACTGTCGTTCCTCCCTTGCGCAAGGCAAAAAAGCCTATGCGCTCCATCATCATCCATCTAATTATAGCACATCGCGGACAGAATTACCATAGGGAATTGATAATTTGTGGGTAAACTTAGGCGGTTGGGGGCTGATGTTCGACCGATGACAGGCGGAAGGGGGTGAGTAAAGGGAAAAGGCAACAGGGAAAAGGGAAAAGGGGTTACGGCTGCCGCGTACACATAAGGGGCGGCCAATGGCCGCCCGCCCTGTATCGAAATATACATTGTCCCTGGCGGGCGGCGCATCGCCGCCCCTGCGCGGCCAGGCTATTCCTTTTCCCTTTTCCCTGTTGCCTTTTCCCTTATTACAAACAAACCCCTGTTTGTCGTACAGGCTAAATAATCTCCCCGCCTGTTCCCTTTTCCCCGAAAATATGTTATCATATATCCATCACACACCACATGGAGAGCGCTATGTCATTTTGCACGTTTGCGGACGGGGCGGCGATGTTTGACGCCACGCCCATCGAGAATCTCTTTCTGACGGAATACATGTACGAGGCCCCGGCGGCGGCGCTCAAGGTCTACCTGTACGCCCGCATGCTGGCGCTGCACCCGGAGCTGGGCGGGACGCTGTCGGACATGGCGAAGGCCCTGCGCATCGGGGAGGAGGAGGTCTACGACGCCTTCACCTACTGGGAGCACCGGGGACTGATGCGCCGCCTGACGGATCAACCGCCCACCTATGCCTTCCAGCCGATGCGCGCGCCCGCCCCGGCGGCGTCCAGCGCCCTGGACCGGGAGATGTACGCCAACCGGGACTTCAACAGCCGCCTGCGCAAGCTGTTCAACGACCAGTTCATCGGCGACCACGAGCTGCGCAAGGCCGCGGACTGGCAGAGCATCCTGAAATTCGAGCAGGACGCCATCCTGCGGATGGTGGCCTACGGCATCGAGAAATCGCCCCGGAAGAATCCCAAGCCCCCGTCGGTGTTCAAGCGCGTGGACGACATGGCCGAGGCGTGGTCCAAGAAGGGCATCCGCACCCTGGAGGACGTGGAGCGGGCCATCGCGGAGGAGACGGGGGAGGCGGGGCTTGCCCGGGAGGCGCTGAAAAAGCTGGGCATCTACCGCGACCCCAGCCAGCCGGAGCTGGAGCTGGTGCGGCGCTGGACGGAGGAGTGGGGCTATGACCGCGACGCCATACTCGCCGCCTGCGACAAGACCACCAACGCCCAGAAGCCCACGCTCAAGTACCTGGACAGCATTCTCGAGCGCCAGCGGGACGAGTCCGACGGCTTCTACGCCGACGTCGCCGCGGTGCTCCGGGAGCTCACCCCCGGCAGCACCATCCCGTCCCCGGACCAGCTGGCGCAGTACCGCCGGTGGATCGAGCAGGGCTATCTGCCCGAGACGATCCGGCTGGCGGCGGTGCAGAGCCACCGGCTGAACAAGAACCGCTTTGAGGACCTGGAGTGGCGGCTGAACGTGTGGCGGGAGGCGGGGCTGTCCACCCCGGCGCAGGTCACGGCCTACACCCGGGAGATGACGGCGCTGTCGAGGGAGCTTCGGACGGTGCTCTTACACGCCGGTTCGGAGAAGCGCCCCAGCCCGGGAGACCTGGAGAAGTACCGGGGCTGGAAGGCGCGCCATTCCGAGGACCTGATCCTGTACGCCGCCGAGTGCGCCCGGGGCGCGGGCGGCTCCATGGCCTACATGGACCGGCTGCTGACCCGGTGGGCCGAGGCCGGGGCGACCACGGTGGACGCGGCCAAGGCCGAGCGGGCGGCGTTCAAGTCCGAGAAGGCCCCCGCCGAAAAGCCCGCCAATCCCGCCCTCGGCTATGCCCAGCGGGAGTATAAAGAGGAAGACTTCGGGGACGACTTCTACTTTGACTACGACAAGTTCTTTGGAAGCGAGGAGAAAAAGCCATGACCCGCGCCGAACACATCCGCGCCCTGCTGGAGGACTACGCCCGCCAGCGGGCCCTGAACGAGGAGGACCAGCAGCGCCGGTTCCGGGAGGCCGTGGAGAAGGCCCCGCGGATCGCCGAGCTGCGCCAGGAGAGCGCCGAGCTGGCCCTGAGCGCCATGCGGTCCATCATCTCGGGCCACACCGAGGCTGAGCGCCGCGCCGTGGCGGAGAACATGAAGGCGCGGGGGCTGGCCATCAACGCCGAGATGCGGGCGCTGGTGCGCGACGCCGGGTTCCCGGAGGACCAGCTCGAGCCCCGCTATCGCTGCCCCGTGTGCCGCGATACCGGCTATGTGGGCGAGGCTCCGGCCCGGTTCTGCGAGTGCTTCGAGGCCCGGCTGCGCCGCCGTCAGTACGAGGACGGCACCATGGCGGGCGCCGACCGGCAGAACTTTGAGCGCTTCGATGCCAGCCTCATCCCCGAGGCCGACGGCCAGCGGGAGCAGCTTATAAAGCACCGCCGCCTCTGCGAGACCTACGCCGACCAGTACCCGGACTTTCCCTATCCCAATCTGCTGCTCACCGGCGGCGGCGGACTGGGCAAGACCTTCCTGCTGAACTGCGTCTACGAGCGGGTGATCTCCCGGGGCTATTCGGCCATCCGCATCACCGCCTTCCGCATGTTCGAGGCCATGCGCCAGCAGCACGTGGGCAACGACGAGAGCTACCAGGGCTTCGCCGCGCTGATCGAGGTGCCGCTGCTGCTCATCGACGACCTGGGCACCGAGCCCATGATGCGCAACATCACCGTGGAGTACCTGTTCACGCTGCTCAACGAGCGCGCCGCCAACCGCCGCCACACCGTCATCGCCACCAATCTAAGCCCCGTGGAGCTCAAGGAGCGCTACGGCGAGCGGGTGGCCTCCCGCGTGCTGGACCGGTCCGCCTGCGCCACGCTGAAATTCACGGGAAAGGACCTGAGAAAGGTATGAACGACGCCGCCCGCGAGGTGCTGAAGGCCCTGGACGGCATGGGCATCGCCTACCGCCTCTCCGAGCACGCGCCCACCGCCACCATGGAGGCCTGCGCCGAGATTGACTGGGCGCTGCACGCCATGACGGCCAAGAACATCTTCCTGACCACCAAGAACGGCAGGCGCTTCTATCTCTGCCTCACCCGCCCCGAGGCCCGCTTCCGCACCGCCGACATCTCCAAGCAGGCCGGCTCCTCCCGCCTGAGCTTTGCCCCGGAGGACGCGCTCTATGACCACCTCCGCTGCCGACCCGGCGCGGCCAGCCCCCTGGGCCTGCTCTTCGACCCCGACCACACCGTCACCCTCCTGGTGGACAGCGCCCTTCGCGACGCGCCCACCCTCTCCTTCCACCCCTGCGACAACACCCTCACCCTCGCCATGACCAACGAGGACTTCTTCACCACCTTCCTCACAGCCGTGGGCGTGGAGCCGGTGGACGTGGAGATACATGATTTTTTGTGAATGGGGAATGGGGAATGGAAAATGGAGAATGGAGAATGGAAAATGGAGAATGGCGGCGCAAATCCTGCGGATTTGTTTTTAATGAATGGTAAGTGTTCGGCCCTGTGGCAAATTGGGATTTGAAGAGCTCATGGGGAACGACCTCTCAGTCACCGACTTCGTCGGCGACAGCTCCCCTGGGAAGGGAGCCAAGAGGAACGATATCGCGTCAGCCTTGGCTCCCCTTCCAGGGGAGCTGTCAGTCGTTAGGCTGACTGAGAGGTCGTCCTCCTATCCCTCCGGATCTCAATTTCATGCAGACCTGAACAGATCGTCATTCCAAATATCTTCAGCATAAAAAGCCGTGGGGAGTTAAACGGCGGCCGGCGCTTCATTCAATCAGCGCCGGCCGCCATTTAACTCCCCACTTTCAACTTGTCAAAGCATAAGCCTCAACCCACGTCATTCTCATTGAACGGGTCACCGCAGTTGGGGCAGAATTTGGGCAGCTTGGTCGGGTCATCGGGCATCCAGCCGCACTTGTCGCAGCGGAACACCACGGGCTTTTTCTTGCCGCAGTTGGTGCAGAAGTTGCCGTGGTTGAGCTGGCCGCAGGCGCAGGTCCAGCTGTTGGGACTGGCGGGAGAGGGGGCCTGGGGCTGAACGACCTCCACCACCGGCGGCACCGGGGCGCTCTTGCGGACGGGCTCGGCGCCCACCATGGCGGTGGGAGCGAAGCCGGTGTAATTCGCCGGGTTCAGCGCGTCCTGGAGCGCCAGGATCTCGGCCTGGAGGGTGCGGTACAGGTCCGAGCGCGGGCTGTCGGGGTGTTCGGCGGAGAATTCGAAGCTGATCTCGGTGACGAAGGGGGCGTTGACCTGGATGGTCACGTCGAAGCGGTACTCCACCTGATAGCGCCGGGGGTTGTAGGGCACGCGACGCCCCTCCCGGTCGTGGTGGTACAGCTCGGTGCGGTTTTCATGGATGCTGGGCTGGAAGCCGATGACCTGGGACACGCTGAACACGTCCGGGTTGACGGCCATGTAGTTGCGCTCCCGGGTGACGAAGAACTGGCCCTGGTTCTCGTCCACGTAGACCTTGTTCCAGCCGCGTCCGAAGGCGCGGGTGGGGGTCATGCCCAGCAGCACCCGCTTGTTGCGCTCGCGGTAATCCAGGTGCTCCCGGATCTCCGCCACGGTGGACTGGCGGCGCTCCGAATAGAAGGGGGACAGCTGCTCGGCGCAGCGCTTGCACAGGTTCCCGTCCGCCAGCTTCCGGTTTCCCAGCAGCCCGATCTCCCCGCCGCAGATGGCGCAGTTCTTCTTCTCAAACAGATTCCCGAATAGTGCCATGGATGGCCCTCCTTTGCGCATGTGGTGTTGGTTGGTGAAGGGGATATTATTGTTCTATGGTTGGTGGAGACTTGGCGTGGAGAAATTGGGAAATGGGAATTAGGAATGAGGAATTAGGAATTAGGAATTAGGAATGGCTTGGCCGCGTAGGGGCGGCGTTGTCGCGAGGCAGGCTGTACGTATTGTTTCGGTAATGAGTGGGCGGTAGCCACTATTCATTCCTAATTCCTAATTCCTAATTCCTAATTCTTAATCGAGACCAATCCCGCCGAAACAGAACAGCTGCATATCAGCTTCCTCAGATCTTCAGCTCCGTCCCCGTCAGGCCGTCGGAGGCCAGCAGCGTCTCCAGCACCTTGATGTCGGTCTCCACGTCCAGCGCGTCGTCCCGAAACATCTTGTCCTGCTGCCGCTCGATGGCCTGGATCATGGTGTCCAGCAGGCCCTCAATCTGCCGCCGGGAGGCGGTGATGTTCTCGCCCTGATAGCGCTGCTTCTCCAGCAGGCTGTAGGATTCCAGCAGCTTCATGGTGGTGGGGAGGTAGTAGCTGATGAACCGCCGCGCGTCGCGGGCCTTTTCGGGATGGTCGGTGATGAGCTTGAAGATGCCGCCGGTCAAATCCTCGATGCGGTCGATCTTCTCGGAGACGGCCTGATGGTCGATGCGGTCATTCAGGTCCCGGATCTGGCGCAGGGTCTCGTTGAAGTCCGCGTTGCCGGTGTCCATCACCGGGGCGGGGGTGTCGGCGGGCAGGTCGAGGCGCACCATGTCCCGGGCGTCGTCCACGTGGATGTTCTGGAGATAGCCCTTGCCCATCAGCTTTTTAAGCCGGACCCCGGCGTTGCTCACGCCCGTGCGCCGTCCCAGCGCCCCGAAGGTCAGCGACGACTGGTCGCACTGGGCCAGGCATTTGGCAATGGCCTGAGCCTGGGACTGGTCTCGCCGCCGCAGCAGATACCGCACGATGGGCAGGGACACCAGCCCCAGCACCACCAGGTCCGCGAGGGCCGTGATCACCGGCTGCGTGGCGAAGGAGGCGCGGTCCGTGACGATCACCGAGATGCTCGCCAGCGTGAGCATGCCCGACACCCCCAGCACAGGGATGTCCCACCAGCGGCCCTTGGTCGCCTTCGCCGTCAAGTAACGCTCCATGACTATCGTCCCTTCGTGATTGATGTTAGGGAGTAGGGAGTAGGGAGTAGGGAGTAGGGAAGGAACGGCCAAAAGAAGGCGTTCTATCGGAATGAAACTGCTCCTGGAAACGCGGCGTTTTCAAAAGAAAGCGGAGATTTGCCGTCACTCTCCCTACTCCCTACTGCCTACTCCCTACTCCCTGCATTTGCCGGACTTTGGTCCGACAGATGCCTACAGATGCAATTTTCCCTGCTCCGTCAGCCCGTCGGAGGCCATCATGGTCTCCAGCACGGAGATGTCGGTCTCCACGTCCAGCGCGTCGGACTGGAACAGCTTGTCCTGCTGCTGCTCGAAGGCGTGGACCAGCGTCTCCAGCACCTCCTCGATCTTTCTGCGGGAGGCCTGTATGTTTTCGCCCTGATAGCTCTGCTTCTCCATCAGGCTGTAGGATTTCAGCAGCTTGAGGGTGGTGGGCAGGTAGTAGTTCATGAACTTGCGCACCTCGTCGGCCCGCTCGGGCTTCTCCCGCACCACCCGGAAGATGCTTGCGGTCAGCGCGCCGATGCGGTCGATGCGCTCGGACACCGCCTCGTTGTCGATGGCGTCGTTGAGCTGGCGGATCTCGCGCAGCTTGGCTTCAAAGTCCTCGTCGTCCAGGGTGTTCTTCTTGGCGGGCTGGGGCTGGGGCCGGGGCTTCTCAGCGGGCTTCTCCGCAGGCTTTTCCACGGGCTTCCCCGCGTGCTTCCCCACGGGCCTCGCCGACTCGGCCGTGCCAGTCTGGACCCGGGCGTTGTCCGCGTCGTTGACGTAGATGTTCACGGTGGGGTTGACGAAGTGGGTCTCGATCACGTCATCCTGAAGGTACAGCAGCATGGCGCCCCGGTCGATGTAGCACTGGGGGTCCAGGATCTCCCGGTCGATCATCGCCTGCAAATCGCGGATGATCTCGTCGGTGGACTTGCCCAGCCGCGTGGAGAGCTCCCGGATGCTGACGCTGCTGCGGTCTCCGATGATGGCCGCGTAGTGCTTGAAATCCTGCCACTGGCGATGGGAATACTCGGCCTTCGCCCGCTTCAGCAGCAGGTAAATGCCGAAAAAGGTGCTCACCGGCGGCGCGACGAACAATAGCGCGAATCCCCAAAGCAGCGAGGGTCCCTTCTTGGGCTCGCTGGGAAGTAGGATGCGGTTGCGGTTTCTGCTGCTCATGCTTTATCCCCCATTTTAATGCCAACATTATAACATAGTTTGTTGGGCCTTTCAAGAGGAGGAAGCCTTGTAAAACTCTTTATACAAATTTTCCATAAAAGAGTATTGCTTTTTCAGAATGGGTGTGCTATAATTCTACCTGTTGATTCGCCGAGGGGTTGACCGCCCCGACGCGCACAATTGAATATGGAGAAGTCGCCTAGCTTGGTCGAGGGCGCACGACTGGAAATCGTGTAGGCGTCAAAAGCGTCTCGAGGGTTCGAATCCCTCCTTCTCCGCCAAAAACCACTCCGCAGCGCGGGGTGGTTTTCTATTTCCTTAGGAGCTGTGCAGAAATTATTCATACATTATGCTTGTCTGAATCCGCCATTGCGGCGTTGTCGTCGGTCAACGTGCCCCGGCACGCCTCCCTCCTCCGCGTATGAATAATTTCTGCACGGCTCCTTAGTAATGGAAAGCGGAGCGTTGGGAGTGGATTCCATAATCTATTCCTCAATGAAGCGAGGAAAAGGAATGATCCCCACGCTTGGGTGGGGATCGTTCTATGCCCTCGCGGTCTTTTTGACCAGGCGGGAGACGAGTATGCCGACCTCGTAGAGGAGGAGCATGGGCACGCCCAGCAGGACCTGGGAGACCACGTCGGGGGGTGTGAGTATGGCGGCGAATATGAATATGGCCAGTATGACGTACTTGCGCTTGCTGACCAGCATCTCGGGGGTGGTGAGGCCCACCCGGGTGGTGATGTAGATGAACACCGGCAGCATGAACGCCACGCCAAAGGGCAGCAGGAAGCCGAACAGGAAGTTGATGTACTTGTCCAGCGACAGCATCGGCGTGGCCAGGCCCTCGCCGGAGACCATGAAGAAGTCGATGGCGAGGAAGAACACCGCCGCGTAGCAGAACACGATGCCCACCAGGAACAGCACCAGCGCGAAGAAGAAGAACACGCGGAAGGAGCGCTGCTCCTTGGGGTAGAGGGCGGGGCGTATGAAGGACCAGACCTGCCAGATGATCACCGGGAAGGCGATGACGACGCCGGTGACGATGGACACCTTGAGCTTCGTGGTCAGGGCCTCGCTGACGGCGGTGTAGATCACCTGCACGCCGCGCTGCTCGATGGGGGCGGTGATCCACTGCATCAGCGGGTCGATGATGAAGTAGAAGGCAATGAGGAAGCCCACTGCCACGGCGATGAGGCAGGTGATGATGACCTTGCGCAGCGCCATCAGATGGTCGCGCAGGGTCAGGCCCTCCTCCGCCGCTTCCTCCTCTGCGGGCGGCGCGGGCTCGACGGGCTCCGGGGGCGTCACCGCGTCCAGCGGCGCGGCAGCCTCCTCCACCTCATCGGCCGGGATCACCCGGGCATCCTCCGGCGCGCGCTTATGCCTTTTTTTCATCGGACGTGGCGCTCTCCTTGGGTTCGTCGTCCTTGACGGCGCTCTTGAAGTCCTTGATGCTCTTGCCCAGGGCGCCGCCCAGACCGGCGATCTTGCCGCCGCCAAACAGCACCAGCGCCAGCACGATGATCAGAATGATTTCAGTGGTTCCAAGCCTCATGGAATAAACCTCCTATTTGAACGTTATGGGTCAGGGCTGCTTCGCGGCGGCTTCCTTGAGATCGGCGTCCAGCTGGGCGGCCTCGGCCTTCATGGACTTGTCCAGCTGCTTCACGTCGCGCTCCACGTCCTTCGTCACGCCGTCGATCTCGGTCTTGACGGACCTGGCCGCGTCCTTGAGGTCGGCGGTGACGTCCAGCTCCCGGACCGTGGCCTTCACGTCCCGCTGCACGTCCTTGACCTCCTTCTCCAGCTCGTCCCAGCCGGTCTCCTGCTTCAGCTCCCGCAGCATCAGCCGCAGCTTCCGCAGGTTTCGTCCCAGCCACCGCGCGACCTTGGGCAGATCGTCCGGCCCGACGATGACGAAAGCCACCACCAGCACGAGCATGATCTCCCCAAAGCCGATGTTGAACATTGCTTCATCCCCATTTCTTATCTCTATTATAATGTTTTTTCACTTGAAATGCAATGGGTTATTTGGATTATTTGCGGGATGGGCGCTAAGAGGGCGCTTCTGTTTGAGTTTCGCGGCAGACGCTGAAATGGGATTATAAGAATCAGGAATTGGGAATTAGGAATGAAGACAGTGGCTGGCGTGTAAGCCGCAGGGGCGACTGAGGATTACCCGCCCATTGGCCACGCGGTTCGCACAATCTGGTGCGCGGCGTACTGCGCCCTCTGCACAGCCAAACCATTTCTGATTCCTAATTCCCAATTCCTAATTCCCGGGTTATTGCGCCTCCGGCAGCGCCTCCTGGGTCCGGAGCGTGACCTGGTCGTCGACCACATCCACGAGGATGGTGGTGTCGGCGGGGAGGTCGCGCTCGATGAGCAGGCGGGCGATGGGGGTCTCGATGGCGCGCTGGATGAAGCGCTTGAGGGGGCGCGCGCCGTAGGTGGAGTCGTAGCCGTTCTCCACCACCCAATCCTCGGCGGCGGGGGTGAGCTGTACGGACAGCCGCCGGTCCGCCAGCCGCTTGGACAGGCCGCGGATCATCAGGTGCATGATGGACACGATCTGGTCGCGGGTCAGGGGGGTGTAGATGACGATTTCATCCAGCCGGTTCAGGAACTCGGGGCGGAACTTGGTCTTGAGCAGCGCCTCGGTGCGCTTGCGGGCGGTCTCGGTGAGGTGCCCCTCGCTGTCGATGCCCTCCTGGATGATGTCGCTGCCCAGGTTGGAGGTCAGTATGATGATGGTGTTCTTGAAGTCCACGGTGCGGCCCTGGGAGTCGGTGATGCGCCCGTCGTCCAGCACCTGCAGCAGGATGTTGAACACGTCGGGGTGCGCCTTCTCCACCTCGTCGAACAGCACCACGCTGTAGGGCTGACGGCGCACGGCCTCGGTGAGCTGACCGCCCTCGTCGTAGCCCACGTATCCCGGAGGCGCTCCGATCAGGCGGGACACGGAGAACTTCTCCATGTACTCGGTCATGTCGATGCGGACCAGGTTCTTCTCGTCGTCAAACAGGGCCTGTGCCAGGGTCTTGGCCAGCTCGGTCTTGCCGACGCCGGTGGGTCCCAGGAACAGGAAGGAGCCGATGGGCCGGTTGGGGTCCTGGATGCCGGCGCGGGAGCGCAGTATGGCCTCGGCGACCTTCTGGACCGCCTCGTCCTGGCCGATGACCCGCTCGTGCAGCACGTCGGCCAGCTTCAGCAGCTTGGCCTTCTCGCTCTCCACCAGCTTGGTCACCGGGATGCCGGTCCAGCGGGAGACGATGCGGGCGATCTCATCCTCGGTGACGCGGTCGCGCAGCAGCGTTTCCGCGCCCTTGTTGGACTCGGTCTCCTTCTCGGCCTCGGCCAGCTGGGCTTTGAGCTGCGGCAGCTCGCCGTACAGCAGCTCGCCCGCGCGATTCAGGTCGTTGTCGCGCTGCGCCTTCTCGATGTCGGCGTTGACCTGCTCGATCTGCTCGCGCAGCTTGTGGGTCTTCTTGATGGCCTCCTTCTCCTTCTGCCACTGGGCCTCCATCTCGGCGTATTTCTGGCGCAGCACGTTCAGCTCGCCCTGCACCCGCTCCAGCTCGTGCGCGGAGCCCTCGCCCTCCTTGGCCAGGGCGCTCTCCTCCATGGAGAGCTGATTGATCTCGCGCTCGATGCTGTCCAGCGCCTGGGGCTTGGAGTCGATCTCGGTGCGGATCATGGCGCAGGCCTCGTCCACCAGGTCGATGGCCTTGTCGGGGAGGAAGCGATCGGTGATGTAGCGGTCGGAGAGGGTGGCGGCGGCGATCAGCGCGGTATCGGCGATCTTCACGCCGTGGAACACCTCGTAGCGCTCCCGCAGGCCGCGCAGTATGGAAATGGTGTCCTCCACGCTGGGCTCGTTGACCATCACGGGCTGGAAGCGGCGCTCCAGCGCGGGGTCCTTCTCGATGTACTTGCGGTACTCGTCCACGGTGGTCGCGCCCACGCAGTGCAGCTCGCCGCGGGCCAGCATGGGCTTGAGCAGGTTGCCGGCGTCCATGCTGCCCTCGCCCTTGCCAGCGCCGACGATGTTGTGCAGCTCGTCGATGAACAGTATCACCCGGCCTTCGGACTTCTTGACCTCCTCCAGCACGGATTTCAGCCGCTCCTCGAACTCGCCGCGGTACTTTGCGCCGGCGATCAGCGCGCCCATGTCCAGCGATACCAGCTGGCAGTCGCGCAGCCGCACGGGCACGTCGTCGGCCACGATGCGCTGGGCCAGTCCCTCGGCGATGGCGGTCTTGCCCACGCCGGGGTCGCCGATGAGCACCGGGTTGTTCTTGGTCTTTCGGGACAGAATGCGGATGACGTTGCGGATCTCGTCGTCGCGGCCGATGACGGGGTCCAGCTTCTCGTCGGCCTTTTCGCTGCGGGCCTTGGCCGTCAGGTCGATGCCGTACTTCAGCAGCGCGTCGTAGGTGTCCTCGGGGTTCTGGCTGGTGACGCGGGTGTTGCCCCGGGTCTTCTGGAGCGCCTCTAAAAAGCCCTCCTTCGTCAGGCCGAACTCGTTGAAGATGGACCGAATCGCGCCGTTGGGCTTCTCGATCAGGCCCAGCAGCAGATGCTCGACGGACACGAAATCGTCGTGCATGTACTCCGACTGCCGCTCGGCCTCGTTGAACACCTCGTACAACAGAGGGGCAAACCTGATCTGGTTGGGATCAAAGCCGGAGCCCGAGATCTTCGGGATCCGCTGCAGCTCCCGGTCGCAGGCCGCCATCATGCGGCTGGGCTGGATCTTCAGCTTCTTCATCAGCTGCGCCGTCAGCCCGTCCTTCTGACTCAGCAGGGCGTACAGCAGATGCTGCTCGTCCACCTGGCCGTTCTGGTTGTTCAGCGCCAGCTGAATGGCGTCGTTCAGGGCTTCCCTGGAATTCTGGGTGTATTTCTCAAAGTTCATATATGCTCCCCCTTTCAGGGCAAAGTCAGTGTAAAAAGTCATCTTTGACTTTCTTTGACTATTATATCCGCTTTGCGGGGGAATGTCAAGGGGGTGCGGAAGTTTTTTTCTGAAACAGAGGGGAAAGAAAAAGGGAACAGGGTGCAGGGAACAGGAATGGCGGCTGCCGCGCATCCGACGCATTGGTTTTGATGGCTACGATTGGGGGAACGACCTCTCAGTCAGCCTGTCGGCTGACAGCTCCCCTGAAAGGGGAGCCAAGGCTGCCGCCCTGTCGTTCCTCTTGGGGGCTGTAAAAAAAGACCCACGGAAAAGCAGCCAAGCTAGAGACAGCGAGGCTGCTTTGTGGTAGAATGAAGGTGATGAAACAACAAACTACCAAGAG